>PUMM01000196.1 GCA_003551365.1 Clostridia bacterium
GCCCATCCGGCCGGCGGAGTATCGTGCGGCTCGCGAGGCTGGCGTTGCGGCGGGTCTCAGGCGGCTTTACCCGCGCTGATGATCCACATCGAAATCGGCCGAATCCTGGGCTCAGGGGTCGGCCGGCTGGTCCTCTCGGTGTGCGGCGATGCCCACGCTCACACCTCCGTGTTTGAGTAAGGCGACATCGCGCGCCGGACTGGTGGTCAGGGATGCCTTGCTGCGTTGCAGATACAGGAGGGCGGCGAGATATACCACAGCGGCGGATATGTATGGGGCTTCTGCGAACCAGGCGTGCGCCAGCCCGGCCCAGAGCGGCCCGATCATTCGCCCCAGCGCATCAAATGAGCTCTGCAATCCCATGGTGACTCCCTGGCTCAACTCGGTGATGTTGGAGAGCAATGACGTAACCGTTGGCCTTCCCAACCCCACTCCCACATTGATGAAGCCGACGCAGAAGAGGATCAATGAGATGGCCGGGGATAGGGTGAAGACCACGAATCCAATGGCTGCCAGAATCATTCCCAGCCGCAGCAGCTTGAACTCGTCCAGCCAGCGCAGAGCGGGTCCTATCAGGATCCCCTGGGTCAGAACGCCGGCCGCGCCGCTGATGGTGAAGGCCAGTCCGACCGTGGCCTCAGTGGCTGCGAAGCGGTCCATGAGGTAAAAGGCCATCATGGTGGTGAGTGCACTGCCCGCGAAGTTCATGGCAAAAGGGATCCAGTAAAGAACGGCATAGGGCTGACGCACGCTTTCCATGAGAGCTCCCAGGGCGGAGCGACCACCCAGTCCGCTTTCGGTTCTGACCTCTGGTTCCGGCAGAACCAGATGAACTATGATGGCGGTGAACCATCCGCAAAGCCCGGCTCCGAAGAACACAAACCGGAAGCCGAGAGGAGCCAGCATCCCACCGATGGCCGGGCCCAGCATGAATCCGAGTCCAAAGGCCGCTCCCAGCAGTCCCATGCTGGCGCTGCGTTCCTCCGGTGGGGTTATATCCGCTATGTAAGCCTTGGCTGCCGGCATGGTTGAGGCAGAGATCAGTCCCCCTATGATGCGAGCCACGTAGAACATCCACAGTTCAGTCGCGAAGCCCATCAGCACAAAGCCTGCACCGAAACCAATGAGGCCGATTATGATGGCCGGTCGTCTCCCCCGGCGATCGGAGAACGTCCCCCAGCGAGGTGCCACGATGAACTGGGCACCGGCCCACACGGTTACCAGCAGCCCCATATCCATCGATGATGCTCCGAGGTCGCGAACTGCGAAAGGGAGGAGGGGGATGACGATGCCGAACCCCAACATGACGAGAAAGAGGGTGATAAACAGCAAAGTTAATCGAGGATTCTTGAGAATCATAACTGTAAGCACCCTCCGACCGGGTAAGTATTTCGCATCCCAAACATTATAACCCACGGAACTGTTTCTGTACATAGATGCTGTGATGTGCTGTGCGCACCAGAAGGGAAATATGGGGGGGAGTGGAGAATGAAGGAGTGACGAGATAAATGGGAAGTGATGCCGGGCCGACCGGCAGAGTGTATTTGCCGGTCGGTTCTGCTCGCGGGCGGGGCTCCGTGATGTAGAGCGTGTGCTGCAGAGTGGCCCCGACTTATGCAGAACCGTACATAACATATATAGCCCATGCCATGGCCCTCATTTGCGGACTCATGGTTTCAGAAGGAGATGCGATGTGGAGCGGTTTCGCAGGCAGGAGCTGGCTGTGAGGCCAGAGGCTGGCTTTGGCATCGCCAATGAGTACAGCATTGCTGGGCCCATGGCGATGCATTGCTTCTCTGCGCGAACCGTTCGCTGTAACGGAACAATCAGTCGGTTTTGTCCTGATATGTCTGTACTCAGGGGCAACCGACTTGGGGGAGGCGATGTCGTGGTGAATGCAAAGCAGTACCGCATCCTGCCACAGCGGGAGCGAGCGAGTATTAGGAACCAGTGGTTAAAACGACGTATGGAGACAGTGCTGCCGGAGGTAATGCGACGCGAGGGTTTTGACATGTGGATAGTGTCGGCTCGGGAGTACAATGAGGATCCTGTGATCATGTCGCTGCTTCCCGCAGAGATGCTCTCAGCGCGGCGACGGACTATCCTGGTTTTCTCGCTAACTGGTACGGACGAAGTAGAGTGTCTGACTCTATCTCGCTATGGTATCGGTGATCTTTACCGCGGCGCATGGGATCCGGAGCGGGAAGATCAGTGGGAGTGTTTGGCGGGTGTAGTGCGCGATCGCGATCCCGGGGCTATAGCTATTAACATGTCCGAAATGTTTCCATTTGGCGATGGCCTGACGCACTCGGAATATCTACGTATGATGGACGCGGTGGATGACAAGTATGCAAAGAGGATGGGGAGTGCTGAGCGACTGGCTGTTGGGTGGCTGGAGAAGCGGATGCCCGAGGAACTGGATGCCTACGAGCGCATAGTAGAGATTGCCCACGCCATGATATGTGAGGCATTTTCCAGTCGCGTAATCCATCCGGGTATAACCACCTGCGAGGACGTCATATGGTGGTTCAGACAGCGGATCACTGACCTCGGGTTGTCGGCCTGGTTTCATCCTTCCGTCAGCATTCAGGCACACGGACAGACATTTCGCCAGCCGGATTCGAGGGCGCTGATCCAGCCTGGCGATGTGCTTCACTGTGATGTGGGGCTGCGATATCTGGGCCTCAACACCGATACGCAGCAGCTGGCCTACGTTCTGCGTCGCGGCGAAAGCGATGCGCCGCGGGGGCTGCGCGAGGCCCTGGCTGCAGGGAACCAGCTGCAGGATATAACCGCGGCCGAGTTTGTCGCCGGTCGCACTGGCAACGAGATACTGGCGAAGGCGCAGGAGAGGGCGAGGGAAGCGGGCCTGGACGGAAAGATCTATACCCATCCGATAGGTGTCCACGGGCACGGAGCCGGCCCCACCATAGGGTTGTGGGACAAGCAGGACGGGGTTTCGGGACGGGGTGACTATCCCCTTTATGCCGATACTTGCTATGCACTGGAGTTGAGTGCATCGCACCCGGTTCCCGAGTGGAACGGACAGCCGGTACTGGCGGCCCTGGAACAGGATGTGGCGTTCACCGGAGATGACGTGCACTATCTGGCCGGCCGACAGACGGAGTATCATTTGATATAGGGCTGGATATGCTCTGGCCGACAGTGCCCGTCCGCCTGCGGTCGGCGCAAATCGATTGCTCCAGGGAGTGATGATGTGGTGAATGCACGACTGTGGGGAGCAGTTCTCATATGTGCCGGATTCATATTGACTATCGCCCAGATGGGATACATGAGTGGTGAAGTGTTTCTGTTGCTGGTGGCGGCGGGGCTTCTGGCTGGTTACCTGCTGAGTGGATACCGTACTGGTTTGCTGGTTGGGGGAGCATGCGTCGGAGCCCTGGGAATGTTTGTCGCTGTGGATCGATACGTTGCTGCGGGGGGATGGCTGTTCTTTCTGTTTCTGGGGATCGGCTTTCTGCTCGTACTTCTGGTCGAGAGGCTGGTCGGACGGCAGACGGACTGGCCGGTATATCCCGGAGTGGTGTTGGTGGGATTTTCTGCGTTCATCTTCCTGCAGGAGGGCGGGGCAGTGGCCTTGTCCTTTGCCTACGCGCGGTTCCTGTGGCCGGCAGTTCTGGTGGGATTGGGTCTACTACTGTTGTTGATATCATTTTTGCGTCCGACGCGGCGAAGCTGAGTTCAGCCGGGGTCCGATGCAATCATACTTGCAATTTGCGCCACTGTGCGGCAGTATGGTTTAGCAGAAATCCGCGACTGTTGACTGAGAAGGCGGGTGGCGAATCACTCATGCAGGTGCGAACTCTGGGACTCATCATGCTGGCTGTCGGAGCACTGATTTTCCTGTGGGAGCTCGATTTATTGTCGGCGGATTTAATGTGGATCATGGCCGGCCTCACGGTTCTGGCGATTCGACTCTGGGTGATTCCGCACCAGGGGTTAGTGCTGCTGGGTTGGCTTGGAGTGGCCTGGGGAGTGCATCTGCACATCCATCATTTTTATGGACCTCAGATGTACCGGCCCATGCTCTTTCTCATTCTGGGTCTCGGAGCAGTGCTCGCCTATCTGACCGAGGCTATACTGACATATTCCAGCCGCTGGCTGCTCTGGGTCGGCTCGGTTCTGCTGCTGCTCGCTGGAGTAGAGGTTGCGCACGTGTGGCATTACCGGGTTGCCCCGGGCGGGCTCGAGAGATACTGGCCGATTATCCTGGTTGCACTCGGTTTGTGGCTGGTGGTAGGCGGAGACGGAGACTCCGCTGATGGTTGCTCCGAGTCCCGTCCGGAGAAGAGACGAGACGGGGAGGCTAGTCGATGACCGTTACCGACAATCCGATCATAGCGCTGGCGGGATTTCTGGGAATAATCATCGTACTGTTGGTTCTCATCGGACGCTACAGATGGCACGTGTTTCTCGCACTACTGCTTCCTGTGCTCCTGTTTGGTCTTTTGCCCCAGGTGGACCAGGAAGCCTTCATCGAGGCGTTTGAGGAGGGGTTTGGTCAGACTCTCAGTAGCATAGGCGTGGTCATTGTTCTGGGCTCAATCATTGCCGAGGCGATGAAGCACACCGGTGCAATTGAGAGAATTACCCTCAGTATGGTTGATCTCATCGGAAGATCCAAGATGCCTCTCGCCCTCACCTTTACCGGTTACGTCCTGGGCGTCGCCATCTTTGGTGACGTCGCATACGTGATAGTCAATCCTCTGGTACATTCGGCGGCCATGGAATTTGGCGTTTCCATGGGCCTCATGGCCTCCGGGCTGGTGGGCGCGATGCAGCTGACCCATGCCGTGGTTCCCCCCACCCCAGGTCCTCTTGCCGCCGCTGCCGTGCTCGGGGCAGATCTGGGTATGGTCATTGTTTACGGAGCTGTGGTGTGCTTCTTCGGTGCCCTGGGATGCTGGGGCTGGGCGATCCTGGTAGGTGCACGCATTGATTCTCCTCCGTCAGAGGAGTTTACCGGAGAGTCATTTGCCGATGAGGGTCGAGAAGATGAGCTGCCCGGAACGGTGGCCTCTTACATGCCCATCATCGTTCCCATCATACTCATTGCAGGGCACAGCGCCTTTTCGCTATTGTGGCCCGATGGCAACGGCATAACGCGGGTGATGGCCTATCTCGGCTGGCCGGTGGTTGCCCTGTCGCTCGGGCTTCTTCTCGCTGTACGATTGGCTCGAAAACGGCAGCGCCGTGAGGCAGTCAGCGACTGGGTGGAGGAGGCCCTGACCACTTCCGCCATCATATTTGCGGTTACCGGTTTGGGTGGATCATTGAGTCACATAATTCAGGAGACTCCCACGGTGGATTTCGTGGCGGAAAGTGTTGTGGGGGCGGGCATTCCCACCATAGTCATACCGTTTCTCATCGGGGTGCTCGTGAACATGATTACCGGCTCGTCTACCGTGGGGGTGATCGCCGCAGCATCGTTGGTAGCTCCCATGCTGGGTCCCCTGAATCTTTCGGCGGAGGCTGCGCTCCTGGCAGGTGCATCCGGTTCAATTGTGATCAAGTACGTCAATTCGAGTTATTTCTGGGTCTGCACATCGCTCTCCGATATGGAAGTGGACAAGGCTATAGTGGCCTACGGCGGTGCGACCCTGGTCGGCGGTGTTGTGTCATTTCTCGCCACCTGTGGTCTGTGGATTGCCGGCGTGATCTGAGTCCGCCATCGGGGGTCAGCTGAATGCGGCGGTAAAGGTGCCGTTGTATACCGGAGGTGTCGCACCGCCGAGCGGATGCATATGTTCGGCCATTTGCGGCTGATATTTGCCCTCGGTTCGGCCCGTTGTAACGCACATTTAGCATGTGAGATCTAGTCCAAGAATCAACTCCTGAGATCCATTTTAAGGCAGCTTCTTACCTGGGCGGATCCCGCAGATAAACCTCGGGCTTCACCCCCAACAGGTCCATCACTTTCCGTGGCACTGTGATGTTGAGGGCAAATTCACGCTCCCCTTCCTCGTTTATGACGATGGTCATTTTGCTGAAGTGGTCCA
>PUMM01000137.1 GCA_003551365.1 Clostridia bacterium
AAACCTGCGATGATTGGCCCAGCAGGTACTGATGGTCAGTGCCCAGCGGTGGTGAAGGCCGGCCCGGGTGAGATGCTTCCTTGCATTTTCTATCATGTCATGCCTGCGGTCGAAAGCGCATATTCTGCCGGTTTTTCCGGTGAACTGGGCGAGCAGGATCGTAAATGCTCCAGAGCCGGTGCCCATCTCGATCACCGCAGCTCCCGCCCCTGTAGTGCCCTGTGTCTGACCCCGGGTCGACTGCATACTTTATCATCTGCTGCCCGGATGTGGCGGGGCACGACCAAGAGCGGTTCGTGTCGGGCAAATATGGCTGCGATCCAATTATTCTATTCCGGCGAATCGGTACCCAGAAACGAGCTCATGTGGGGAATGAATCTGACTGCTGTCATTTGCCCGGGCCTCCTGTACGAGATTCAATCATCTCACACATCGAGTGGCAGCGCATTCATCCTGCAGCAGGCAACATGTCTATGTGTATTGCATGTACAGAGATGGAGGTGGGTGAGTTTATACTGAATCCCCGCACAACCTCTTGGATTGCGCTGCACAGCAAGGTAGACTATGGATTAGATGAGGATGCGCGGACCAGGACATAGGGTGCCGCGGCAGACCCAAGGAACGGAGGGATTATTGATGGTTTCAGAAAGAATGAAGCTGATCACCCCTTCCGCCACTCTGGAACTCAATGCCCGTGTTCAGGAGCTGGTGGCTGAGGGACACGACGTCGTCAAGTTTGGAGTGGGCGAGCCGGACTACCCGACGCCGCAGCACATCAAGGAGAAGGCGATTGAGGCCATTAACGCCAACAAGACTACATACACTCCCGCCCCGGGGATCCCGGAGTTGAGGAAGGCCGTCACTCGCAAGTTCGCCGAGGACAATCAGCTGGAGTATGATCCCTCGCAGGTCATCGTTTCGGTGGGAGCCAAGCAGTGTATTTACAATGCCCTGATGGCTCTGGTCAATGAGGGCGACGAAGTCATAGTTATTGCTCCCTACTGGGTAAGCTATCCCGAGCAGGTGAAGCTGGCAGGCGGAGTTCCGGTCATCATTCAGACCACGGAGGAGACCGAGTTCAAGGTGACGCCCGACATGCTGGAGGATGCCATTACATCGAAGACGCGCGCCCTCATCCTCAATAGCCCCAGCAACCCCACGGGCCGTGCCTACACGCGCGATGAACTGGCCGAGTTGGGAGCGGTCATGGCCGACAATGAGGTCTGGGCCATTACGGACGAGATTTATGAGTCTCTGGTCTACGACGGTGCGGAACATGTTAGTCTCCCGACTGCAGCACCTGAAATGAAGCCCCTGTCAGTCGTGATAAATGGGGTTTCCAAGGCCTATGCGATGACTGGCTGGAGGATTGGCTATGCCGCTGGGCCCTCGGACGTCATAAGTGCGATGACGACAATCCAGGGGCAGACCACCAGCAACACCACTTCAATATCGCAGTGGGCTGCGCTGGCCGCTCTGGAAGGTCCGAAAGATCCGGTTACCGAGATGGTGAAAGAGTACAACAGGCGGCGCAAGTACATGACGGAGCGGTTGCAGAATATTCCTGGTTTCGAATGTGAGGCCCCCGAGGGAGCCTTCTACGTATTTCCCAACGTCAGCTCATTGATCGGCACAGAGATAGGCGGACGTGAGATAGACAGTGCAGATACGCTGGCGGGAATCCTCCTCGAGGAGAGCTATGTGGCCGTGGTGCCGGGCAGCGGTTTCGGTGCTCCGGATAACATCCGCTTCTCTTACTCAACCTCGATGGACCAAATAGAAGAAGGTCTGGACAGGCTGGAGGACGTCCTCAGCTGACAGCCGTTCAGTGGGCCGGGGTGGTTTTACCCCCGGCTCACTGTTCAGGAGAGGTCTCGATCCATGGCCCAGAGATGCGCAGGCGCACAGCCACAACCGGGCGAACGAGCTGCCCTCCTCGGACTGGGGGTGAGCAATCGCAGCCTGGCATCCTATCTCGCGCGTCGCCACGTGAGAATCCTCGCCTATGATCAAAAATCCCTCGCCGAGATGAGAGAAAACTGGGACGAAATATCGCCCCCAGTGGAGTATGGGTGCTTAGGTGACGGCTATCTCCAGCGCTTTGGTGAGGATATTGTTGAACCGGGTTTCGACTGGGTATTTGTCACCCCGGGCATGCGGAAGGATATCCCGCAGCTGCACAGAGCCCGGGAAATGGGCTGCCGCGTCTCCAGCGAGCTGGCCCTGTTCATGAACCTATGCCCCGCCAGGATGATCGGGGTCACCGGCAGCTCGGGCAAGACCACGACCGCTTCTCTCGTGGCCGACATGCTGCAGCAGGACCACAAAACAGTTCATTTGGGCGGCAATATAGGCAGACCGCTTACCGACAGGTTACCGGAAATCGCGCCGGATGACCTGGTGGTTCTGGAGATATCCAGCTTTCAACTGGAGTTGGCCGATTCTGTTCCCCAGCTGGGAGTCATCCTCAATATCACACCAGATCATCTGGACGTGCACGGCAGCATGGAGGCGTATGTGCAGGCCAAGTCACGCATGATCATGCGGCAGGCCCCTGGGGATTTTGCCCTGTTGAACGCGGACTGTGCGCTCACCAGAGAACTGGGGGAGCGCGCCCCCGCGGAGGTGGGATATTTCTCCGCCTCAGGCGAGACGAATGTCGCCGATTTGTACACTCCTCTTCTGGGTGAGTATCGCGACGAATCGCTCTGGCTGCGGGAGCGAGGTTTTCACCTGATTTGCCGGCGCTCAGACCTGCCCCTGCGGGGCATGCACAACGTGGGTAATGTCCTGGCCGCTTCTGTTTTGGCCCGACGTGCGGGAGTTTCACTTGAGGCTGTACGGAGGGGATGTCTGGCCTTTGCCCCGGTTCCTCACCGGTTGGAGGAGGTAGACGAGATAGCGGGAGTATTGTTCGTCAATGATTCCATAGCTACCTCCCCGGAGCGGGCGAGGGCGGCGCTGCGGAGCTACAGGCGCCCCATGATCGTTCTCATGGGAGGGTATGACAAGGGTCTGGATTTTGCGGCCATAGGCCAGGATGTGTCGGCCGCCCTGCAGGATGGAAGGATTCGTTCTGTGGTACTGATGGGGGACACAGCCGATGCCATTGAGGCCGCCCTGCGCCGCTGTGCGTCGGCAGAAGGGGAGCAGAGGCTGGATGTCGTGCGCGCCGGCGATCTGGACGGGGCCTTTGCCCTGGCCCGGGAACGGGCGCGACCGGGAGACGTAGTAATTATGTCGCCGGCCTGTGCCAGTTTTGATGCATTTGCGAACTACCGTGACCGGGGAACGCATTTCCGTCACCTGGTCGAGGAGGTGAGAGTCAGTGAGAGGTGACGAGGATCTGCCGCGGCGGCTGGGGGAGCTGGCCGAGGTGTTGGAACGTGAGCACGGCCGCGGGAGTAGTTACCGGGAGAATCCTTCCCTGTCGGGAGAACCGGACGACGTTCTGGGCACCCTTTTGGTGACAATTCTCTCCCAGGCGAGCAGCGATAGTCGAACGCGAGAAATCTGGGCGCGCCTCAACGAAGCTTTCCCCAGCCCATCCGCCCTGCTGGAGGCGCCCCGTGCGGCCATTGAGGAGATACTGCGGCCCGGGGGTCTCGCCCGGCAGAAGTCCTCCTATATACGGGCAGTGCTGAGGCAGGTGAGGGAGGACACGGGTGAATACAGCCTGGAGCAGCTGCACCACTGCAATGATGAGGATGCCCTGAACTATCTGACCGGTTTACCCGGCGTCGGCATCAAGACGGCGGCCTGTGTCATGCTGTTCGGGCTGGAGAGAGACGTGTTTCCCGTGGATACGCATGTCGCCCGGATAGCGCGGAGGGTCGGTCTGGTGGCCGAAAACGCTCCACCGGACAGGATCCACCGCGAACTGGCCCCGCACATGCCGGAGGGGCTTGCCCTTGCATTGCACCTCAATCTCCTGGAGCATGGGCGCACCGTGTGCCTGGCCGTAAGACCGCGGTGCGAAAGATGTGTTCTGAGCCCCCTGTGTGTCTGGTATCGTGAAGGTGAGAGGAAGCGAGAGGTGGGGTGAGCAGCTCCTCTTCAGTCATCACCTACCAGTAGGTGAAAGTGGGTGGTCGGAGCCACGATTATGGTCTGTACCGCAAGTTCAAACTCCGTTTCATTGTGCATGACCCGCCTTTCATGAAAGATGTTTTTGAGCAGCGACGGATCGACCTCGTCCAGCATTTTGCCGATCAGTGGATTACCCAGGGGCTGCAGCTTCTCCTGCAGGGCGAGGGCGGTGCCCGAGCGCTCCTCACCGAGATTGACGAGGTGAAGCTCTACCGATTCAATAGAGGGACGGGTCTGGAACTCCTCCAGCTGGGTGCGCATCTGGTCCAGCTGCTGACGCTGTTCCCGGGCCGTCCTCAAAAACAGGTCTCGCTGCAGAGAGACCCGCTCCACCTGCGCAGCTGCTGCAGCAGCCGTGAGAGCTCCGCCCGCGATCATGCCCAGGAGGAAGACTGCCAGGACGCGGCGTCTCGGGGTGCTCATGCTGCTCGCACCACCCATTGTATGAGGGTGTATCCCAGGTGGGCGGCGGCGAAAGTGGCGATGACGATGAGGATTTGCTGCGCCAGATCGGGAAACTGTCTTTCCCACAGCGCGAGCTCGAACAGGCGCCAGGTACCACCGATGGCAGCTACTGCTGCCCACATTCGAATTCGCTCCGCGACATCGAGCATGGTGGTAGCCGGGTATCCCCCGATCAGCAGCGAGCCCAGTGATCCGAGGAGGGCGCCGCCCAGCAGCATGCCGATGGAGATGGAAAAGGAGAGAACCATCTGAACAACGAAGTCATTCATGTGCGATCCGGCTCCTCACGCAAATGGGATGGCCCCCGCGGGTCGTCTGCTATGAAGAATATGCCGGGTGGCTTCGCAATAATACGAAGAATTGGGAGAGGATTTCATGTTTGTTCATCTGCATAATCATACTGAGTACAGCCTGCTGGACGGGGCCAGCCGCATTGACGAACTGGTCGATGCGGCTGTAGAGCAGAACATGTCTGCTCTGGCCATCACCGATCACGGGGTGCTTTACGGTGTGACGGATTTCTACCGCAAGGCCCGGGAGGCAGGAATTCATCCCGTCATAGGTTGCGAGCTGTACGTGGCTCGCCGTACCCGGTTTGATCGGGAGGCGGGCAAGGATGAGAATCCGTATCATCTGGTGGTTCTGGCCGAGAATGAAACTGGCTACCGCAATCTAATGCATCTGGTTTCCCGCGCTTACATAGAGGGACTCTACTACAAGCCCCGGTGTGACCGGGAGATAATCGAAAAGTACTCGGAAGGTCTGATAGCTCTGTCCGGCTGCGTGGCGGGCGAAGTTCCCCGGCTCATTCTGGGGGGGCAGATGGAACAGGCACGGGAAACGGTGCGCTGGTACCGGGATACTTTTGGTCCCGATAACTACTTCCTCGAGGTGCAGGATCATGGTCTATCGGACGAGCAGCGGGTAAACGAAGTCCTGGTCGACCTGGCTGAGGAGATGGGCGTGGGGCTGGTCGCCACCAATGATACCCATTACCTCCAGCGCGATGACGCTGCGGCCCATGACGTACTGCTGTGCATACAAACTGCCAAGACGGTGGACGAGGAAAATCGGTTGCAGTTTCCCAACGATCAGTTTTATCTCAAATCAGAGGACGAGATGCGGGCTCTGTTTTCCGACCATCCGGAGGCTCTGGAGAATACCGGGCGCATAGCAGAGAGATGCCAGGTGGATTTCGACTTCTCCCAGCTGCATCTGCCCGAGTTTTCCATACCCGATCAATTCGAGGATGCGAGGGACTATCTGACGCATCTGTGCGAAAGGGGACTGCAGGAGCGGTATGCCGACCCCGACGAAAAAGTGTGGGAGAGATTGCAGTATGAGCTGGATATGATTCAGCAGATGGGGTACTCCAGCTACTTTCTCATTGTGTGGGATTTCGTCCGCTTCGCGCGGGAACAGGATATAGCTGTGGGTCCCGGGCGGGGTTCGGCGGCCTCCAGTCTCGTCTCCTACGTTCTCGGGATAACCAACATTGATCCCATCGAGTACAAATTGGTGTTTGAGCGATTTCTCAATCCCGAAAGGGTCAGTATGCCGGACATCGACATAGACTTCTGTTACGAGCGCCGGGATGAAGCCATCGATTACGTGGTGGACAAATATGGCGAGGACTGTGTGGCGCAGATCATCACCTTTGGGACCATGGCGGCCCGGGCCGTCATACGTGACGTGGGCAGGGCGCTCAATCACCCATACAGCCAGGTCGACGAGATAGCCAAGATGGTTCCCTCCCAGATCGGAATAAGTCTGGATGAGGCCATGGAACAGGCGTCTGACCTGAAGAAGGCATTCAATGAAGATGATGACGTGCGCAATATCATCGACATAGCCGGATCACTGGAGGGGCTGCCGCGGCACGCCTCCACCCATGCGGCTGGGGTGGTCATAACCGAGCAACCGTTGGAAGAGTACGTTCCTCTCCAGCGCATGGGCGATGGATCGATAGTGACGCAGTTTCCCATGGGTACCCTGGAGTCATTGGGTCTCCTGAAAATGGACTTCCTTGGTCTGCGCACCCTCACCGTGATAGAGGAGGCCTGCTCCATAGTTGAGGAGAGCACCGGGCAGAGACTCGACATTGATGAGATCCCCATGGATGATGACTCGACCCTGGGGCTCGTTGCGCGGGCAGAGACCGAGGGAGTGTTCCAGCTGGAATCGGACGGCATGCAGGATCTGCTGCATGACTTGAGGCCCACCAGCTTTGAGGATGTGATAGCGGCGGTGGCCCTGTTCCGGCCCGGTCCCATGGAGAACATCCCCACCTTCGTGCACAACAAGCACAACCCCGAGGACATCGAATACCTGCACCCCGATCTGGAGCCCATACTGCGCGACACCTACGGAATCATGGTGTATCAGGAGCAGGTGATGCAGGTAGCCTCTGTCATAGCCGGTTTCAGTCTCGGAGAGGCGGATATCCTCCGGAGGGCCATGGGGAAAAAGAAGCCGGAGGTCCTGGAGTCGATGAAGGAGAAGTTCATCGAGGGATGTCAGGAAAATGGTCACAGTAAAGATGTGGCGGTGCAGCTGTTTGGTTTCATTGAGAAGTTCGCCGATTACGGATTCAACCGTGCTCACACTGCTCCCTATGCCCTTCTGGCCTATCAGACTGCCTATCTGAAGGCAAATTACCCCGTGGCATTCATGGCCGCGCTTCTGACCAGTGTAATGGGCGACAGCGATAAGGTGGCCCGATACATCTCCGAGTGCCGCCGCATGGATATCGAGGTTCTCCCCCCAGACGTAAACCGGAGTGGACGAAACTTCGCCGCGCACGATGATCGAATCCTGTTCGGTTTGGCGGCCATTCGCAATCTGGGCCGTCCGGCCATCGACGCCATTGTGCAGGAACGGGATGAGGGCGGTGAGTTTTTGGGCGTGCGTGACTTCTTTGAGCGCGTTGACGTGAAGACCCTCAACAAAAGGGCGGTGGAATGCATGATTCTGGCCGGAGCTTTTGACTCTCTGCACCCTTCCCGGGCGCGCCTGTTGGCAGGTTACGAATCTTTGCTGTCTTCTGCCGCCAGCCTGCAGCGTCGCCGCGAGATGGGGCAGGTGTCCCTGTTCGAGGTCGGGGGAGAGGATGAGCGGCCCTCTACCGATAGCGAGGATGATCTCCCCGAAGCAGAGCCGCTTCCGACCCATGAAAGGCTACGGCACGAGAAGGAGATGCTCGGGGTTTACCTCTCGGCCCACCCGCTCGACGAATGGCGCGATGCGCTGCGGGAAGAGGTCACCAGCGATACGGAGGAGCTGCAGTCGCTCAATCGCGATTCCCCCGTAACCCTGGGGGGACTCATAGTCGCTCAGTCCAGGATTTTGACCCGCCGGGGGGAGACCATGGCCTTCATTACTCTGGAGGATCTGGCCGGGCAGGTTGAGGTCGTGGTCTTTCCGGATGTCTTCAGCGAATACACTGACCTGCTGCAGGACGAGGAAGTTGTGCTGGTGACCGGGAAAGTGTCTCACCGGGGTGATGAGGTGAGCGTCATCGCCGAGGATCTCCGCCGCCCCGACAGCTGCGGCAAGCTGTATATTTTTGTCGATTCAGATGATGAGAAGCTGGAGCAGCTCCGTTTCGTTCTGCGCGAGTATACGGGAGATTCAGCGGTCTACCTGTGTATGCCGGAACAGGATCGCGTGATCCTCGCGGGCAATGCCTACCGGGTGGCGCCGGACGGCAAGCTGTTCGAGGCTATCGACTCCGTCCTGGGAGAAGGGCGAGTTAGTTACTGTCCACCCGCTGCTCAGGACGATTGAAAGAGTGGTAACCTATGATTGGTTTCTGGCGCATTCTGTTCGTCCTCACCATCGTTCCCCTGGCCGAACTTGTGCTGCTGCTGGAGGTCGGGCGCCAGATCGGGACGATGCAGACAGTTGCCGTGGTGCTGGTCACGGGGGTGGTGGGGGCCTTCTTTGCCTCCCGTGAAGAGGCCGCCGCCATCCGGAGAATTCGGGCCGAGGTGGGGCAGGGGCAGATCCCCTCCCAGTCGCTGCTCGATGCGGGGATCGTATTGGCGGGCGGGCTGCTGCTGATAACGCCCGGACTGATGACGGATGCAGTCGGATTTGCCTGCCTTCTGGCTCCCACCCGACGCCTCATCTCCGGGTGGATACGCCGGCGGATAGAGGTCTTCTTCTGGCAGATGATGTGAGGGGTCATCGGACCATGTGCGCTACGGTCCTCCATGTGACCCGGTGCTGCCTGCGCAGCAGCCACCCCTATCATAGTGCGCGCTGGGCATATCCATGGATTGCGCGGGCCAGTTTCGCACGTCATGCCTGCCCAGTGGCGGGGTGTAGACAGTTCTGGGGGAGAGCAGAGAGGAGCTCTGGTTCAGCCAGGATTACATCACCACGGGAATCCTCCCGGCAGCATGCTCTGAGGCCTGTTCTGTCGGGGATGAAATGGAACCGGACCCTGCGCGTCTTCCGGCCGCAGATATCCGAGATCAGGCGGGAGAAATCGACGGTCCGGGAGGATACCACATCGAGAAGGTGCAGTGTGTCGTTATCCCAGCGGGCGACCACCACGGCGTCGTGCGCGGGGGCGTGGTAGAAGCATCCGCGCAGCACGTTGAAGCAGTACCACATGAGAATGTGCTCTGCGCCCAGGACGCCAAAGAGGCGGGAAACCGGTTGGCGTTTGAGTGCCATGCTGTGGATCAGACTGAGATCTGGTTCCGAGCGTCCGAGTCGCCGAAGGCCACTATCCGGGTCTCCTCCAGATGGTGCGCCAGCGACGAAGCTGCTCTGGGGTTTGGATTTCAGACCAGTCGCCTCATAGAAGCCCGCCACCTCTCGATCTCCCAGCACATAGGCCGGGGTATCCCCGGCGCGGCACCTCGCGAGCACACTCTCCATGAGCCGGCGGCCCAGACCGCGGCCCCGATAATCCGGGTGGGTCATCACCGTTCCTATCTGTACGGCACGAATACGATCCCCGCTGAGAATCAACTGCAGCTCATTTGTGGAGGCATTGGCCACTATCCGGTCTCCATCAGCCAGGGAATGACACACATACCGCTCATCCCAGAAACCCCGTGCATGCCATTCGGTGAAATCTATTCCGAATATCTCACGCGCGAGACGGCAGAAACTCCGCCGTCGGGAGTCATGATCGCGGTAATTGCAGATCAGTCGCAATCCGTGCACAAGTTCCTTCCTCTCCGGGTCCGGACTGGGCCTGAATCATCCGGCGGTCAAGTAAGGCCGACCATTTTCCCGCAACGCGGTGCGCTCACGGTGAAGCTCTCCGCCTTCCGGGGGAGATGGCCGCTCAGCGGCACGAGAGGCGGTGCATTTCCGGGGGTTCGCGCAGGAATGCCGCCTTCGGCATATACAGGGCCACTATCCAGTTCGGGTCAACCACTTCGGTGATCTTGAGATCGGCTGCCACACTGGCCAACATGTATGCATCTTCCCGTGACAGCCCATACATCTGCACGATTCGCTGCACCATATTGCGGACCGCGTCTCTGGTAGCCACCATCAGATCATCGGCCACACCCATGGTGGCAAAGAAGCCCTGCTCATCGCCGAAGGGAGTTAATGAACCTGGCGGTGTTTCCAGCTCTGGAGCAGCCAGCTCCAGGTTCTTGATCACGTCAAAGCGGCAGGAGATTCCCAGGTCACCCTCGATGGCCGAGACACACACTTCACCATCTCCCTGCGCCAGGTGGCCGTCACCCAGTGAGAACAGTCCCCCTTCCACCTCGACGGGCAGATAGAGCGTGGTGCCGGCGGTGAGGTGGCGGCAATCCATGTTGCCTCCCACGTGCCGGGGCGGCATTGGCGTCAGTTCTCCCTCCACATCAGCGGGTACACCCATTACCCCCGGGAAGGGGTCGATCGGGACCCGGACAAAATCGTTCATATATGCGTACTCGCCGTCGCATGTGTCCCAGATGCGAATGTGTGGGTCGGGAAACTCGTCGGGCAGGACACCGGCATCCGGCAGGATTCCCGTCCATCCCCAGCCGCGGTGCTGCACATCCAGTATGTCGATTGCCAGGGCATCACCAGGCTCAGCTCCCCGCACGTAGAGGGGGCCGGCCAGTGGATAGAAGGTCTCCCAGTTAAGGTTACTCAACTCTTCTGCCGTCGTGTCCCTTTGCACCTGGTTGTTTGTGGCATCGCGAGTTTCGTAGAACACGGTATCGCCCGGATCTACTTCCAGAACCGGCTCGTTGTCCCGGGCCCAGGTGTGATGAACGCGGTCTGGTGGGAATAGGTGAAATTTGCTCATTCATGTGCCTCCTTTTGCACATAGGTCTTCCTGATTTATTGGACGCGGCAATGAGCATATCCTGCAGGGATCTGCGCCCTCCCCGGGCGGCCGGCACAACTTCCCGGTGCCTCAAATGGATATCAAAGGCAAGGATTGACCGTAAACAGCTTGCAAAGTAAGATATATGGGAATAAGAGAAATTGGGTGAGATCATGAATATCCATGCGCTGATAGATGAGATGGCTATCCGGTTGGGCGCAATGTTCTTCGCCAAATACTTCCGTGATGGCAGGGATTCTGCTCCACTGGCAACCCATCTGCAGGCGACCGCTTACGGGGAGTTGCTCGGACTGTCGGATATGCCGGATGAACTGGAGATGGAGGTGGACACCGCCGCGGGGCGCCTGACTGCCGTCGTTCGCCGGGAGCGATGGAGAGGGAGTGACGCTCCGGCAGTAATATATCATCATGGTGCATCTGAGATTCCCTATGATTATGGCTTCAGCCGCATCTTCCCAGCTGACGATGCCCGCTGTCGACGCCTGAATCTCTTCGCCGTTCGTGCTCCCTGGCACTCCTCCCGCGCCGACTTCGCACACGGAAACGCAGATCTGCAGAGATGGATGGCCATGCTGGCCGCTTCTGTGACCCTGTTGGAACTACTGGTCAGCGCTCTGCGAACTGAAGGAGTGGGCACGATTGCGTTGAGCGGCAGCAGCCTGGGAGGCTTTGTCACCAACCTGCATCACGTTTTCTATGATTCAGCTGACCTTTATCTGCCGATGCTGGCGGGGTTGGCGATGGATGAGGCGTTTCTGGACTCGATATATGCACGTGCCGTGGTCCGGTTAGACGAGGAGGAACGGCAGTTGATCCGTCGATTGCTGAATTTCTCCGACGAATTCTCCCGCTGCGACAGTGATCACGTGTTTCCATTGCTGGCCCGATACGACCGGATACTGACCTGGAAGCGACAGAGCGCGTCCTACGGTGGGCTGGCAGTGCAGACCCTGGAAAAGGGACATACCACCGGGGCCATTGCCTACGACGACCTGCGGGACCATGTCTTCCGGAATCTCGATGGGTTGGGTGATCGGGAGGACAGCACGGTGTAGCCCTGGTTGATCGACGGACTCATCACCGGATACGACACGGCTGGCGGTGCGGGTCATCTCATTTCAACCAGTCTCTTTCGGACATAAGAAAAGCACCTTCTGCCCGAAGGTGCGTGGGACTGTGCCGAGGGTGGGAGTCGAACCCACACGGGGGGTTGCCCCATGCGATTTTGAGTCGCACGCGTCTGCCAATTCCGCCACCCCGGCGTAGGAATCCGCTTACGGCACCCGGTATTATAGCAGAACGCCCTGCCGGGCACAATGCAGCGAGATGCCCTGCTCTGACAATTCTGTCGGTGTCTCTACAGCCCACCCGGTCCGGCCCCACCAGGTCATCGGAGGAACCGGTATCATGCCGGATGCTTGCGAATCAACAGTGCTCCGAGCAAAAGGACACATGTTGAGGCCGCGATGAGGACTGCCCATTCGCCGATGGTCACCAGCAGAAGAGAATACAGGATCACTCCGATGATTCCGCCCCATCTGGTCAGTGACAGGTAGAGATCGGTCAGCTCAACCTCACCTTCATACTTGAGTCCCCTTCGGAACATCAGGTAGGCTTCGCGCGGATCGTATATCGAGAAGGCTTCGAGGGCCAACACCGGGACCGATATCAGAAACAACAGGATGCGGTGTGGGACGGCCCGACGGGCGTCGCCCGGAGTTTCCTCGGGTGGAGGCGGAACATCGCCCGGCCCGCGGGGAGGATCCAACTCGCGATCGGAAGCACCGGCTGCTCCACTCATACCCGATACCGGTATGAGCATCAGGGCGGCGCAGAGGATGATGGGAAATGTACGCATACCCACCGATATCATACCTCCCGGAAGGCGGCAGTAGCTGCCGGAATCATCACTTACTCCACCACTATCATGTGTAAAGAGGAATCCGCAACTGGTGATCCAGCAGCGGATTATGGTTTCTCCCGGGACACGGTACCGCAGCGGAAAGTTGAATACCCGCGCAGTGCTGTCGGGTCGGGGCATGCACACCAGCTGGCAGCTGCGGCATCATCATCCTCTTCCCCGCACATATTGAATAGGAGAGACGCACTTCTTCCGGCGAGAGGGTGTGGAAACATGTGCAGTGGTCGATTATTGACGGGAGTTTGGATGTCGGTGATTGTGATTTTGGTGACGCTGCTCAGTCCCGGGGCGGCAAGGTGCACGGTTCCCGGGGTGGAGACGGTGGCAGAGGGAGAGGCCGATTGTCTGCCGCGCGACTACCCCGGGTCCGGTCTGTTGATCAACGTCCCGGCCGCCAGTCTCGTGCTGGTTTCGCAGGGCAGAGTGCAGCAGCGATATCCCATCGCCGTGGGGCGGCCGGGCCGGGAGACACCGGTGGGAGACTTTCACATCACCGACCTCATCCCCGATCCCTGGTGGTATCCGGAGGGGCGTCCCCCGGTCCCGCCGGGCCCAGATAACCCCCTCGGTTCGTGGTGGTTCGGACTGAGTGAACCCGGCTATGGCATTCACGGCACCAATGATGAGGCATCCATCGGCGGCTTTGTGAGCGATGGATGTGTGCGCCTGCGCGAGGCAGATGCTGCCCGGTTGGCGGAAGAACTGCGTGCGGGCATACCTGTCCGCATTGTTGGTGCGGATGCCCATCTCCTGCCCCAGATTACCGAGGAGGACGAGGTCAGTTGGAACCTCGGAGTATATCCGGATCGATATGGGGCAGGAGAATCATCCGGATACGAGGAGGTTCGGGACTACCTGCGGTCGGAGGATCGAATCCTGTCCTATATGAACAGGGAACGCCTGGCCGCCGCTCTCCGAAACGGCAATTTGCCCGTTGAGATCCCCGTGGTCACCACGTCAGAGCCTCCGGGTCTGGAGCATTTCGGTGAGGAAGTTCCCCTGTCCCTGGGTGAGTCAGGGCATGCCTCGCATCTGCTGGTGCTGGACGAGCGAAGGTATCTGCCGCTTGGGGCAGTCGTTCATGCCATAAATGAAGATCTGGAGCAGAAATGGGGATATGTGCTGCGGTGCGGGGATGGGCGGGATCTCATCCCTGCCCCGGGAGGGTTCCCGGAGATTATGGCCGAATATGGTCCCCGGAAAGTGTATGTGCATCGCTTTGCCGAGGAGCCGCCGGTCGGAGCCCTGCGCGGGGTGTTTCTGGCCGGAGAGATCTATGTGCCGCAGGATCAGCTGCAAAACGTACTGCCTGTCAGCAGCGCGGGGGACGGACACTGGCATCACCTGGGCTGGCGCACACTGCGGTTCGGAGCCTCGACAGTGGCGGTGTACCCCCACGCAGATAACGGCGAGCCGCACTGCATACCGGTAACGGAACTGGATATGCTGTTTGGACCCAATCTGGACTGGTGTGCTCGCCGGGAGGAAATCACCCTGTTCGGTCACCATCTCCGGGATGTGCTGTGGTGCGATGATGGCGTTCATGAAGAGACGCGTCCGTGGCTATCCCCATCGGAAGTGGCCCGCATACTTAACATGACAGTCAGCATCGACGCAGAGTATGGAGTCAGCATCGGGAGGTAAATCAGCGGCAAGGACGTGGGTGCAGGAACTGAACGGTATGTGAGTTCATTGCATGGCCCCCATGCGGGTGCACGAGAGCCTCCGGCACTCCATATGCGGAGAAGCCCCGGCCTCTGGTATACTTAAACGCAAAAGCGTCCGTGTAGATGCAGAAATGGGAGGAGACCGCGGTGGAGGAAGACAGGCTGCTCTCCCTCGCCAGGCAGGGCGAAGTGGCGGCTTTTGAAGCCCTGATCGAGGGATATGAGGAGAGAATTTATAATCTCGCATTCCGCATGCTGGGAAATGCCGAGGACGCGAGAGATGCGGCTCAGGAGACATTCCTGAAGGCCTATTCCGGTCTGCAGCGATTTCGCGGTGATGCGTCCTTCTCGACGTGGATCTACCGGATAGCCAGGAATGTCTGCCTCGACGTCCTGCGGCGCAGGAGCAAGGGTCGCACCTATTCTCTCGATGAGCCCATCGATCTGGATGACGGTCAGGTCTCCCGGCAGATTCCGGTGGACAGGCCCGGTCCGGAAGATTCGGTGATGGAGAGAGAGATACGGGACGGCATAAATCTGGCCCTCGCGGAGTTGCCTGAACACCACCGCAGCGTCGTGGTCCTGCGCGACATCGAAGGATTTACCTACGAGGAGATCGCCGATATTTTGAAAATAGAACTGGGCACAGTCAAGTCACGTTTATATCGGGCCCGTTCGTCTCTGCACGATCTTCTCGCCGCAACGGAACTTTTCCGCGATAGAGTCGTCGGTGAATCTGAGGGAGGCGACGATGGATGAGCCGCAGGAAATGCGATTTTCCTGGCGAGTTGCTATCTGCATACCTGGATGATGAGGTGAGCGAGAGCGAGTCCATGCGGGTCGAACGACACCTGCGGGATTGTGCTCACTGTCGCTGTCACCTGGAGGAACTGCGGTTGACCAGTGACCTGCTCAGTGAATCTCCTTCTCGCCCAGCTCCCACATCATGCCGGCGGCAGCTCCGCTCCGATCTTCTCCGCCAGAGGGGAGGCGGGATGGGTGCAGGGCGCGCGCGAATGGGTAGTCTGCTGCGTCGTGTTACGCTGGTCGCGGCTGTGGTTCTACTCTTCCTTCTTCCCCTGGCCGGGCTGTACAGCCACATGATGATGTCTCCCGATTACCTGGCATCCACCCCCGCGGAGGAGCGGGAGGAGATGCCCGAGATGGAGGCGATGGAACCCGAGCCCGAAGCGGAACCCGAACCGCGAGCTGAGCCAGAGTCACCCCCAGAGGAACTCGAGGTGGCGAGGGAGGAACTCTCTGAGCTGATAGCTCTTCAGGTACCCGACGTGCAGGAGGGAACAGCTGCCCTCACTGCTCTCGCGGATGCCGTTGAGGCCGAAGTTTACAGCCACGAGCAGCACTGGGACCGGGAAGGTCGAATGAAAGAGAGTGTGTTCATCCTGCAGGTGGATCCGGCCAGGTTTGAGGAACTGCGCGAGGGCGTCCTGGGCATGGGTACCCTCGTCCGCCAGCGGGTCGGTCCGGACCCGGTCGCTCTTCGCGACAACGATGATGAGGTAAGGATGTTCGGTGCGCCGGAGGAGGCGCCCGATATTGCGGGTGCATCACTGCGGGTAGTCATGAAGATTGACGAAGAAATGCCCCTGGAGGTGCCGCGGGAGGACATATCTCTGCTGCGAGATGACCCCGGGGAGGCTCCCTACTCTGTTCAGCTGCGCACCGCCGCGGCCCGGTCCTGGGAGGCCTTTGGTGCGCAGGTGGCCGGCGCACTACTGTGGATGGCCGGACACATTCCACATCTGAGCTTTGCTTTCGTTCTGCTCATCACCTTGATCCTTGCCCTATCCATCCTCCGGAGGGAGGACTCTGCCTGATCTGCAGGTCTGCATGCAGTGGACCGTCCCAGAGCTGTACAATGAAGTGAGCGGAAAATTCGGGGGTGAGGCTTTTGCCAGATAAAGATGATGCGACGCACGAACACATGCTGATTGCGGTGGACGGAACCAGCCTCATGTACCGGGCCTATTACGCCATTCGCGAGCTTACCGGTCCGGACGGGTCGGCCACCAATGCAGTCTATGGATTTACCAACATGCTTCTGCGGCTAATGGATGACTATGATCCGGAGTTCATGGTGGTGGCATTCGATCGGGGAAAACCAGAGTATCGTCTGCAGCTGTACCCGGACTACAAGGGTCACCGACCGGAGATGCCGGACGATCTGCGGAGCCAGTTTGCCCCGGCGCGCGACATTCTGGCCGGATTGGGGATACCCTGTCTCGAGGTGGACGGGGTGGAGGCAGATGATGTGATCGCTGCAGTGGCTGATAAATTTGCCTCCCGGTCGCACGAGTGTCTCATAGTGACCGGCGACAAGGATTTTCTACAGCTGGTGAATGATCATGTGCGGGTTCTGCTCACCCGTCGGGGTATCACGGACATGACGGAGTATGATCGGGATCAGGTACTCGAGGATCTCGGTCTCCCGCCAGAGCTTCTGGCGGATATGAAGGGTCTAATGGGAGATTCATCCGACAACATACCCGGGGTGCCCGGCGTGGGGGAAAAGACGGCACAGAAGCTTCTGGGGCAGTTTGATTCGGTGGAGGACATACTGGAGAATCTTGACGCTGTGCCCGGAAAAAGACTGCCGGAAACCCTGCAGGAGTACGCCGAGGATGCGCGCATGAGCAAGAAGCTGGCCACCATTGAGCGCGATGTCCCGATCGATATCTCGCTGGCCGACTGCCGTACCGGCGAGCTGGATCGGGAGAGCCTGCGAAATACCTTCGCCCGACTGGGCTTTCGGCGAATTGCGGAGAGAGTCGGGCTGGATGAAGAGGCGGATGCGTCCCCGGCTCCTGAGTGGGCTCCGGAATGTGAGACCATTGCACTGGAGGACTCTGAGGAGGTCTTCCGCCAGCTTCCCGCGGAGGGAGAGGTGGTGATTGACGTCCGCATAGAAGCGAAGGGAGTGCGCGGGGATCTCCGCCACCTGGTTGTATATGACACTGCGGGGGAGCGGGCTCATCACCTGCATCTGGGCGATGACGCGGATGTTACGGTCGTGGCGCATCAGCTGCTCGGGCGGCTTCTGGGCTCGCCGGACCTGCGGGTCATCGGCTGCGGTTTGCGTCCTCTTCTCCTGTGGGTGGGGGCGCATGATCCCGCGGCGAAACTGGTGGACCTCAAGGTTCTGGCCTACCTGCTCGATCCATCGCAATCCTCTCACTCTCTGGAGGTGCTCGGCCATCGCTATCTTAACCGCCAGCTGCCGGAGCTGACCGATGACTTCGACCCGGATATTGCCTCGGCTCGCTTGGGAGCGATGTGTGAGCTGGCCGAATATTTGCAGGGACAGGCGCGGGTGATAGGTGTCGAAGAGCTGTTTGCCGAGGTGGAGATGCCACTCATTCCGCTGCTGTCGGCCATGCAGAATCGCGGTGTCCGCGTCGATGCCACCATCCTGCGCCAGGAGGGAGACCAGCTGGATGCAGAGATTGAGGAAATTCAGGGTCGGATATGGGAGCTGGCCGGGCGACAGTTCAATATCAACTCACCGAAACAGTTGGGACAGGTGCTCTTTGCGGAGCTGGAACTGCCGGTAGTCAAAAAGACCAAGACGGGTCCCTCGACCGACTCTGAGGTGTTGGACGAACTGGCTGCCGAGCATGAAATCCCCCAACTGGTTCTGGAATACCGCCATCTGGCCAAGCTGCGCGGAACCTACGTTTCCGGGTTACTCAAGGAGATTGATTCTGAATCCAGCAGGGTGCACACTACATTCAGGCAGTGCGTGACTGCGACCGGACGTCTGTCCAGCGCGGATCCCAATCTTCAGAACATCCCGGTTCGTGACCCACGGGGACGTCGCCTGCGTCGCGCGTTCGGTACCGACCCCGGGTGGAAACTGGTGGCGGCGGATTACTCGCAGATCGAACTGCGGGTTCTGGCTCACTTTTCGCGCGATGAGACGATGATTGAGGCCTTCCGCGCCGATGAGGATATTCACGCCCGCACTGCCACGGAAGTTTTTGGGGTAAAACCGGACGAGGTGACCCCGGAAATGCGTTCGGCAGCCAAGGCGGTGAATTTCGGCATCATATACGGCATAAGTGGATACGGTCTTTCCCGCAGTCTCGATATTGACGCAGAGGAGTCGCAGGAGTACATTGATGATTATCTGGATCGTATGCCCGGTGTGCGTGACTATCTCCGGGATGTGGTGGAACGGGCGCGAGAGGATGGCTACGTCCGCACCCTCATGGGGCGCATACGTTACCTGCCTGATCTGTACTCGCGCACCTGGCACCGACGGAAATTTGCTGAGCGGGCGGCCCTGAACACCACTATTCAGGGTACGGCAGCGGATATAATTAAAAAGGCCATGGTGCGGGTAGACCGTGCCACTCGCAAGGAGGATTTCGCGAGCCACCTGCTGCTGCAGGTGCACGATGAGCTCATCTGGGAAGTGCCCGAAGAGCATGTGTCCCGGTTGACTGAGCTGGCCCGCTCCGTGATGGAACAGGTGGTTTCGCTGCGCGTGCCGTTGTGGGTCGATTTCAAGGTCGGTGACAACTGGCATGACATGCAGCCTCTGGAGTGAGGTGAGTTATATTGCCTGAGCTGCCCGAAGTGGAGACTGTACGGCGGGGACTGGCCCCTCGTTGTACGGGGCGTAGGATTGGGCGTGCGGAGTTTCGACGTGGGGACATTCTCATCGTGCCGGAAGAGGCGGGCGACGATCCCGCACGGTGGGCCGCTCCATTTACTGGCGGTCGCACCATTATCCGTGTGGGGCGTCAGGGCAAGTATCTTCTGCTGGACATGGACGGTGACGCGGGATGGGCGGTTCATCTCGGCATGTCCGGTAGCATGGTGGTCCACGCGGAAGATACTCCGGCAGACCAGCACACGCACGTCATTCTGCATCTCGACGACGGGGTGGAGGTGCATTATCGCGCTCCCCGGCGTTTCGGTCGGTGGATAGCTGCCCCCTGCGGTCCAGCGCTTTCGGCCGTGCAGGATCGGGTAGGTATCGATATCCTGGACCCGACTCTCGACGTTGACGAGTTTGCGAATCGGTTGGGAGGAAGCCGGGCCACGATAAAGAGCAGGCTCATGGATCAAAGATTGGTCGCGGGGCTCGGCAACATATACGCGGATGAGGCTCTGTTTGCCGCGGCCGTACATCCGATGTGTCCCGCTTCCGATCTGGATGTCGGGCAGTGGGCGACGCTGCTGCGGTGCACCCGAGCCGTTCTGCATCGTGCCCTGGGGAATGGCGGGACGACCTTCTCCAGCTATAGAGATGCCGCGGGGCGGCGAGGTGGCCACAGCGACCACCTGCGGGTGTACGGTCGGGAGAGTGAGGATTGTCTCCGTTGCAGTGGGTATGTCGAGCGAATCAAGGTTGCGGGTCGTAGTACACATTGCTGTGCGACATGTCAGCGAGCACCTGTATAGATGGAGGTGAGAACCGGGTGATATCTTCACCCGGGCCATTATGTTCTCTTTCACCATGGTGTTTACGGATGAGGAAGAAATGAGGGAGTGCCGGCGGCTGCTGATCGAACGGTATTCTTTTACTGGAGAGATGGCTGTACGATGGCGGGAAAACGGCGAGTGGCTGATGGTTGCTCATTCGGAGAAGCGATTTCGCGACAGTACCTTTGAGAAGATCCCCGGGAGGAGACAGGATGAATGACGCCAGCCGCCCCACGGTCATCGGGGTGACTGGTGGGGTGGGGTCGGGCAAGAGTGCAGTGGCCGACATACTGGCGCGGCACGGCTTTGCAGTCATCGACGCCGATGCCATCGCCCGGGATCTGCTGCGTCCCGGTACCAGGGTGTTTGCGCAGGTCGTTGCGGAGTTCGGAGATCACCTCCTGACCCCAGAGGGAGAGCTGGACCGGGGTCGGTTGGGAGAGGCAGTGTTCTCTGATCCGGAGGCGAGAAGGCGACTGGACGATCTCACTCATCCCGCGATTATCGAACGAATCCGCTCCGAAATGGAGACGCACCTCAGTGACCGCACAGATAACTCCGGGCTGATGGTCCTGGATGTACCCCTGTTGTATGAGGTGGGCATGGATGCGTGGTGTGATGAGGTATGGGTGGTGTGGTGTGATCGCCCACAACGCATCGAGCGGTTAATGCGCCGCGATGGTATGTCGTGCACCGAGGCTGCGGAGCGGATGGCTGCTCAGATGCCCCTTTCAGACAAGGTGCGGAGGGCTGATCGGGTGATAGACAACACCGGGACTCCGGGTGAACTCGAGGTTCAGGTGAACGAAATTCTGGAGGAACTCGGAGTGGTAGGGGATAATGACGAGGGCTAGGAGTTTGCGTCTATTGTTGATAGCATTGGGGTTGGCGACCGTCGGGTTGATGGCCCTGTTTTTGGTGCGTCAGCTGGTGTATCCGATGCCCTACCGTGAGGTCATTGTGGAGTGTGCTGCCCGTCACGATGTGGACCCGGATCTGGTCGCGGCGGTGATACGGGAGGAAAGCCGATTCAGACCCCGGGCGGTATCCCCGCGAGGTGCCCGAGGATTGATGCAGTTGATGCCGCCCACTGCCGAGTGGGTAGCACACGAGCACGGATATCCTGACGAAAAGGATCTGGATCTGTTCGATCCGGAGGTCAACGTGGATCTCGGGACTGGCTACCTTGCCCATTTGCTGAAGCATTTCGATGGATCGATCCCGCTGGCTGTCGCCGCCTACAACCGCGGGATGACACGGGTGACCAGCTGGGTCGAGGACGGAGTCTGGTGTGGGAGTTCTCATAAGGTGCATCGCATTCCCACCGAGGAGACCCGGGTGTATGTGCGTCGGGTGCTGCGCAGTTATGCGGTCTATGGCATCCTGAACTGGATCACCCCAAGTCCTGAAAGGAGTGGGATTCTTGATTGAAGATCGGGGCCGAGGCAGAAGTGAGGATGGAGGACGTCAGGAAGGCGACGAAGAACAGGACCGGGCGGCAGCGGAGGACATGCTGAAGGAGCGGGGTCTATACTATCTTCCGGAGGTTCCGGAGGAGCCCGAGGGCGAGGCACAGGGACCACCGGAATTCGACTGGCGGGACATAATTGCGTTCATCGTCGCGTCGTACCAGATAATCTTCCCCTTCCTGGGCGCAGTGGTCCTGATTTTCCTCGTAATATGGGGAGTTCTGTGGCTTCTGTCCTGAGCACGCTGTTGATTACTGCAGTGGGCTGTGCTAAAATCAGCATCGCGAGCGAGGAGATGAAAGCCGAAGTGGTGGAACTGGCAGACACGCGGTGTTCAGGGCGCCGTGGGCGAATGCCCGTGTGGGTTCGAATCCCACCTTCGGCACAGACGGGGCGGGTGTACCGCCCCTTTTTGCTGGGCGCTATTCCGTCTTTGCGATCAGCGCGAATGGACCGCGACCTTGCATGAGAGGGTGGGGTGGGTCGTACCTTGTTGCTCCCCATGCCCTTTAGTATAATTAAACCGATTGTTTTGGCCCTCTCGGAAGGGAGGTCATGATTTGCTGGAAGAAACGATCGGCGATGGCTGCGAGGATCTGAGCGAGCAGGAAGGCGCGGAGATGATGGACATCCTCGAGGAGACCGATGGGGTTCGGGAGGATGGAACCGTCCGCATTTCCAATGAGGTGTTGGCGATCATTGCGGGGATTGCCACCATGGAGATAGATGGGGTGGCCCGCATGGCCGGCTCCCTCATGGAAAACATCTCCGAGCGTCTCGGACGCGAGGATCTCGGGCGAGGCATCAAAGTCGAGACGAAGCAGGACAGCGTTGCGGTTGATGTTTATATAAGCGTCAGATATGGATGCCGCATACCAAAGGTTGCCCGACGAGTTCAGGGCAACGTCAAGAGAGCTATACAGAACATGACCAACCTGGACGTTTCCACCGTAAACGTCCACGTGCAGGAAGTCCAGTTTCCTTCCCACATTGACGACGAAGAGGATGATGAGGGTGAGTGAGGTGTACAGCAGTGCTTCCGATGTGCGGGCCGAAAAGGGTTCAGAAGGAGGTGTGCCCTTTTTCCGGGGCTTGATAATCGGAGGTGTTCTGACCCTTGGCGCGTGGCTGGTTATAGGT
>PUMM01000084.1 GCA_003551365.1 Clostridia bacterium
CCCGCGGGCGAACTGGACCTGGAGCCGGCGCTGCCGGGCGAGGGGCCTATCCTTTCCTTCGAGCCGGAGGAATCCCTGCGCGCCGGAGCTTCTGTGCTGGTGATAGCCGATGGCGAGAAGGTGCAGTGTACTGACGACGCTGCCTTTGCCGAGTCGCCACACCAGGTAATCTTCACCCGCACCGATGCTGACGAGCAGGCCATTGCCGAGCTGCAGGTCACCGAAGAGGAGGTCGACGTCGTCGACCTGCAGGTCCGCCCGCAGGAATTGGTGCTGGAGGCTGCCGACACCGAGATCATCGAGTATTTGGCCGAACCCGCTGATGCGCAGATCACCGCGCATTCGGGCAATCTGGGTGTAATCGAGGTCAAAGAAGTTGGTGACACCTTCGAGGCCAGCGCCGTCAAGCCCGGTTCCACCTTCATTCTGCTGCAGGGGACGCACGAGGATTACGCCGCGGGCCGGGCCGTAGTGCACGTCACGGTAGAAGTGGGGCAGACGGAAGTTTACCCCGATCCTGCGAGCCTGCAGCTGCAGGTGGGAGAGGTGGCGACCATCGATTATGAGACAGATCCAGAGGGTGCGTGGGTGACCTTCGAGTCGGATGATCCCTCCGTGGCCGAGGTGCATGAAGAGGACGGAGAGGTGACCGCGGTCGCCCCCGGCGCGGCGGAGATCGAACTGTGGGCGCTGTGGCCCGGGTACGACGTCGGTTACGCACACGTACCGGTGGAGGTGCGTGAGGAAGAGCACCTGGTGCTGGAGGATGTTAAGCCGGGTGACGGGGCGACCGATGTCCCGCCGGATGCCGACATAGAGTTCACCTTTGACCGCGCCATACAGCTGCCCGACGCAGAGCAGATTTCTCTCGCTCCCGTCGATGAGACCACAGAGGACCCCGTCAACTTCGAGGTCATCGCGCGGGATGAACTCCTCATACTGCGCCCCGCGGCCGATCTGTCACCCCATACCGAATACCGGGTGACCGTGGGGCGAGATGCCGCAGCCTGGGCTGAGGATGAGGACGTGCGGCCCGCCTGGGAGGAACACGCACACACTTTCACTACCGGTGAGCCGGGCGCATTCTTTTCGCCCGCCGTTTCCGCCCCGCAGAGAGTCGAGGCGGGGGAGGAGTTCTCCGTGACCTATGCGGTAGAAAATACCGGTGCGGAGTCGGCCGTCCAGGAGATCGCCGGTCGGCAGATCGTCGGCGAGGAGATCGGTGTCCAGTGGGCACAAAAGGTGGGACTGGAGCCGGAGCAGGTGTGGTCGGAGACCCGGAAATATACGGCGGTGGCCGACCATTACCGCTTTGAGCTGGAGACTGATGATGCGCTGGCGGAGGCCGAGGTGGAAGTTCTGCCGCCGGAGGAGGCCGTATTCCGACCGGAGATATCTGCGCCCCCCGAGGTGGAGCCGGGCGAGGAATTCGAGATCACCTTCACTGTCGAGAATGTCGGCGGAACGGAGGGCACCGGGCAGGTAGAAGCCGCGATGTATATCGATGAGGGGCTGCCGGGAGAAGAAAAAGAGGAGCTGTGGTCGGAGACCCGCAGCATCACCCTGGGTCCCGGAGAGCAGGTGTCGGAGATGACCACATTTGACGCCAAACTCGGTCTCCCGCACCCCGAGTACCTGATAGAGTTGCGCACCGGGGATGCGGAAACCGAGCAGGTGGTGACGGTCGTTTTTGAGTGAGGTGCAGGATGTGTGAGGGGCAATGCTGCAGCTGCGTTGCGTGGAAGACCCCCGGCATTCGCCCCTGACGGATGAGCGCACCCGCCGTGGGCATCGAGCTCGGATGTCCCGCGGCGGGTGCGGATTTGCCACGCTTTGCTGCTTTGCTCAGCGGTACAGGCGGGTGTCCTCAGTTGCGCTGATGTGGGCGGGAAAGCCGGCATCCCGCACGGCCGCGGCTCCCTCGCCGGTGGTGATGACGGTTCCGCCGCAGCCGATGATGACGCCGTCCAGCATGATGGGGCGCCCGCCGGCGATGGTCATCCGCGCCAGACCGCGCTCCCCATCGATGACGGTGACATCGGCATCGGCTCCCTCGCCCAGATGACCCTTGGAGGTGAGGCCGAACATGTCGGCCGGCGCCGCGGAGAGCTTTTCGGCCAGCTCGCTCAGGGTCAGTGCTCCGTAGCGCACCAGGGCCATGCCGCGCTCCACCGCCACATTGCGCGGATTGGCTCCTCCGTCTGTGGATATGGCGTCGACGATGAAGTCCCCCGCATCGTTTTTGGCTGTGGCCGCGAGGAAGGTGGACTGCGGAGAATTCACCGGGAAGCTCATGGGCATATCGGTGTCGGCATCCTCCCACAACCGCACTCCCTCATCGCCGGTCACCAGGAGCATGCGCCCGCCGTACTCGGTGCGCACATTGCCGTATCCGTCGGCGATGGCCTCGCGCAGCCCGTCCTGGGTGGGGGAGTAGCCCCGCATGGCGAGGCAGTTGCGGGTGACGTGGCTCTCCGGTTTGCCGTCGCTGCATTTTCCGCCGGTGCCGTTGATGGTTCCCAGATAGGACTCGGCCACCACCTGATCGCCCAGGTCATCCAGTATGTCCATCGTCTCCAGGATCTCCTCTGCCGGGCTGTCCACCATGCCGCGGCAGTAGCTGTTGGCGTGTGCCACGTGCATCCGGTTGTTCCCGAGGAGCTGCGGAATCTCGCGCACCCCCTCGATGTGGCTGCCGGTCTCGGTGGTGCCGAGGTGAAATGCTATGTAGCAGCCGCGGTCATTGGCCACGTCGATGATCTCCGCGGTGGTGTCCGGGGTGAGGGGGTAGTGACCACCCACGATCTTGACGCCCAGCGACCCCTCCTCCAGGGCTTCATCTACCAGACCGATGATCTCGCCCCGCGGGGCGTGCCGGTCGCTCAGCTCCCGGTTGATGGGGTACAGCGCCCCCACGGTCTGTCCCACTCCGCGGTCGGCCAGCCCGGGCAGAAATTCATCCATGGTGCTGCCAAAATCTATCATGGTGGTGACTCCCACCGCAGCTGTCATGCGGTAGCCCACGCCGCGCTCGGCGCGGCCCACGTGTACGTGACTGTCCACTGCACCGGGGAAGACCACATCTCCCTGCAGATCGACAATCTCCCGCGCCTTTTCGCCCGGGATTCCCTCCGATATGGCTGCTATACTGCCATCCTTCATTCCCACGTCCAGTACGGCGTCCACGTCATTGGCTGGGTCGACGACGCGTCCCCCGCTGAGAACCAGATCGTATGCGTAACCCGACATACCAATCCCTCCCTGGGTTGAGTCTGGTGAATGGTACACAGCGAGCATGCCCCATCCCTGCCCGGGTGCAGTGCCCGCCAGTGCTTCCTTCTATGTGGGGCAGTGCGAACCTGCCTGTTCCGGCTCTTCCCTGGTGTCGGTGCTGGGCGATGCGCGTGTTTCCGCAGCCCGGTGCCCGGGTTCACGCGGGATGCCGCCGGTGCGGGGAGGCGGAATGGTGCACAATCGTCTGCCGGATAAACGGAGCGGCACAGTTTGCCGCAGGCGGTAGGAATGCGGTCGTCGATCGTGAAACCAGTCAGGGGAGAAGGGTACGGTAGGGTGGGGATCAGCACCACTTATCTGCGGGAGCGTACGGTAACCCCACCCCCCGATAGTCACCGCGGGGTGCGGTGGGGGATCGCCCAAGATGAAGCAGATCCGCAGTGCCGTTTTGCCGCACTTACCATCCCCGCCGGAGTCAGTGACTGAGCGCGAGCCAGACGAGTACAGAGACGAAAGGAGAGATGATTGCCTTGACGCATGAAGTAAGATTTCTGGGGCATGCGGCCTTCGAGATAGTTACCGGAGACGGAACCCGCATTCTCATCGATCCGTGGATCAGCGGCAACCCGAACAGCCCCATCAAGGTCGACGAGGTGGAGGATCCCGATCTCGTTCTCATAACGCACGATCATTTTGATCACATTGGCGAAGATATCCCGGCACTGGTGGGGGGAACCGATGCAGTAATCTTCGCCCAGCCGGAAGTGGTGGGCAAACTGAGCGAAGAGGGCGTGTCTGATGAAAACGTCATCTTCGGCATGGGCATGAATGTCGGCGGCACCGCGGAGGAGAGAGGCATTACCGTGCGCATGGTGCAGGCCTTTCACTCGGCGGAATGCGGTACCCCGGCCGGATTCCTCCTGACACTGGAGGACGGAAAGACGGTTTACCATGCGGGAGACACCGGTGCGTTCCCCGGCATGCAGATGCTGGGTGAGATGTACGATATTGATCTGGCCCTGCTGCCCATCGGCAGCGTGTTCGTGATGGACCCGCAGCAGGCGGCCTGGGCGGTCGAAGCACTGGCTGCGGAGCGGGTGGTCCCCATGCACTACGGCACCTTTCCCATTCTGGTGCAGGACACCGACGGATTCGAGGAGCTGGCGGCGCAGAAGGCGCCGGGAGCAGAGATAGTGGCGCTGGAACCAGGTGAGAGCGCGGAACTGTAGGAGGAGAGTGACATGATTCCTGGGGTCCCGGTGCAGCGGGACCCCACCGCATTGTCTCCCCGGAACCCCCTTCATTTCCCCGACTGTCCGTTCGATAGCCAGTGACCGGCGCCCGGGAAGCACTTCCTCGAACCGAAGGCCCGGGTCTTCGGCATGTGTCCCGGCACCCGGGGCGCACACTCCCCCGGCGCTTCTGTGCCGGGCGATTCTCCGCCGCACCGGGTGCGGGCCGAGCTGCCCGTTCGGCCGCTGCAGTGCATCTGCCGCACGGATGCTCTCTCTCCAGCTGGGTCACGGATCATCTCTGCATGCCACCTATTGTCATTTACATCATTCACCCTTTAACGATATACAATTGCAGGAGCTAAAGAAAATCTATCCAGATGACGAGCTATATAGTGGAATGACTTACAATTCGAGAAGGGAGTGCATCATTTGTGAGTGCTTCGCTATTCGAGCGTGCCGTCATTGCGATTTTCGCCGGAATGATTCTGGTTGCGATGATTCCATCGGCGCCCGTGTGGGCGGACGGTGTGACGGTTCTGCCAGAACGACAGATGTCAACCTACAGTCGGGACGGGGCGATCCTCTCCGCGCTGGGAGTGTTGCCGGACACGGTGGAGGAGGAACCGGAGGAAGAGGAAGTGCTGCGCAGAGTGGAGTTTCTGCGCAAGGTGGTCAGACTGTTCGGGGGGAGGCGCCACGTGCGCTTTCAGTCCGGGGGTGAGCTGCGATTCGCGGATGCGGCGGAGCTGGGTCCCACTGACCGGGCCGTGGTGGGGGCGGCGGTGGGAATGGGACTGCTGGATGATGCGCTTGAGAGCCGCTTCCGCCCGCACGATGCCATCAGCGCAGCGGAGGCCCTGGTGCTGGTGCTGCGCGGCCGGGGTGTGGACTGGGAGAGGCACGGCCCCTATCCGGGTGGCGCACTGCTGGCTGCCGAGGACGAGGGTCTGCTGGAGGAGCTGCCCGGGCTGGGGATGACCGACAGTTTGCGGCGCGGGGAGGCCTACAGGCTGCTGGCTGCAGCGGCGGCGGAGGACCGGAGTGAGCAGTTTGCCGCAGGTCTGATCACCGGGGTGTGTCAGATCGGGGAAGAGTTGGAGGGTTTTTCTGCCGATGGCGCGGAGACCTGGAGCCTGGCTCCCGAGGTGCAGCTGGCAGATGCCGGGGAGCTGGAGGCGGCGGTGGGGCACGCGGTCCTGATCGCGGTCGATGGGCGAGGGGATGTCGGCTTCATCGAACTGGATGAGCCGGTGCAGACCTGGCGGGGCGAGCTGAGCGACTACTGTTTCGATGCCGGGAAGCTGTGCGTGGGTGGCGAGTGGGTGGAGCTGGCCATGCACCGGGAAAATGCGGTGATGTGGGAGTGCAACGGCATGCTCACCGGCATCGTCGCCGGGCACGAGGAGATGTTTGCAGATCGTCTGAAGCGGTGGAGTGAGACGGGGGCGGAGATCGCGGTGCACGGCAATGATGACGGCTGGGGCAGCGTAGTTGTGGACTACTGGGATATCCCGCTGGCGGTGGTGCAGACTCCGCCCGATGATGATCCGGAGGGTGAACTGGTGCTGCTGCTTCAGACCGAACCGGTGGAAGTGCCCCTGCGGTTGTCCGTGGAGGGAGACGAGGTTCAGGTCTCGGGCGACGTACAGAGCCTGGGTGAAGTGCGCGAGGGTGATGTGGTACGGGTGGCCACCGTGGGCGGGGGAGGATGGCAGCTGCACCGCCTGCAGGTGGCGCGCGAGCGAGTCACCGGTGCGCTGGTTCCCGATGAGTATAGCCGGCGCAGGAGTTCTGCAGAGACCCTGCATATGTTCGCCTGGGAGTGCGGGGAGGAACTGGTCATCGATGAGGATGCTTTTCTCGGGAATCCGGCCGGTCTGCGCCGGGCCAACTGGGTGACCCTGGCGTTCGATGCTGCGGGCGAGCCGGTGCATGCACCCGTCGCCGTGCGGGCCGGGGTGGATGTCCCTCTGCTGGTCACCGACTACTGGGAGGACGCCGATGGGCTGTATGTTCGCGGAGACTACCGCGGCACGCAGACCGACCTACCGGTGGACATGGAGCTGACGGCACTCGAGGAACAGGTGCCGTTGGACCGCGATGCCGCCGCTTCTCTGGTGCAGTTTGCCGAGGATGGCGATGGCGACGTGCGGAGCATCGCCCACACGGCAATTCCGCTGCCGGGTGCGGCGGGGGCGGTTACCGTGGTGTCGCACAGTGCCCGGGAGGACTGCGTGACCCTGCGGGTGGGGGAGATGCAGTATGAAGTGTCAGTGCAGCCGCTGATTTACGACGCCGAAGGTGAGTTTCTGTCGGTGGAGGAGTTGACGGAAGGAACTGAGGTCCTGCGCTTTTCGGTGGGGATCAGCGAGGTGCTGTTGGTCGACGGGGAGTAGGGCCCTCCGCAGTGCGGCAGGGAGAGCAAATGTGGGTGTGACATTACGGTGTCACACCCATGTGTTTATATCAAAGAGCCCCGCACGAGCCACCCCATGGCAGATTCGCTTTCGCTGCTGGATATGGTTGGTGGCAGATCAAGGGAGGTATGCCAATGTTCACAGAATTCAGTATCTCCTGGCAGGAGTTCACATGGTGATGGCGAAACAGTAATGTTGCAGTGATTTTGGCCGGGGGATGAGGCGGTATTTCACCCATACAGGCTGTCCCAGCATGGACGGGGAATGCTGCAATAAACTGTCAGGATCGGAGTGTCAGGTGGTCGGGTGAAACCGGATTGCCGGGAACCTCCGATTCCCCGGGGATTTTGTTCCTGTGGCACCTCCTGACGGTGCATGGAGGTCGTCGCATAGCAGATTGCCGCGGTGTGAAACCCCCAGGGTATCAGCTGCACGGAGCGGTGAACGGAGTCCTTCTTGCAGTAGGGTGAAGGGATGCGGTGAGCGGAATATGTTGCTGGGGAAACCTCTGAGGACTTCTGTAGGGGGGACGCAGGATGGGGATCAGTAAATGGGAACGGGAGCGCGAGAGGGCCAGAATGCAGATCAACACGCTCGGACAGTTTTCCATTCGGTGTTATGATGCGATCCTCACGGAAGAAGCACGAAGGTCACAGAAGCTGTGGGATCTATTTACATACTTCCTGCGCCATCGCAATCACCTAATCTCTCCGCAGACCATAGCTGAGCAACTGTGGCCGGATAACGAAAACGCCGATCCGAGGGCGGCGATTCAGGACCTCATATACCGGATGCGCAAACTGTTCCGTCAGGGCAAATCGGCGGGCGAGGAGTTAATACACATCGAGTTTTCGCAGGGGTCGTATCGCTTCCAGCTGGGGGAGAACTGCTGGTGCGATGTGGATGAGTTTATGGCCTGCACGGAAGAGGCTGCTCGTTTGGGGGATGAAGAACCGTCGAGGGCGATAGAGGCGTTCCTGCGCTCCGTCGATCTTTATCGCGGTCACTATCTGCCCGGCTGGTCCCACCGTCCGTGGCTCGTACCGTTGAGGCAGTACTACCGGCGGGTATATGTGGGGAACATCGTTCGGTTGATCGAGCTGCTGCGTGCGCAGGCCCGTTATGCGGATATTGTCGAGGTGTGCGAGCGGGCTTTCATGATCGAGTCGCTGGTGGAGGCGGAGGATCTGCACTACGGATTCATGGAGGCGCTGGTCAAGGCGGGCCGGCCCAATGATGCGCTGGAGCATTATGAGTTTCTCTCCCGGCTGATGAAAATGCAGCTGGATGTGCAGCCCGGCGATTCACTGCAGCAGCTGTGCCGTCTGATCCGCAGCGATCGTGAGGTCATCGAATCGGAGGAAGTTGACCACAGTTTGCGGTCGATCTCAGATAAGCTGATGCGGGCGGAGGAGGTTGAAGGGGCGCTCCTTTGCGACCGGGAGGTGTTCCGTTCGCTGTATCGTCTCGAGGCGCGGCGCAGTGAGCGACGGGATGATCATTGCTTTCTGGGGGTAATCACCGTGGCTGATGCGGCGGGCGAGATACCCGATCGCCCGGTTTTGGATCGGGTAGTGCCGCAGCTGGGGGAGGTTCTCGTCGCCAACCTGCGCAAGGGTGATGCGGTGACCCAGTGGAATGAGGCGCAGTTTCTCATATTGCTGTCCTGCTTCCAGCGGAATGACGCCCGGGTGTGCCTCTCTCGCATCGAGCGCGGTTTCTATTTGCGATGCGCGGAGAGGAACATGCAGGTTCAGAGCGAGTTCGGTGTGGTTGCCGATGAGGTTGAGCAGGATTCTCCCGTCGGCTGATCCCTTTATTGTAGGCTGAGCCGGGCTTCACCCCCGAAGTCCGGCTCGCGACTTCACGCGACACCCCGTAATGGCATACCCCGCCATATATTAGATAGCAATCCCATATCACATCTCATTGCCCGTAACGCTGGCAAAAACTTTGCGCATTTCGTAAATCTGAGCGAAATGCGGACGAATTCTGAGTGACTTGCGGTTGCCGTGTGTTTATATGAATGTGGGTCGCTCCCGTGAGTTTGGAGAGGTCCCGCTGAGATCGAATCCTAGCTGGTCCAGTGCAGGGATGGGGGATGTCGCCGTGTCCGACGGGACCTGTGAACTCCAGATACCGGGTATATCCTTCGTAGTCAGGATCATATGCTGTGAGAGTTTTAGCTACCAGGGGGAGATAACCTGGCTGGAGCGCAACAAGGTACTGTATTTCCGGAGCGCACTGGAGATGATGACCCTCATCCAGGAAGCAGTCGATGAGTCCGACATGTCGCCACCGGACTGCCACCCCCGTTCCTGGGGTGAAAAGGACGATAATGATCGGGTTGCGCCGAGCACTGAGAGTCTCGGTCGGAGTTGAGGTGAGTGAGCATGCAGCGACTCCGGCCAAGTAACGCCCCAGATTGTCAGATGTGCGTCATTCCGTGCAACAGTTGCATATAGTGCAGGAGATGAGCGCGGTTGGCAGATGTGGGTGTCCGGAGCCGATCGAAGTACGGACAGCACCGACGGTTGGAGAGACAGCCAGTTTTGCTGATCTTGTGGGAGAGGATGAGTATCGGTGCCCGACCTGTATGAGCGGATTGAGATGCGCAGGTGGCGCAGAATCAGAAGTGAAGCTCTGATGCGGGCAATCCGAAGACAGCTGCTGCGGCTGTGCGCCAGCCTGGTGGTCGTCACCATGCTCTTTGCTGTCATCAACCTGCCGGTCATCTATGCCTACTTCACCGCTCATATGGTATCGGATCCCCTGGACATCGCCATAGTGCCGCCGGAGAGGGACTCCCAATCGACCGATGCGTACCTGCACTTCCTGCAACCGTTCCTCTTTACGACTTCCTCTTCCGAGGGGAGTGACGGGGACGAAACCCCGGCCCTCATGGTCGCCGGAGATACCGGTGGCGATGCCGGTGTATCCGTGGAGCTGGCCTACGATGTTCTGCAAGTCAGCCTGCAACTGGATTCCGACTTCAGCGTAGGAGAGCTCTATCCTCCCTCCATCACCCTGGTTTATGGCAATCAGTCCCTGCCCGCCCTCGATTTTAGCCTGGAGGGCGATGAGGCTGTGGTCTCCTTTGCGGCGGATGAGGTGGCGGGCTGGGCAGATGAGCTGATGGGCAAAGAGGAGCGGATCACAGTTGAGGTCGCCGGCGAGGGATATGTGGGCGGACTGGATCACTTCGCATTTCGGGGAGAGGCGAGCATTGATCTGCACGGTCTCCATGAGGTCATGTCTGTGCGCATAGATGGGCCAGAAGAACTGGAGATTCCCACCGATGATGAAGTCAGAGAGGTCCGCTATCAGTTGGTGGATCAGGGAGGGTCGGCTGTGCGTCCGGTGACCTGGTCGGCATCTTCCCTGCCGGAGGGTGTGCAGTTTTCGTCCGGGGTGCTCCGCTTCGATGCGGATAGTGCGGCCGGCACCTTCAGGCTGGAGGCGTCCACTGAACAGGAGTATGGACGCGTTCTGACTGCCGCGGCGCAAATTCATCTGCAGGCCCCGCTCCCGGACGATGATGATTTGCCTTTGCCTGGGTATGGGGTCAGCGAGATACACGGACCCGCACTGATTCTGATACCGGAGGATGATGTGGTCTCTGAAGTGCCATACCGCCTGAGTGTGAATGGCGAGTCGGTATCGGCCACCTGGGAGATGGCAGAGTCCTCTGGTGGGGTGAGCATGAGCAGGGATGGAGTGCTGCAGGTGGACGGCGGGGCGGCGCCCGGGGAGCTGGAGATATTGGCCATATGGGTCGTCGGCACTGATGAAGAGGACGGGGAGATCCTGCAGGAGGCGTCGCATACGGTAGAGCTGGCTCATCCGGAACCCAGCGAAATCAGCCTGGGGGCTCCCGCCGAGATCCTGATTCCAGCCGCCGATGATGGGAAGGAAGTTATTGCGGCGTACGCACTGGAGGTTACCGTGCGCGATCAGAAGGGCAATGTCCTGCCGGATGCGCGGGTACTGCTGTCAATCGATGATTCGCCGGGCGGCGTGCAGCTGAATGCCGATGCGGATGAGCTGCTGGTTTCGAGTGAGGCCCGGGCGGGAACTGTCAGATTGACGGCGGCGAGTGTGCATGATGCCGAAGTGGTGGCCAAATGCGAGATTGAACTGGTTTCCAGGGGTGAAGACGGGGAGTCAGGTGATGACTACGATCCCGGCGATGCACGGGGCGATGATAAGGGATCGGATCCGGATCCCGGGGATGATGATGCTGATGCAGACGACCGGGCGGATGATGGTAAGAACGATGATCCGGTCCGCAGGGAAGAGGATGATGGTGAGTTGGGCGGGGATGAAGGGGAGGACACGAATGGGGACGGAAACGATGAGGGTCCCGACCCGGATCCCGAGAACCCCGCGGTGGAATTGCCTGACGACGGCGAGGCAGAGGATGACCCGGATGACGGGAAGCAGAATGATGACCCGGAGGAGCAGGATGGCGAATGACCTGCAGGTTGAAGCGGGTGAGTCAGGTCAGTCAGCAGGATGATGTCAGGCGAAAACTGATTCGGTGCGGTGAGTCCGAACGAGAGGTGGGTCCATGATGGTGCATGAGCCGGAGCGACAGGTGGATGACGGTACGATGCAGGGCAGTGACCCGGGCGGCGATGGCCTCCTGCGGCGTCGGCTGGCGAGGGTCGGCAATGTCCTGGGTACGGGTGCATTCGTCATTCTGATGCTCATGATGGCCATCCTGGTGATTACCATGATTCAGAGCCAGCGCACGGGCGGGCCGCCAGATCTCTTTGGTCATCAACTTTACATCATCACGGGGGGGAGCATGAACCCCACCTTCGAGGCGGGAAGTCTGGCCATTTTGGACCCCGTGTCGGCAGATGAAATTGACGTGGGGGATGTGATCACCTATCGCGGTGCATCTGCTGAGACTCCTCTGACAACCCACCGGGTTAGAGAGGTAAATGAATCCGGGGGGGAGCGATCCTTTGTAACGCGCGGCGATGCCAACCGGGTGGATGATCCGCCGGTGATGGCCGAGCAGCTGGTGGGCCGCGTCGTTTACACCGTGCCTTATGCGGGTCGTTTGATGGAATTTGGACAGACGCGGCGGGGACTGCTGACCCTGGTGATCATTCCGGGGCTTGTGATCATCGGGTTTGAGGTGCGGAACCTGCTTTACCTGGCCGGGGAGATGGAGAAGCAGAAGCGGCAGGATCAGCGCGAGGATGAATCGGACCGCGTTTCGGTCTGAGAACCAGTCCGGGTTCTGCAGCCCGGGGGAGGGAGAGTTGACCGTGAAGACTCGACTGCTCATCGCCATACCACTGATCATCCTGATGGGGGCCCTGGTTGCGGCGGGTTTCTCTATGGCCTGGTTCGGTGATGCCGAGCTACCTTCATCGGTCAGCTATACTCTGGGCACCGTGGAGCTGGATATCACGGATGTGCAGACCACGCTGGAACGGGTGAACGATGAGTTTCTCTGGGATGCCGATGAGCCCACGGCCGAGTTCACCTGGACTCTGAAGAATGCGGGCACCAAGAGTGCCTTTCTCCGGGCGAGGCTGATTGAGGAGTTCGAGTTCATATTGGCTGAGTCGGATTCGGCTACCGCTGCGGAGGCGGACACATACCATGAGGATGGCCGCCACAAGTATATCTTTGATAAGCATGCATGGTTCACCTATTTCAAGTACACCATGGGCGAAGATGAGACTGCTGTGTTCGTGGTCGGCAGCAAACATGATCATGTCGGGGAAGTGGATCTGGAGGTTGTTGAGGGTGAACTCAGAGTAGTGATCACCCTCGATGAAGGTTACTACATGAGGGAAGCGCACCTGCACATCGATGCTGATATCGAAGAGTTCCTCAATCCAGCCGGGAATCCCGCGCCCGGGCAGTTTGACTGGAAGAGTGGCGACATCCAACCACCCGAGGCCTCGTACACCTTCTCGGTACCGGTTGCTGATTCTGACCTGGGTACCAGGGTCTATGTCGCCGTGCATGCATCACTAATGGAAGTGCTGTCCTACGAAGAGGGCGACTCCCCGGTGACGTGGGAGCTCACGGATGGCTGTCCCTACGAGTGGCGCCTGGGAGACGACGGCTGGTGGTACTACTGTTCGCCGGGGGGTGTCCCGGCGGGCGAAGAGGTGACGCTCTGCCTCACCGGAACGTTGGGTGACGAGGTGCGCGTTGGGGCCTACCGCGTTGAGGTCGAGGCAGAAGTGCTGCAGGCGAGTAGTGAGGCCCTTGAGCATGAGTGGCCCTATGCGCCCTGCAATGAGGAGTGACGCTACTACGAACCAATCCACCTCAGTGGTGGTTGGTGTATAGAGGAAACACATAAGTGTCGGCGAGGCATCGAACGGTCGGAGTGGGATAGTGACACTGCTTCTGGGAGTCGGCGAAGTGCGAGTGTGGACGGTTCAGGTCATGTAGCCGTTGCCCGCGGTATCAGGACTACAGGTGCGGTCAGCCGGTACGGGTTTGATAGTGGAGGTGCGAGGGATCGATCAGGGCAAACCCGTTGTGAGGCGGGGACGCAAAGCTGAGGGCCTTCCATGAGAAAGGTAGCCTGGCCGCCGACCTGGGGTTTCAAGAATCACATATTTTAAGGAGGAAGAACAGTGAAAAGTAGAATCATGGTGAGCATGCTGGTTATCGCGATGACTGCCGCCCTCATCGGGGGCGCGTCCATGGCCTGGTTTGAGGATGCCGATGAGACAGGACCCGTTCACTTTCAGGCGGGCACCCTGCTAATTGACATTGATAACAACTTCTTTGACACGCTGGTTCTTGAGGACATGCAGAGGCTCAATCCTGGCGACGAGTTCGAGTGGGATGTATGGGTGGAGAATGAGGGTACGAAGAAACTGATCTACGATATCCTCATTTGCTGGGAGGACATCCTGGGTGAGGACCTCCACGACTTCGGTAATCGGGTAGGCTATGGTACTGAGCCACTGTCGATGATCGTTGAGTTCCATATCTGGAAGGACGGGGTTCAGCTAACATCGGGCTCTGGCCTGGTAGGCACCAAGGACAAACCGCTTAGCTATGGGATAGACGAGGAGTTGGCACCTGGTGAGACCCACACGTACACCATCAAGGCCAAGTTCCCAACGGATGCAGGCAACGAGTATCAGGGCTCGAAGATGCGTGCTGCGTTTGTTGCTCAAGCTAAGCAGGTTCATGAGGACGCCGAATATGGCGACTTTGAGTGCCCGCTTAATCCGTGGCCGAGCACGAACTACTTGAATAAGTCTGCTCAGAATCAGCACCGTCCGGGCACGCAGGGGCCGCATGTGAACTTCGTCTCTAACACTTCGGACTCTGTAACGCTTGAGTTCGTTATGCCTGAGTCGTACCTCGCTGTGTTCGAGTATCGTGTTGATGGAGACGCTGTTGATCTGACCACAAACCCGACTCTGCATCCCTTCGGTGAGGATCCCCACCCGAATCCACGCCCGTGGATGGGCGAAGATGAGACCGTGTTTGGTGCCATTGCAGTGTCTGGCGTCGATTCGGTAGAGCACACGTTCGAGAATGTTGACTCAATCGTCGAGATTCGTTTGGCGCTCGGTGGAGAGCGTGACTGGGACTTCCAGTGGACGCCGTTCTTCGTGCAGGGTGACTAGCCAGTTCTCTATTGTGATCTCATCTGCACACGGATGACTAGGTGGAGCTGGACTGTAAGGATCTGAGGCTTATACCCAGGGGTGGTGATTACTCCCCACCCCTGGGGAACGAACTGGATCGCAGGCCAATGCGCTCCAGCCCCTGTTGAAGGGGGGGATTTACCTTGCGGGTTAAGAAGACGATTCTGATGGTCACTATCGTGGTTGGTCTTGCCGCTACTGTAGTGGGTGGGATGACCATGGCCTTTTTTGCCGATGCCGATGAAACGGGGCCTGTTCACTTCCAGGCCGGTACGGTGCTGATAGAGGCGGACAGCAGCTACCTGGTGCGCCAGTACTTCGACCACACCGAGGTCTTCTATGTGTGGGGCATTGAGCCGCGAACGGGTGATATCTACCAGATAGACCCGTTGCGCGGCGAGGAGTTCAGAGTGTTTGAGAGCCCCCTGACGTCTACTCATGGCAACTATCCGAACGCCCTGGCGTTTGATCAGACGAACAATCGCCTGTACTTCACACAGAGTGCGACCAAGCTGTATTTCTGGGAGTTCGGTGACAGTGAGCCGACGTTTGCTGGTGACCTGGTCTACGACAAACCGTCCGAATACGCGAGGAACGCCTATGGTGCCACTTTCGGGGACGGCGCGTACTGGTTCATTCCGAACAGCACAGCTGACCTGTATAGGGTGGACCTCAAACCTGACGGAACAATTGACTCGCACACAAAGACGACGATGACAGACGATTATACCGTAAGCTTCGGTGATTTCGTCTATCTTGATGGTGTCATTTATGGAAGTAGTTCGGGGCACCAGGCGGACCTGATCTACTTCATCTATGACATCGATGCGGACGTATTCACTGTTCCGGAGGACCACGATGCTACGGCAATGCAGACCGCTCTGGGCCATGATGGTGATGAGCGCGTCCTGTTCGGTTACAGAATCCCCACCAAGAGATGGTACACGGTAGAGATGGACACCGGCATTAGCACCCAGCTGCCCTTTGTGAGCGAGGTACGCTATGAGGACCTCGCCTCCGGGCATCTGAGCTACTGGAACCCCGGCGACTGTGCCTGGGCGCGGTTCGACGTAACCAATGTAGGCACCAAGGACAGCTACGTGCGCTTCAGCTGGGCCGAGAGCGAATGGCAAGAGTACGACGATGATGCCGATGCATGGATCCCGTGGTGCCCCACCGATGCCGGTGCTGTGCATACGGAAGTAGTCGATATTGAACTCTGCGAAAGCATGGCGGATACTGGCTGGATCGAGGACAACGGATATTTCTACTACACGAACGAATTGGCACCTGGTGAAACAGTTGAGCTCTGCGTCCGGGTCTGCCTCAAGGGTCCCGAGACCTGCAACCTGTACCAGGGCAAGCGGTATGTATTGAAGGGCGTCTTTGACGCGATCCAGACGACCCATGATGCACCCCATCATGAGTGGGGCGTCGACCACTACGGTGCACCCTGACCGTAGCCAGAGAAGGACCTGGAGCCGACGACTGACCGATGCGGGCGGGGAGAGGTGACCCGGGGTTCCCCGCCCGCCGCAACCGGAGGAGATTTTCTGTAGGTGTCTTTTGAGGAGGTATGACATGTACCGATCCTGGAAGTACTCAACCATAATAGCAGGAATTCTCGTCGCTGCAGTCCTCGTTTGCGCGCCCCAGCTCACGCACGCCTTTGTGATAGAGGGTGAGGAATGCGGTCTGGTGGTAACCCCGGCCGAGGGTTATACCGACGTGACCAACCTGAACCCAGGAGACGTCAAGAGTTCATACCTCATCGCATCCAACGAGGGCGAAGAGGACCTTGAGTACTACTTCAACCTCCGGAAGATTGCCAGTAGCGCGGGTTACTATCCAGGCGTAGAGGGCCGGCACCTTGACGAGGTGATGGAGTTTGCCATTTCCTCGGGAAGAGTTGTCCTGTTTGAGGGACTGCTCGAGGAATTTGCAGAGGAGATCTACATGGGGTGGCTGAGTCCCGGCGAGAGCCAGCGCATCGACATCACCACTTACCTTCCCGGTGAGGCCACGGGCAATGCCTTTCAGGGTGCCAGCGTCACGATTCAGTTTGAATTCCGGGCCGTGTGCGATGGCACTCCTACGAGGAGAGATAGGGCCTACCTCACTGTGCGCAAGTTTCACGACGTTAACCAGACAGGAGACTTTGCTCCTGACGATGGTGATGAGTGGATCGAGGGCTGGCCGATTATGATCAACAATCGGGAGTACACCACCCCGATCACCAGCCTTCGGGTCAGACCGGGGACCTATGTGATCAGCGAGGTAGGGCGTCCCGACTGGACGGCCACAACCCCCACCACAGTGACAGTGAGGCTTTCCGACCGGGATCGGAAGACGGTTGATTTCGGTAACCACCGGGGTTCCGATGATCCAGATGATCCAGAGCCCGGTACGGGCCGACTCATAGTTCGCAAGTTTCACGACCTGGATGGTGATGGTATCTGGGATGCCGAAGATCCCGAGATCGTCGACTGGATCGTATATGTCAACGGCGAACCACACCGGACCCCGGTGAGATTGCGCCTGGAGACCGGTACCTACGAAGTCTCCGAGGAATGGGATGAGGATGAATGGACTGCCACCACCCCAACCACCGTGACGGTAGATCTTGATGAAGATGAGGCCGAGACCGTGATCTTTGGGAACCAGCAACTCGAAGACGCGGTGATCCCTCCGCCCGCTCCAGAGGCCCCACCCACCTGGCAGCTACCCACGGTCTTCTTCTACGTCACCGGGTTCATGCTGGTGTTTGCAGGGCTAGTGGTGGCGCAGAGGGTCAGGCGTTGAGGAGCAGAATCGGCGATGAGCGGTCAGCTCGTTTCCCTTCCGACGGAGGTTGTAGCCCATGCGTGCATTCCTGCCATATCTTCTCATCATTGCTGGGATCCTCGTGTTCTTTCTTCCCTTTCTTCGCGACACAGCCACCACCAACATGCAGCAACGCATGCTGAGCCAATGGGAACAGACGGGTATGGGGGATCGGGTGCCGACTCCCCTGCAGCAGGACTCCTCCACTTCCAGTGAAGATGTTGAGGATGTCCGGGAGAATCCCGGGGAGTCCACTGCGGAGTCGCGTCGGGATTCCGCGCCCCTGCAGCTGGTTCCGGTGGGGTTTTTGCATATTGACAGCATCGACCTCCGGCTCCCAATCTTCAGTGGCACGGGCTGGGCGGAGCTGCAGGTGGGGGTGGGGGTGCTGGAGGAAACCGCCGGTCTGGATGAGGTGGGAAACACGGTACTCACCGCGCACCGCAGCCACAGCCATGGAATGCTATTCAACAGGCTCGATGAAGTCGAGCTGGAGGATCGGGTGATTGTCGAGAGTGAGGAGGGTCGACGCGAGTATATCGTGCGCAACACCGAGGTAGTCGGCAAGGAGCAGGCCACCGACTTTACTGGTGTGAGTGAGTATAAGCAGCTGACCCTGATCACCTGTGATCCCCTTGGTGTGGTGAATCCACCGGATCGCCTCGTGGTGGTGGCGGAACCCGCCGAATAGAGCAGGGGGGCAGTTTCCGCGTCGTGAGCATCGGGGTAGTGAATGATAGCCGAACATGCATTCGCCGGCACATGGAGGTGTAGGCGGGAGACCAGGTCAGCACATCATTGATATTCGAGAGAGCAGATCCCGCTACGGCGTTGAGAGGCCTCTGACTGCGTCATATATCCCGGGTAGGACTGGTAGTCCTCCTCTCCAATTTCCATGGGGAAGCTCGGGTGTTTGCGGTAGGCAGGCCAAGATGTTGCTGTATAGTGAGTACTCCCCATTTATTCTCTCCATATCTTGTGCCGGAGGAGGATGCCGACTCACAGGCGTGGGGTCGAGAGACTCTCGGGGAGAGATGCTGCGCATTTCCAGGAGAGCTGAGGGAGGAGAGAATATGTTGAAAAAGACCTGCCCTGAGTGCACAGGTAGCTCGTACTCGGGGAGTGACTTCGGCTCCTGGATTTGCCCCTTTTGTGGCACGGATTTGACGGGGGAGGAATCGTGTCCTGCGGAGGCAAAACGCGGTACGAGAAGGCAAGGACTTAATGTGAGCGAATAACAGGCAGATATGGCGGGCAATGTGAGCTCTGCCTCTCCTTCCATTGCGGCATTATCGCTGGCTCATTAACGATGCGAGACAGTTCTTCCTGTTGCTGTCCCCCATATCATTGCCCGCAGCATAAAACCGTGAGCCCCAGATTTTGCGTTGCACGACAAATTACAACGGACACCATCTCCGTGACTGGCAGTGCCTCCAGTGTTTGCGACGGGCAGTTGTAGAAGAAGGAGCCGATGAGGGCCTGGGTCCGATTGGGGCCCCAAGTACAGTACTAGAGGTCCTGCAGCCTGAGTTGTCTGAACCCAGCTAGACTGCGCAGCTCCGCCATGGAGCGGTCGCAGAAATGCGGGCGGTATTCCCTTATCGTGTCTTTTTCCTCTCCCAGTGTGGCTCCCCGGAACGGGTCAGCCAGCGTGACGGCCCAGGATACGCACCAGGTACAAGCACTCTGTGCCCCGGCATTTTGTGCAGCTGGTGGCCGAAACGTCTGCACTTCAGGGGGTGCGGCACCGGGGAGCGATGGGGAGAAAGCGCACATGGGCTGGGAGAATTGTACCTGGATGTAGAGTGCGAGATCGATGCGGCAGTAGTGTCTGATTCGCTCGCGAAACTGACCGCGATGCCTGCGGACAAGCTGATGCGGGCGGAAGAGGTTGAGGGGGCGCTCCGAGATGACCGGGAGGTGTTTCAGTCGCTGTATCGCCTGGAGACGAGACCCCTTGTTGGGTGTAATTTCCACGATGGTGGATCTTCCTGATCGCCCGGTTCTGGATCGGGTAGTGTTGAATCTGTCGGAGGTTTTCGTCGCTAACCTGCGCAAAGGGGTGACCCAGTGGAATGATGTGCTGCCTCTCATACGGCCATCCTGCTTGCCGGAGCTGGACTTCATTGCGGGGTCTGGTTCACTGCTTCTCACCTCTTGTGGTGTCAGGGCCTTCCGTGTGGATGATGGATTCTCATAGCCATATCTGAATATCAAAGAGAATCAGCAAATGGGTCGTCCATTTCGTAAATCTGTGCGAGATGCCGACGAGTTCTGACTGACTTCTGAGTGCCGTATGTTTACATGGCTGTGAGGCAGCTTGGCCGTGCGGAGGTTCTCCTGAGGTCAGATCCCGGTTTGCGTAGGGATGGGGGATAAAGAAATGTCCTATGAAGCGTGTGAAATCCAGGTGCAGGGCGCATCGTTCGTGGTCAGGATTATCTTCGGTGAGAATGCGAGCTACCAGGGTGAGATCACCTGGCTGGAGGAAGAGAAGACGCTCCATTTCCGGAGTGTGCTGGAGATGATGACCCTTATCCAGGAAGCAGCGGACGAGTCCTGCGTGTCAGCGCCGGGTGCACGCCTACGATCCTGGTGCGATAATGGCGAACCTGTTTCTTCCTCGAGGGATATGCAAACTCTCGGGCGAGGATGATATGGATGGGTGCTGCATATATGCGCTAGCAGTTCTGCATAAATCCAGTTGTGTAGATTCAATGCAATTCCGCAGCTGACGACCGCTGCGGATACATACATAACTCCGCTACGAGAGAGGTGAGGCCGGTGAGGTGTCGCCATAACGAGAGAATCGTATCCCGGGATGGTCGGGGGACGCTGCGGGTTACGTGTGTTGACTGCGGGGTGAGCGTGCGGGCGCGGCCGGCCGAGGAGAAGCGGTGGGATGTGCGGCGGTTGACGGTGCGGGACTTTGAGTAGGGGATAGCGGTCAGGGGACTGGCCGCTGGCATAGAGGTGATGGAGGTCGATGCGGAGACTGAGGTCCTGGAGCTGTAGACAAAGGCCCACGCGACCCAGATTCAATATCTGAGGAGGTATGGGAAGTGAGTAGGGTAAGTGGCGTTTTGGCAGTGGTAGTGGCGCTGTTTATGGTGTTTGCGGTGGCACCGGAAGTGGCGGTGGCGAGCAATACCACCTGGTATGTTGCTGAAGGTGGCGCGGGTGACAAGGATGGAACCGATGGGGGCAATGCCTTTGCAACCATACAGGAAGCGCTCGATGCGGCTAGCGAGGGAGATACGATCGAGGTGGGCGCTGGCGCATACGGAGAAGACCTCACGGTTAACGAGAAAGTGACTCTCAGGTCTGCGGAGGAACATGAAGCAACTATTGAAGGCCTCATCACTATAGAGGCTGACAACGTTGTTTTGGAAGATTTCAAGATGAGAGAATATGAGATTTATCATGGAAGCGACCCGGTAATTGAAGTCTTGGGTGCGAATGCCACAATAGAAAACATGGACCTTCTGACTCCCGCGGGGCCGCCGGAGCCCTATGAAATCCGGGTAAGTCCTGGCGCTCATGATGCACAGATTCTCAATAATGTCATCAACACAGAGATAGAGGGCGGTCACCCGACTATTCGCGTTGAGGCCTCGAATGATGTGCTAGTCGAAGGGAATGACATTTTGAGCTGGGGAGCTATTGTCGGGCGGAATCTTGGCGACACGACCATGACCGTCAAAGACAATTATGTTGAGTACGGTTATGATGAAGGCATATGGTTCTGGGGCATGGAAGATTCCAGTGTCATTATTGAGGGAAACACAGTTGAAGACTATGGTGCCGACGATGCCCTCAAAATCGTGGATAGGCCCGCCTGCGTAAACGGAAAGACTGATACTTTCGACATGCTGGACCAAATCCTTTCTGACAACCCGGGTGTGGACTCGGTTGAGCTTTCTTGGATGACCGACGTACACAATGTTACGCAGGATACGTTCCACGACACCATCCAGGACGCCATCGACGCTGCCGACTCTGAAGACATCATTGAAGTTGCTGCGGGGACGTATGAGGAGGGCGACATCACCGTCGACAGGTCGCTAACGCTCTTGGGTGCTCATGCAGGCGTCGATGGTCGTACCCGGAACCCGGGCGAGGACGAAAGCATACTGTTTAACGTTCGTCTGAGCATTGTCGAGCAGGACCTCAGTGTTACGATTGATGGATTTAAGTTCTCACAAGACCTTGGGTCGGAAGAGAGGAAGCGGGCAGTGTACGTCGACCGCGAGGACAATACCGAGCTACAGGTCCTCAACTCCATCTTTACCGCTGAGGGTGGAGACGTACACGCTACGAATGACTACATCCGGGTGACGCCCGGCTCAGAGCAATTGATAACGGCCACAATTGCTTACAATCGCTTCGAGGGCGACGACAAGTTCGGGCTCACTTGGAGCGGTCATCAAACAGGCGTCATCGAGGCGGTTGTAGAAAACAACGAATTCGTGTCCAAAACTGCGAACACGAAAGCCATAAACGCCGGTGGGTGGAGTCCGAAGCTGCAAGACTACACAGTGGAGGACAACCTATTCGACGGGTTCTGGAAGGGCATGGCCATGCCGCCTCTGCCTGATGAGCAGAATATCACCGGCAATGTCTTCGAGAACAGCGATGTTGCTCACGTGATAGATAAGGTAGGAGATACCGACCTAGATGCTATCCTTGCAGAGAACACGTTCGACCGCGCCTTCGTAGTCCGCGGCAGCGACATCGTGGTGCCGACTATCTTCAGCACCATCTCCGGCGCTGCTGAGGCTGCGAAGTCCGGCCAGACCATCCAAGTTGTGGAACTCGACCCGGACACGGCCAACGCGGAATTCGACAAGGACGCGGTAATCGTCGGCGACACCTTCACCCTCACGCTGAGCCTGGGAGAGGTAAGCAAGGACTTTGCGGCCTACCAAGTGCACCTGCTCTGGGATGAAGCTGACGCCACCCTCGAAGACGTAGATTTTCTGCTGGAAGATAGCTACGACGAAGATGACTGGACAGACTCAATCGACGAAGACCCCGGCTACCTCCTGGCCAGCAGGACTCTTGACGGTGAGGAGAAGTTCG
>PUMM01000097.1 GCA_003551365.1 Clostridia bacterium
GGAGGTCGTTTGAGTGACAGGTGAATGCCCGCCCGGCGAACACCGAGCCGCACAACCGCGTGTACTGCACCTGATAAGCGGTGGGGACACCGGGGGCGCCAAGACGCACGTTCTGTTGCTGGTGCAAGCACTGGCAGCACAAATTCCCATCAAGCTCGTGTGTCTCACACCGGGGGCCTTCTATCAGGAGGCGCGCGAGATGGATCTGCCCGTAGTGCTGCTGGAGCAGCGCCGGCGCTGGGATCTGAGTGCTGCGGGACGGCTGCTGCAGCTTCTCCACGATTTTGGGGCGAATGTGCTGCACTGTCACGGGGCGCGCGCCAATTTTCTCGCCGCGCTGGTGCGGCGTCGTCTACACATACCCACTGTAACCACCGTGCACAGCGATTACCGACGAGATTTTGAGGATAATCTTTATAAACACCTGGTCTACACCGCGCTGAACACCCGCAGCCTGCGAACCTTCAACTATCTCATAGCCGTAACAGAACAGTTCGCGGACATGCTGCAGGAACGGGGGTTTCCCCGCGATAACATATTCACCGTCTACAATGGCCTGGACTTCTCCCTTCCCCGCCCGGACAGCGGAGGTGCTTTTCGCCGGGATTGGAATATCCCCTCCGACCGGCACCTGGTGGGGACAATCGGACGACTGGCGGGCATCAAGAGGCACGACGTCCTGCTGCGTGCGGCCGCCGAAATCCTGCAAGAACGGGATGACGTTCACTTTGCCGTACTGGGGGATGGCGAGGAGCGCGAGAACCTGCAGCAGCAGGCACGGAGGCTGGGAATCTCCCGGCGAGTCACCTTCACAGGTCACCTGGACGATGTCGAAAGGGCCCTGCCCGCCTTCGACGTCAACGTGCTCACCTCTGAGAGCGAAAGCTTCCCCTATGCACTGCTCGAGGGAGCGCGCCATGCCCTCCCCACAGTAGCCACCGGGGTGGGGGGAGTTCCCGAGCTCATCCGCGACGGTGAAACTGGTCTCCTAATTCCACCCGGGGAAGTTGAGCCATTACGGGCAGCCCTGCAAAAACTCATCTCGTCACACGATCGCCGAATGCATCTGGGACGCGGATTGTACGACCATGCCCGCAAGCACTTTTCCCTTCGCGCCATGCGAGATCGACATGTCAGCATATACCGACACATGGTCATCCCGCACGAGTTGGATACGAGTGAGGAGAAGATCCGGAGGATCGTCATATCCGGTTATTTTGGCTTCGGCAATACCGGTGATGAGGCGCTGCTCGAAGGAATGGTGCGCGGACTGCGTTCCAGAAGGGATAATCTGGAGATCACTGTACTGTCGGGCGATCCACACGGCACCGAACGGGACCACGCTGTGAGCGCCATTCACCGTTTCGCCCCAGGGCAGGTCTTACGCGCTCTGCGGAGAGCAGACCTGTTTCTCAGCGGTGGAGGAACCCTGCTCCAGGATGAAACCAGCTTCCGGTCACTATTCTACTACGCCTCCCTTATACATACTGCCCGTGCACTCGGTGCCCGGGTCATGATATACGCCAATGGCCTGGGGCCTCTTCATTCTCGGGCCGGGCGTTACCTGGCCCGGCGGTCGCTGCAGCTGGCCGATGCGGTGACCCTGCGGGATGATGATTCTCTGCGCACTTCGCAGCAGCTGCAGGTCAATCGACCCGTTGAGGTCACAGCGGATCCCGCCTTCTTCCTGGAGCCCTCCGCGACCGATGAGGCCAAAGAAATACTACAGCGAGCCGGAGCACCCCCGGACGTCCCGATAGTCATAATATCCCTGCGGCCCTGGCCGAAAGCCACCGAACGCATAATAGGTGTGATGGCCCGGACCGCCGATTTCCTACACGACAGCGGCTATTTCCCCATCTTCTACTCCATGCAGAGAAGATTGGACGCCCGCGTATGCGGCGCGGCCGCACAAGAGTGTCGACGCCCCCACGGTTTGATTGAAGAAGAAATGAGCCCGACCCAGGCCCTCTCTGCGCTATCCCGGGCCGATCTGACCATAGGCATGCGGCTACATGCCCTGATTCTGTCCACATCCGTCGGGGTCCCCTGCCTGGGCCTCAGCTACGACCCCAAGATAGACGGGTTTCTCTCCGCCATCGGCCAACCGTGCGCCGGAGGGGTGCACGATATCACGGCAGAGGGAGTAATCGAGATCCTCGATGAAACGATTTTGCCCCACCTACCGCAATGGCAAAAGAGGGCCCACCGCGAAGCGGTCCGCCTCCGGCGGCGGGCCGAAAGAAGTGCCGATGTGGCCATATCCCTGCTGTCCAATGATTAGCCCTGCTTGCCCGCCACTGCCAGCAGTGCCGCCTCCCTGATCGTCCGGGCATCCAGTCCGTACTCGCCCAACAGCTGGTCCGGCTGCCCGGATTGACCGAAGCGATCCATGATCCCTACTCTGCGAAGCGGAACGGGGCAGACCTCTGCGAGGAATTCAGTGACCGCAGATCCCATACCTCCAATGACGCTGTGCTCCTCCGCCGTGACCACGGCGCCGCATTCCTCCGCTGCAGCATTCAGTGTTTCCCCATCCAGCGGTTTGATAGTAGAAAGGTTGATCACCCGGGCACCTATGCCGCGTTCCTCCAGCTGATCTGCAGCCTCCAGGGCCGGCTCCAGCATGACCCCACAGGCTATCAGGGCGACATCTTCCCCATCCCGCAGAACCTGGGCCCGGCCCACAGTGAAGGATTCATCATCCCCTGACAGAACCGGAACCTCGGCGCGGCCGAGGCGAACATATACTGGACCATCGAGGTCGACTACAGCGGGGAGAACGCGCTCGGTCTCCGGGCCATCCTTGGGAACAATCACCGTCATATTCGGAATGACCCGCATGAGAGAAATGTCTTCCAGGGCCTGGTGGGAGGCGCCGTCAGCGCCCACGGTAATCCCGGCGTGACTGGCACAAATCCGCACCGGCAGTGCCGGGTATGCAACCGTGTTCCGCACCTGCTCCCACGCACGCCCGCTGGCAAAGATCGCAAAGGTGCTGGCAAACGGGATCTTGCCGGTCATGGCCAATCCCGCGGCCACGTTCATCATATTCTGTTCGGCGATGCCCATATTGAAAAACCTCTCGGGAAACCTCTCACCAAACCAGCCAGTACGAGTGGAGCCGGACAGGTCGGCATCCAGAACTACCACATCATCGCGCTGTTGTCCCAGCTCAACCAGGGCCCGACCATAGGCATTCCGGGTCGCCTCGCGTGGCATATCATCGCGCTCACTCATCTGCTCCGCCTCCCCTCAACTCGCACAGCGCCTGCTCGGCCTGCTCTGCAGAAGGTGCCTTGCCGTGCCACGAAGCCTCGCCCTCCATGAAGGAGACTCCCTTGCCCTTGACGGTCCGGGCAATGATCATGGCCGGGCACGAGGCCAACTGAGCCTCGCGCAGGGCCTCATCTAGGGCGAAGAGGTCGTGACCATCAACCGTCCACACCGCCCAGCCAAATGCGCGCCATTTGTCGGCGAGGGGCTCAACGGACATCACGTCACAGAGGTGGCCATCGATCTGCAGATCATTGTAATCCACGATTGCAATGAGATTGTCCGCGCCATAGTGAGATGCAGCCATGGCCGCCTCCCACACCTGTCCCTCCTGCAGCTCGCCGTCGCCGAGAAGAGCGTAAACGCCCCACTCAGCCTCATCCAACTTGCCGGCCAGAGATATGCCCAGCGCTATAGACAGTCCCTGCCCCAGCGATCCAGTACTGGCCTCCACTCCAGGCGTACGCCTGCAATCGGGGTGCCCCTGTAACATGTGTCCCAGTTCGCGCAAATGCTGCAGCTCGTCCGACGGGAAGAAACCCTTCTCAGCGAGAGCGGCATACAGCAGGGGCGCGGCATGTCCCTTGGTGAGAATGAAACGATCACGTTCGGTCCAACCCGGGTTCTCGGGGTCCAGCTGCAGGATGTGAAAATACAACAGAGCCACAATATCGGCGCAGGAAAGGGACCCGCCCGGATGCCCCGAACCGGCCCGGCAGGTGGACTCAACTATCTTGCAGCGCAATGATGTGGCACGCTCTCTGATCTGTTCTAGTTCTTCGGTAGTCACTGGTGGGGACTCACGCATATGTTCGCTTCGATCGGAGAATCCTTTGCTCCGTCAAAGCCCTTCACCTCCGTCGGTTTGGTTTTTCTCATTCTGCAGGTCCGTATCCGATCCTGCAGCGAATCGCCGCAGCAGCACTGCGGTTGCAAAACGGGGCAGAGCCAACTGTCTTCTCCAGCGGCGGGGACTGGTAATCAGGCGATACAACCACTCCATGCCCAGGCGACGCATGGGGCCGGGCGCTCGATGCACGGCCCCCGCCAGAACATCCAACCCGCCTCCCACGGCCAGATAAACTGCCGGCGGCAGATGGTCGCGCCACCGGGTCGCGAAAACCTGATCCTTCGGCACCCCCATGCCGAAAAGCACCAGACCCGGCCGACGACGCGCAAGATCGCACACCAGGCTATGCTCTTCGGCCACCGAAAAAAAGCCATGGTGTGTCCCGACGACGCGCAGTCCGGGGGCCTTCTCCCGGGCTCGCTGCGCCGCCGCCCGCACATTATCTGCAGTGGTCCCGACAAAATAGACGCCCGCCCCGACGTCAGCGCAACGTGCGAGCAGGCGCTCCATCAGCTCCACTCCCGGAACAGTGCCCGGTAAGGGAGCACCCAGGATGCGAGAAGCCCAGAGCACTCCCACTCCATCCGCGACACACAGATCTGCGGTCCGGAGAGCCGCGGAGAACTCGGGGTCGCGGCGACCCCGATCGATGATCTCCGGATTGGGGGTGAATACGAGACAGGGCGAATGCCCGGCCAATCTGTCCGCGAGAAACTCCTCTACTTCATCCAGACTCAACCGCGCCACCGGCACCCCCAGGATATCCACCGAAGCGACTCTACCCGTTCCCAGTTGATCTCACATCCTCCTGCATCCCTGCAGTCTTTTCCAGGTAGGCATGAATGAAATCGTCCAGATCACCGTCGATAACCGCCTCGATATTCCCTTTCTCGACACCGGTCCGGTGGTCCTTCACCATGTTGTAGGGGTGAAACACGTAAGATCTGATCTGGCTGCCCCAGGCAATATCATCCTGCTGTCCCCGGAGACGCGCCATCTCCTTGCGCCGCTCCTCCTCCTTCTGCTGCCGGAGCTTGGCGCGGAGAATCTTCATGGCAGCACTGCGATTTTTGTGCTGCGATCGTTCATTCTGACATGAAACCACGATACCCGAGGGATGGTGCGTGATCCGCACCGCCGTATCGGCCTTGTTGACATGCTGACCGCCAGCACCACTGGCCCGGAATGTGTCTATCCGCAGGTCATCTTCATTTATCTCGATATCATCATCGTCGTCGCCCAGGTCCGGTAATACCTCTACAGATGCAAATGAAGTGTGCCTGCGGCCGGAGGAATCAAAGGGTGATATACGAACCAGGCGATGCACTCCCTGTTCGGTCTTCAGGTAACCGTAGGCGTACTGGCCCTTCACGGAGATGGTGCCGTTCTTCAGACCACCCTCTTCCGCCGGGAGCGCCTCCATGGTTTCCGCCTTGAAGCCGGCATCTTCGGCCCAGCGGTTGTACATGCGAAACAGCATTTCTGCCCAGTCCTGTGCATCCAATCCGCCCGCACCCGGTTGAACGGTCACTATAGCGTCCTCTGTGTCATAATCACCGGACAGTAGGATGGACAAGCGCAGCTGGGATATGCCGGAGCGCAACCTCTCAACCTCATCGACTACCTCATCACGGGCGGCAGCGTCCTGCTCTTCCTCTGCGAGTTCCGCCATGATCATGGCTTCTTCCAGCCGCTCCGAATATTCTTCATAGCGCTTCAGGGGACCGGCCACAGACTTCCTCCGACGAATTATGGCCTGGGCCTGCTCA
>PUMM01000185.1 GCA_003551365.1 Clostridia bacterium
GGCAGATCCAGCCGCACTCGTCCCGCAGAGGCCGGGTAGACCACCTCAGTCCACCATGCGGCCCAGCCCCGCAGGGCCCGCACGACCGGCTCGTCCACCTCATAGGCTTCCCGTTCGATAGATGGACCGAAAAAGGCCACACAGTGAGCGGGGTCGGTCTGCCACCGACACATCATCGTCTCCAGTGTCCGCTCGACGACGCCCGCCGTCAGGCCGCGCCAACCAGCGTGAATCAACCCAAAGGCTCTGTTGTTCCGGTCCACCAGATACACGGGCAGACAGTCCGCCACCACAATGGCGAGACAGATTGCCGAACCCCGGGCCACTGCACCATCTGCCTCCGGTCCGAGCCACCACCCCGGAGCAACCTCAGACCCCAATGGCTCACCCGGCACCATCACCACCCTCGCCCCATGCACCTGGCGAACCAGCTGGATGGTGCCCGGCATCTGGGCGGGCAGAGCCCGCAGCAGCTGCATGCGGTTGGACTGCAACTGCCCACACTGCTGATCTGGATGCGCACCTGGGCTGAACGCTCCCCCGGCATCAGCGCGGGCCCCCGCAGTAAACAGGGCCCATATGCCCGGATCCGGACAGTTCACCTGCCATGCGGGCAGACGGTCGATCCCGGCACTGTCATTCAAATATGTCCTCTCCCACTGCCATGCGATACAGGATCATTCCTTTCGCGTCGCATCATTCGCCCTGCGCCGGCCGCCCTCCTTCCCGGTAACGCACCAGAATGACGTCTTCACCAATCTTCGTGACATTCCTCCAGGGAATGACGCAGTCCTTGCCTCCTGTTATGAATCCCCAAAAGCCTGCCGGCGCTGGAATGATGATGGCCGTTATTCGGCCTTCGCTGAGGTCAATCTGCAGATCATCGATCATGCCGAGAATTCTACCATCCTCCAGGTTGATGACCTCGAGAGAGGCCAGCTGCGAAATGCGAACCATGGACACGTCCCCCTCCAGGGTTAGCTGCACCCGGTACCAACCTTATGCAGAGAGGAACATCGGCAACCCTGGGCGTGTGTTCAACGCCCGGAAGAAAACCATGTTATCGGTGGGTGGAAGTGTCCGGCGGGATCCATCGAACCCAATAATGCTGCGACATAATCGTTCGGTCTCCTGCTGCCAAGCCATTCTGCCAGGGCCGAGCGGGGGGCTTTTCGCCCCATCTCATTCATGGGCTCTCCGTCCTCGCAGCCCATGACACAAAGAGAGGGATACAGCACACACCACCAATTATCTCCCGCACCCTGGCCCAGTACAGTATACAGGACCCAGTACTGCCCCGCGGGCATCATCGTGCCCCCCGCGTAAGTGGTGGTCGGTAGGTTTCGAACCTCGAGCCGAATGGACACAGGATGCTGCTGTACGACCGCGCCAGCCCTCTGGCGCAGCTGCGGCAGCTTCTGCCGCAGTATCCGCCGGGCTGTGTCGGCATCATCCGCCTCCCGCAACCAGTCCCCGGTCAAACAGAGGATTTGGTGACGAACCGCCGTCTTGTCGACCTCATCCGACTCGCAGTCTGAGTTGGATACGATGTGCAGGCGGATTACTCCATCGCGCAGCGAGCGCGAATGAACGGGCGCAGCGGGGCACAGACAGAATAGAAGCAGTATGACTACCATCACCCAGAGAGCAGCTCCTGACGGGAGAACGCGACCTCGCATCATCATTCTATGAACCCCCTCAGCCTCTGCAGAGCAGCCTTCTCCAGGCGGGACACCTGGGCCTGAGAAATGCCGATTTCCTCGGCCACTTCCATCTGTGTCTGCCCCCGGAAGAACCGCAGTTGCAGAATACGCTGCTGGCGGGAGTCCAGCCGACCCATGGCTTCCCGCACGGCAATTTCGTCCATCCAACGTCGGTTGTCCTGCCGATCATCGCTGATCTGATCCATGACGTAGATGGGATCCCCACCGTCCTGATACACCGGTTCAAATAGAGAAATCGGATCCTGGATGGCATCGAGGGCGAAGACTATCTCATCCACGTCAATGCCCAGATGATCAGCTATCTCCTCCAGGGTGGGCTCCTGGGAATGCTTGTGGGTGAGGGAATCCTTGGTCTGCAGTGCGCGGTAGGCAGTATCGCGGAGCGATCTGCTGACCCGAATGGGGTTGTTGTCACGCAGATAACGGCGGATCTCCCCCACGATCATGGGCACGGCATACGTGGAGAAGCGCACCTTCTGCTCCAGGTCGAAGTTATCTATCGCCTTGACCAGACCCACACAGCCAACCTGAAACAGATCATCCACGGGTTCCCCGCGATTGTTGAAACGCTGAATCACGCTCAACACCAGTCGAAGGTTGCCCTGTATCAGGCTCTGGCGGGCCCCTGCATCCCCGTCCTCCTGCAGCGACCGGAACAGCTCCCGCATCTTCTCGTTGCTGAGGACGGGAAGCTCTGACGTGTTTACTCCGGATATCTCCACCTTGCGAACCACGTGCCATCCCCCTTGCACTGACCTGCGTGCCGTCTGCTGCCGGGATGTGCAATCCCGCGGCGTCTGCAGTAGGAGTATGGTTCGCCAAGACAGATTTTATGCATTTTGCCTGGCAATATATGCCGTCAGGGGAAAACGGCGAGATGATCAGTTGGGGGCGCCGGCGTCTCCGGGGGGGATCGCCGGCGCCGGGAGGAACTGATGGGCGTATGCTTCACTGCGCATTCACAATATCCTCGCGCAGCTGACCGATAATGCGCTTCTCCAGCCGCGATATATACGACTGAGAAATCCCGAGTGAGTCCGCCACCTGCTTCTGGGTGCGCTCCACTCCATCCTCGAGCCCGAAGCGAAGCTGTACGATCCTGCGCTCTCTCCTTCCCAGATTGGACAGGGCGTCCCGCAGGAGCAGCCTGTTCACCCGGTTTTCAATCCGACGGTAGATTATGTCCGTATCCGTACCCAGCACATCCGACAGGAGGAGCTCGTTGCCATCCCAGTCCACATTCAGTGGCTCGTCGAGAGATATCTCCGAGCGCGTTTTGCTGTTTCTGCGCAGAAACATGAGGATCTCGTTCTGTATGCACTTGGAGGCGTAGGTGGCCAGTTTGATGCCTCTCTCCGGATCAAATGTATTCACTGCCTTGATAAGACCGATGCTACCGATGCTCACGAGATCCTCTACACCGATCCCCGAGCTCTCAAACTTGCGGGCGATGTATACCACCAACCGCAGGTTGCGCTCGATCAGTGTCTGCCGTACCGTTTCATCCCCGCGACGCAGACGTCGTATGAGTTCTCTCTCCTCCTCCTTGCTCAGGGGTGACGGCAGGCGACTGCCGCCGGACAGATAGTGCAGGTCGCCGGTCAGGCGCACGAGCATCCCCCGCACGAAACGGTCAAACCCCCGTCGCCACCTCTCGGGCATCCACCGCACTGCAATCCACCTCCTCTCACTACTCTGTCAGGTCAGGAGGGATGAGGGCCTGATATCTCCCCTCCACACTGACCCTTTCCCGCGTGACGGCGATTACTGCACCGCCGAGCGAGGACAATGGGGTCGATCCACCCAGTTCGAGCCGATCCACCCGCAGGGCGGGCAGCAGCTCCCCCGCTCCGTGCAGGCTGCGGAAGGGTATGAGGCAGAACCTTCGCGCAGCCGCATCACTCAGACCGGAAAGGGTTTCACCATCCTCCGGGGGCCGCTGGGCGAGACGGGCAAACTCGGGAGGCACAATATCGCACACTGCCGCATGCTCGACTATGACCACGGGCTGCCCGGTGATAGGATTGACCACGCGGTTGCCGGTATCCACCAGAGCGGTGAAGCTGGCCCGCCGGCCGTCCAGAGATACGGTCACATCAGTCAGCACCCGGCGCATCCGCGCATTCTCTTCGCTCCACCCTCTTCCGACTCTGGCCACCAGGAGCAAAAATGCGGCGACCACCGGCAGGCGCAGGAGACCCCCACCCGTGGACGGTGACGAGCTGCAGGCAACATCTCGTCCCATAGCCAGGCTCAGACCACCGCCCGCCGCCGCGAGAACCAACAGGGGAAACAGCAGAATCACATCCCGGGGGCGCAGCGGCCGAAACGTGACCCATAGCATCCCCAGTGCAGCCAATGTGATTCCCACCCCGCCGAACAGCGGAGACAGGTCCACCCATAACCTGCTCAGAGCATACAGCGTTCCCAACGCCGCACCGCGCATTATGTCCGGGATCTTTGCGGTCCGGCCCGCCAGTATGGCGGTCGCATGCAAAAGGACAGCGTTCAATATCAGATTCACCAGCAGGTACAGATCCCAGTACAGCCACATCGCCTCCCCCGCCTTCCGCAGATGGGACAGAGAGCCCTGTCCGCGGGAGACATACTGATCATTACTTCTGTCCCCTCAATTATATGCCCGTCATCTGCTGGGAAGCTGCAGAAGCATGTCGATGCCCCGGAGGAATTTTTGTCCAAGATGCGAGATTGCACTCCCGGGAGCCGGCATGATTCGGGCAAATAGACACGCAACCGATCCCCCCGGTACTGATCTGCCGGGCAGCCCTGCACCCCAGAATCGTCTGTCACCGTGAGGAGCGCGCCGGGAAAACCCCGTGGACTGCCCGGACCGGGCCTGTACCGGCTTCCGGCGGCGGCCCGATAGTCACCCGCACGGTGCAATGCACCCGGAGATAATGGGGCAGCAGGTGACTGACATTGAGACACTCCCACCACGATGGGATGAAGCTCCGTCACCGCCTGCACCGCATTGGGGGCAGCCGCCCCCACCATCCGCAGATTAGACCGCTGCGCCGGGAAGCCCGGATCGACTCACAGATCACACATCCGGCCGCCAAGCCGGGCAAACTGCCCCACAGACACCGCCCACCGTGCGCGGTCAGTGTCCAGTTTTTGCCAGTTACCAGGCGAAAAGGAAAGCGGGGAGCATTCCCCGAAGTAATGATAGTTAAGCACAGAAAACGCGTCGGTCCCACTCCCGCTATTTCTGGACTATCTGCCGCAGGAGCCCGGCAGGGTGGCCAGATGCTGCGCGGTACTCACATATCAACCGTGGAGGGAAAGAAAACATGAGACGGCAAATCTCCATAATCCTGGCAATCAGCTGTCTTCTGATCGTCGCCCCGGGCGAAGCCACTGCTGCGGAGGCGCACGAACAGTCCGGTGAGATCCTTCTCATCGAGCTGGACGGTCCCGTGACGGCCGGTCAGACCAGCTTTGTGCGCAGGCAGCTGGAGCAGCTGGACCCGGCAGATGTGCAGGCAGCGGTCGTGCTCCTGAACACCCCCGGGGGATTGATGAAGGCCACGCTGGAAATGGTTCAGTCATTCGATCAAACTCCGGTACCCGTCGTCGTCTTTGTGACGCCGGCCGGAGCCATGGCCGCATCCGCCGGGGCCTTCATAATGATGAGTGCAGATATCGCAGCGATGACCCCCGGTACCGCCGTGGGGTCGGCCAAACCGGTAGCCGTGTCACCGGAGGGAACCCAGGAGGCAGACGAAAAGACTGTTAATATGTTCGCGAGTCAGATACGCAGTATGGCGGAGGAGCAGGGAAGGCCGGGCGATATCGCCGAGGAGTTCGTGACGGAAAATCTCAGCCTGGACGCACGGAGCGCCCATGCAGAGGGCGCAATCGAGTTGTTGGCCGCCGATCTGGCCGATCTGCTGGAACAGCTCGACGGATGGACCGGACAGAAGCACGGCACCGATTTCCGTCTGTCCACGGCAGATGCCGAGATCGTGCGTGCGGAGATGACGGTGAGTGAGCGCCTGCAGGATCGGATCAGTGATCCGCAGCTGGCGTTTCTCATTCTCATGGCCGGCGGGATGGGCATATACCTGGGTCTGGGCATGCCGGGCACCCTGGTGCCGGAGACGCTGGGAGCCATACTCCTGGTTCTGGGCATATACGGAATCGGACTGTTCGATGCCAGTCTCACCGGCCTCATCCTCATAGCTCTCGGTTTCGGACTCATAGCCGCAGAAATCTTCACCGGTGGGTTCGGTATTCTGGGTGTGGGAGGAGGCGTAAGCCTGTTGATCGGCTCATTGATGCTGCCCCACGAACCCCTGATGGCCGAGGACTGGTACGGAACCTTTCGCCAGACGGCGATCGGCGTGGCCATAACCATCGTGATTCTCTGCGCCCTGATAGTAACTGTAGTAGTTCGCTCGCGGCATCGCTGGCGGGAGAGCGGAAGCTTCTTCCGCCCGGCCGACCGGGACGAGGTAGTAGAGGATCTCGCCCCTCGCGGCTCGGTCAGGATGCGGGGGGAACTCTGGTCCGCGCGCACCGAGGACGGCTCACACGTCTCCCGGGGACAGCAGGTTAAAGTCATAGAGCAGAATGACCTGACCCTCATTGTGCGGTCTCTGGAGGAAAACGAGGTCAACTGTGATGGAGACGACGGGAAAGGCTGATCATCCGGACAGTATGTATGTTAGGAGGTGGGAGTCCCAAACGGAGGGAAGCGACCGGCAACTTACTGCGTTCATTCCCCCCGTAGGGAGCTACTCATGGAAACTACAGTGGCCGTAGTTGGCATAGTTGTGATCTTTCTGTACATGGCGGTGAAAATAGTCAAGGAATACGAACGTCTGGTGGTGTTCCGACTGGGTCGCCTGGCCGGCGCCCGTGGACCCGGCATCGTGATCCTGATCCCGTTTGTTGATCGTTATGCCCGGGTCTCACTGCGCGTGCTGACCATGGACGTGCCCACCCAGGAAGTCATAACCCGGGACAATGTCACGGCGAGCGTCAATGCCGTAACCTACTACCGGGTGGTGAACGCAGAAAACGCCATCGTGAATGTTGAAGACTACATGAAAGCCACCGAACAGCTGGCGCAGACCACCCTGCGCAGTGTCGCAGGTCAGGCCGAACTGGACGAACTGCTCTCGGAGCGAGATAAGCTCAACCTGCAGATACAGCAGATTCTGGACGATGCCACAAATCCCTGGGGAGTCAAAGTCACTGCTGTGGAGATAAAGGATGTTCTCATCCCCGCCAAATTACAGCAGGCGATTTCGCGCCAGGCCTCAGCGGAGAGGGAAAGGCGCGCCGTCGTAATCCAGGCGGAAGGAGAGAAACAGGCGGCCCAGAAACGGGCCGATGCCGCCGGCATACTCAGCTCCCAGCGCGGAGGCCTCTTCCTGCGCCTGCTGGGAACTTTGCCGGAAATCACTTCGCAGGAGGGCAACATCATCGCGTTTCCTCTCCCCATGGAACTGCGGAATCTGGCGGAATCACTGGACGTATCATCCATCGCTCCAACTCCGACGGATGAGGAAAATGATGGCGGAGATGGCGATCAGGAGTCGGCGGAAAAGGAAGAGGATTGAGCCAAACGGATGCGAAACAATAGGGGGCACCGGGGAGTCGGCATAGATGACACCGACTCCCCGCCCGTCGTCCGCCTCTCCCCCATCCCTGCAGCGCTCGGGGCCCTCTGCCTCCGGCTCGATGCACCGGGCACCCGGGCAGTGCCGCCGCTCTCCGGCTCGGCCCACCGCAAGTATCTCGCCCGGACCGGGGACCGGAGTGACGGGCGCAGTACCCGGTGGGCAATGTTCGGATCACCGACTGCCGGTAAATGCGGCGTGAGGAGGTGCCCAGCATGAATTTTGCCAGCGTGCTGTTTCCTTGCGGATACGAGCCACCACCGAAGCGCGATGAATCAGAATATTTTTTCGTCGACCTGCAGATCGAGCAGATCATCTCCGGCATCACCGACCGATGTCAGGCGCAAAAAGTGGAGGATATCCTGCATACCCCACTGGACTGCGCGGATGCCATCCACTACCGACAGGAGGTGTTCCGTGACGTGCAGAGGGCTTTTGTGCGGGAAGGCATCCAGCGCTTCGCGGCCTCCGTGCGGGAGATGACCAGGTTTCTGCAGACCTCGCAACGGGTCCCCTCCAGCTTTCACCGCCAGGGCTGGTTCGTGCGCGCAGCCGATATATACTGTGAGGCCGTCAGCACCCTGGCAGAGGACCTGACCGATGCCGAAATCCGTTCCCGCGCACTGCGCCACTTTCGACGGGATCTCAATGCATATGTACAGTCTGAATCCTTCTCCTCACTCAAAAATGCCACCCGCACGATCCGGGAGGACCTGTCCGAAGTGAAATTTGCCCTGCACATAAAAGGGCAGGATGTGCAGGTAAGGGAGTACCGCGGCGAACCGGATTACGGCGCGAGGGTACAGAGTGCCTTTGAGCGTCTCAGCCGCGATGTAGACAGAGTATATGTATCTTCTCAGTCGGAAAGCTCCGGAGTGAGCAGATTGGAGATCGACATTGCGGAGAGCCTCACCCGGTTTTACCCCCAAACCTTCCGTCGTCTGGAGCAGTTCTGCACAGAATACGCCCGCTTCTTGGCGGACGGTCTGTTGGAGTTTCACCGCGACATGCAGTTCTATCTCGCCTACCTCCAATACACGGAGCGTCTGCGCGAGTCAGGACTGCAGTTCTGCTACCCGGATATGACGGCGGGCGGCGGGGACATCCATGCCCGCCATACCTTCGATCTGGCCCTGGCCAGCAAGCTCGCCTCCGAAGGTGAGCAGGTGATTCCGAACAATTTTTACCTCTGCGGAGGCGAGCAGATATTCGTAGTGTCCGGGGCCAACCAGGGAGGCAAGACCACCTTTGCCCGCACCTTCGGACAGCTGCACTTCCTGGCGGCTCTTGGCTGCCCAGTACCGGGCAGCCAGGCCAGGCTGCACATCTTCGATCACTTACTCACCCACTTCGAACAGCGAGAGCGCATCGCGGACCTGCGCGGTCGCATGGAGGATGACCTGCTGAGGATCAGATACCTGCTGCGCCGGGCCACCCCGGACAGCATCATAATTCTCAATGAGATCTTCACATCGGCCACCCTGCAGGACGAGAAGCATCTCAGCAAGAAAATTCTCTGCAAGATACTCGACCTGGGTTCACTCTGCGTCTGGGTCAGCTTCATCGAGGAACTGCCCGCAATGAGCGACGCCACAGTCAGCATGGTCGCAGCGGTAGATCCCAGTGATCCTGCCGTCCGGACCTACAGGGTCGAGCGGAGACCGCCGGATGGGTCAGCGTACGCTCTATCGATCGCCGAGAAATACCGGCTGACGCGCAAGGACATAGAGGAACGAGTACCATGAGGAGAGCATATCTCCTGCATCGTCAGCACACCACGAAAGACAGCCGGGACCTGCCGCCACACCTGCGTGCGCTGGGACGTGACCTGGAACTGGACGCCGTGCTGCGCACCATGTCCCGGGGCGACCGTTTCATTGGTGATGTGTGTGAGAGGGTTATCCTGACCGGTTCACGCGACCACGATACCATCGCCTATCGACAGGGAGTACTGCGCGATTGCCTGCAAAATGCCGACGTCGTGCGCAGGATTTACGAGCTCTCCGTACAGATGCTGCAGCTGGCCAGAAAGCACCCCCTGGGCCTCCTGACGGCCTCGACCCCCACGGCGGTGTTGTCATCCTCACTGCAGCTGCTGAGATCACAGCTGAAAATTCTGCGGGAGATGCATCGACTGGCCAGCGGCCGCGCCCGCGGTTTTGCGTCGGCGGGGTGGAGAGATTTTCTCTCGGTGTTCTGCACGGAGTTTGATGAAATGTATCTCGATTCTCTGGCTGCGCACCTGCGCAACCTGGATGTGGACAGCGGGTTCCGACTCAGCGCCCGACTCGGCCCGGGAAATGTGATGCAAAACTTCGTGCTGCACGAACAGCCCAGAAGCCGCATCCACCCCCTGCAGCAGCTCATCCGTCGGCTGGCCCGTCGCCTGCGGGGCAATGGCGACGCAGCGGTCAATCTGCGGGTTGATGCCCGGGACGAGAGCAGTAACCGGGCGCTGAACGACATGAAACGCCGCGGTGTGGGACCAGTGGCCAATGCGCTGGCACGATCAGCCAAACGAATAATCAGGGTGTTTCGTTCCCTGCGCAGGGAGCTGGCCTTCTACGTGGGCTGCCTCAATCTGGCAGACAGACTCTCGGAAGTCTCCTGTCCCATCTGCTTCCCGCAGGTGGATGAACAGGGGGAGGAGACGCTCTCCTTCACCGGTCTGTATGACGCCTCACTGGCTCTCACTGCAAACAGACCGCCAGTGGGCAATGATCTCGCAGCCACCGGGCGGAATCCAGTCATCATAACCGGGGCCAACCAGGGCGGCAAGACCACGTTTCTGCGCAGCCTCGGTCTCGCACAGCTCATGATGCAGTGCGGGATGTTCGTGTCGGCGGAAGAATTCTCCTCTGCTATTCGCGCCGGCATCTTCACCCATTTCCGACGGGAAGAAGATATCACGCTGGAGAGCGGCAAGCTGGATGAGGAGCTCAGGAGGATGAGCGACATCGTCGCCCGGCTGCGGCCAGATTCGACAGTGCTTCTCAATGAATCATTCGCCGCCACCAACGAGCGGGAAGGGTCAGTGATAGCCGAACAGGTGGTGTGCGGACTGGCACAAAAGGGGATCAGGGTCTTCTTCGTCACTCACCTGTACGAATTCTCTAACCGCCTTTATGAGACAGACAGTGGTGAACCGCTGTTTTTGCGGGCGGAGCGAGATGCGGACGGGAAGCGAACGTACCGGATGAGGCGGGCGCCTCCCCTGCAGACCAGTTTCAGTGCGGACCTATACGAGCAGATATTCTGCAGCGGACCGGAGCCGCAGTCGGACAGCGGCTATAGCCGGGACGCATGAGGAGAGGAAATTCACAACCTCTGTAGAAATCCAGCACAGGGACAATTCGCCTGAGGGGAAGATCGATACCATCGTGAAATTTACCGAACGCATGGGTCTCATTGCAGATATTCACGCCAACCTGCCTGCGCTCAGAGCTGTCCTGCGCGACGCAGAAGAAATGGGCGTCGACCGGATGATATGCCTGGGGGACATTGCCACTCTGGGCCCCCACCCGCGCGAAGCCACAGACATGGTGCGACAATCGGTGGACTTCGCCATATCCGGCAATCACGATCAGCTGGCCGCCAATCCCGCGCGGCTGCACACCATCCAGGCGACGCCCACGCAGAAAGCCCGCCGCACCAAGGATCTGATCGACTGGTCGGCCGCCCGGATTTCGGGGGGACAGCGACGCTATCTGGGGAGTCTCCCCCGCACCGATGTGGTTACCCTGGCTGACGGCACGTCGTTGTTCTGCTGCCACGGCACTCCCCTGTCCGACGCCGATTCCCTGGCTCCGGACGCAGATGAGAGTGATCTGTGGGCTCTGCTGCACGAGGTCTCCGCCGACCTCATCGCCGCCGCACACACCCATGTCCCGATGCTGCGCAGGGTGGGTGACCGCCTGCTGATCAATCCCGGTTCAGTTGGCCTGGCGGAATCCACCGCCCCGGGTCACGGCTGCGAACGATGTGCGCCGTGGGCGGAGTACGCGATCATAACCTCCTCCGGAGGGGGGACCTCACTCACGCTCCGACGCATACCCTACGACACCCGTGAAGTGGCAGAGGCCGCCAGAGAGGCAGGCATGCCGCACGCTGAGTGGTTCATATCTCACTTCTCCGGTGCGGGAGGATGAACGGTCCGCATGGACGATGCCCGACGCCGCGGCAGCGTGTCGGCGCGCCCCCTGGAGTAACTGGGGCATCGGGAGCAGTGGCATGCCCCGCAGCTGTGATAATGGGTGAGCGCCGGATCGCTACCCCGGTCACCTGACGTGCCCGCTGGGCTGACGCCACTCCGGGGCCCACTCTCCCCAGCGACAGCCCCACGGGGCCCACCAGGAGGCAATCGCAGCAGACCGGGGAATGAGCTCAGGAGGGGGCGACGCCGCGTGTATCGAACCACCCCCCGCGGTCGCCACCCGCGCCTCCGGATATCTGCCTGCCCAACATCGGCCCGGCAGCGGCAGATCGGACTACAGGGCGATGGATCATCCCCCTTCCTTCTGTGCCCCGCACTCGCCCCACCCATCGAACCCACGGCCCACACCGGCTGAGCGGCTCCGGTCAGCGAGGACTCACTGTGTACCAACCCCTCACCTCATTTACCATCCCCCCACATCCCTCCTCTGCGCCTTGCCTGCCCGGCCCACCTGTGCACCCCCGGCCCGAACCGGACGATCCACCCGCTGCGGGGGAGGAGCCCCGGGGGGTGGAGAGGAATACCTAACCCAGCCAAACATGCGGGAAGGTGATATTGTGCCGCGAGACTACCCGAGTGCAAATCTGGTGCAGGGACTCGATCGTGCGGGTATGCGAGCCCACCTCAAGGCCATCGGAATAATCGACGAGGAGATGGACCGGCCGTTCGTGGGGATCGTCAACTCCTGGAATGAGATGCACCCGGGGCACATCCACCTGCGGGATCTGGCCCGGGCGGTGCGCAGGGGAATACAGGGCGCGGGCGGCGTCCCCTTTGAGTTCAACACCGTGGCCCTGTGCGATGGCCTCACGCAGGGTCATTCCGGCATGTGCTATGTGCTTCCCAGTCGGGAGATCATCGCCGATTCCATCGAGGTGGTGGCCCGCGGGCACCAGCTGGACGGGCTAGTTTTTCTGGGCAGCTGCGATAAGATCGTGCCGGGCATGCTCATGGCTCTGCTGCGCCTGAACCTGCCTTCCATTATGGTCACCGGCGGCCCGATGCTGCCGGGACACATAGACGGGCGGGATCACGCCATCTATGAGATTCGCGAAGCCGTTGGACGTTTCAGGCGGGGAGAAATCGACGATGAGCAGCTGCAGGAGATGGAAGATCACATCTGCCCCTCCCCCGGATCCTGTTCCATGATGGGAACGGCCAACACCATGTCCTGCGTCGCGGAGACCCTGGGGCTTACACTCCCCGGAGGTTCCACCACCCACGCAGTCTTCTCAGCGAAGGCGCGGGAGGGCAAGCGAGCAGGAATGCGCGTGGTCGAACTGATCACAGAGGGACAGCCGCCGCTGGACATCGTCGGAGACCGGGCCCTGGAGAACGCCCTGAATGTGATCGCCGCCATCGGCGGCTCCACCAACTCCCTGCTGCACCTTCCGGCTGCGGCCAATGAGATGGGCAGAACGATGGGGCCGGAGGATTTCGAGCGGTCCAGCCGGGCCACGCCGCGGCTGTGTGACATCAAGCCCTCCGGAGAACACACCCTGCTCGACCTGCACAGGGCGGGCGGCATTCCGGCGGTAGTGCGCGAACTGGGAGACCAGCACTTCAACCTGGACACTCCCACAGTATCGGGGCGTCCATGGCGGGAGATAGCCGCTGAGGCGACCAACAGAGATCGACGGGTGATACGGTCGGCCGACGATCGGCACTCCGAGCCGGGTGGCGTGGCCATCCTGCGCGGCAATCTGGCGCCGGCCGGTTCGGTGGTGAAGAGTTCCGCCGTCGCACCGGACATGCAGAGACACAGCGGCCCGGCCCGGGTATTTGATTCCCAGGAGGAAGCCGTACAGAGCATATTGGACGACGAAATCGCAGAGGGAGAGGTCATCGTCATCCGTTATGAGGGGCCGCGCGGCGGACCGGGAATGCCGGAGATGCTGGCAGCCACTTCCGTCCTCATGGGGACCGGACTGGGAGCTACTACGGCCCTGATCACCGATGGACGTTTCTCCGGTGCCACGCGCGGGCCCTGTGTCGGGCACGTGTCCCCCGAAGCCGCTCTGGGCGGTCCCATCGGCGCACTGCGCGACGGCGACTGGATAACCATCGACATTCCCGGACGAACTATTGGAGTTGACGTGCGCGACGAGACCCTGGCGGCGCGACTGGCAGAAGCCGATGAAAAGCCCCCGGAGCAGACCGGCTACCTGGCCCGCTATTGCCGGCTGGTGAGCACAGTGGATCGGGGGGCAGTTCTCACCGACGGAGATGAACGGGATGCTGAATCATTCGACGGAAAAGGGGAGTGATGTGACGTGACCTGGTTGAACTACAGCGGATTCACCTGCGAACCCCCGAAAGACGACCCGCAACCGGAGCTTTGGGAAATTGAACAGCAGTTCGATGGGCAGGCGGTCGACGACCTTCCGGCGGCCGCGCAGGAGGCCATGCAGCATCTGCAGGTGGCTGAACAGGTGCGGGCGGGCGACCGTATACTGGTGGGAGCCGGAAGCCGGGGAATCGCCGGCATAGTACCCGTGCTGCGGGCGGTATGTGCCCGACTGCAGGATCTGGGCGCCGAACCATTCATCCTCGGGGCCATGGGTTCACACGGGGGAGACACCTGCGCCGGGCAGCGCGAAGTTCTGCAATCTCTCGGCATCACAGAGCAGGCGGTCGGCGCGCCCATCCAGACCTCCATCGAGGTGACCCCGGTGGGCGAGACATCCCTCGGTCGCACAATCTACTGTGACCCACAGGCACTGGAGGCAGACGGCGTACTGGTCGTAAACCGCGTCAAACCGCACACCCTGGCCAGCGGGGATATTCAGAGCGGACTGATCAAGATGCTGGTGGTGGGACTGGGCCACCGGCAGGGCGCGGAGTCCTTCCATCAGACTGACCCACCCCAGCTCACTGAACATCTCTGCGAGATGGGCGAGGTAATCGCCTCCCGCATCCCCCTGATCGGGGGAATAGCGGTGGTGGAAAATGCACACAAAGAACCGTACTGCATCGAGGGAGTACCGGCAGATGCTCTGCTGGCCCGGGAGCGGGAACTGCTGCAGTTGGCCAGCGATCTGATGCCCACCCTTCCCTTCGAATTTGCCCACTCCCTCATCGTCCGGGAGGCGGGGAAAAACTACTCGGGAACGGGAATGGATACCAAGGTGATCGGCCGGATCCGGGTGCCAGAAGTGCCCGAGCCGCCGCCCTTCATCCGCCAGCTCGCCGCGCTGGATCTGACGTCGGAGTCGCACGGCAACGCAACGGGAGTGGGGCTGGCCGATTTCATAACCCGCCGGTTCGCCGAGAAAATGGACCTGCATGCCACCTATGTGAACTCCTTCTCCAGTACCGTTATCTCGCGGGCCATGCTGCCCATGATCATGCAGTCTGACCGCGATGCTGTGTGGGGCGCCATGTCCGCCGACAACCGGGCGCCGGGTGAACCGCGCAGGATGGCAGTGATCGACAACACCCTGGAGCTGGAGAGGCTCTGGGTCAGTGCAGCACTGTATGAGGACATACGGGGCAGAGACGACGTGCAGCTCACCGGCCGACGGGCTGCCCTCGGTTTCGATGATTCCGGCCGGCTGTGTTCACCGCCGGATTGACAGATGAAGAAGAGTTATGGCCCTCCGGGCCGGACATCGCTCGCTGGGCGGTCATCGATCAGCAGCGGCGCGCAGGTTGCAGGTTGGACGGTCGATACCCGCGCAGCAGCCACATGGCCACACCCAGCCCGAAGACGCTCAGGCCAGCTGCCAGCACGTGTGCGTTGACTGGACCCAGAATATCCATGGCCACGCCGCCAATAATGGACCCGACGGCCATAGTCAGGCTGCGGGTCATCTCGTTCAGGCCCATGATCCGGCCCATCCCGTATTCCCGCCCCCGCTCCACGGCCATGGCTTCGGCGGACGGCACCGACGTACCAAACCCCACGCCGATGAGGATGCCGGCAGCCACCAGATGGGCGAAGTGCGCAACGTAAGGGATGGCAAGGAAACCTATCGGTATCATCAACGATGTGATCAGCGCCACCCAGCGACGGTTGAAGTTGTCGGCCAGTTTGCCTCCCTGCGGCTGCAGTGCCGCAGCGGTGACCGACCTGGCGGTAATCACGAATCCGACCTGACTGCTGCTCAAACCCAACACCAGCTGCCCCACCAACGGCATTAATGTGGAGAAAATCCCGTGCCCTATTCCCACCGAACCGCGCAGCAGCACCGCTCCCGTCACCAGGCGGTGCCGGTACAGCCGCAGGGATTCGAGCATAATTTCTGACGAGAACCCGGGTGCGCGCGCGCCGGAGACGGTCTGCTCGGGCAGGTACGCCCGGATCAACAGATATGAGGCCGCACTGAACAGCGCCATGACCACGAAGGGCACGTTGAATCCGAAACGATCGGCAGTCAGCCCACCGACCAGCGGTCCAGCAGAAAAACCAGCGAAAAACCCCATGTTGAGAGTGCCCATAACCTCACCCTCTTTGTGCGAGGGACTGATCTCGCCGGCATAGGCACGGGCCACCGGACCAATCATGGCCGAACAGATACCCTGCAGTGTCCGGAGAATGAACAGGTGATGCGGGCCGGTGGCCAGGATGAAACCGATCCAAGCTCCAGAAGCCCCCATCTCCTCGGCGTATACCGGAAGCAGTGGAACTATGAAGCCGACACCCATGGCCATACTCAACATGGCCACCACCAGGGCAGCCAGACTTCTTTTGTATCCTGTGAATCGTCTCAAGCGATTCACTCCCGCACAATTGAGTGGGGATCATAAACGGATCCCCGCGATTACGTCATCGACAGGACACAGGCAGGACCGCACATGCATCTTACGTCCACCCGACAGGTGAGCAGCATATGAGCGATCCCGCCCCGTGCCGGAATCGAAGCTGCGCGACGGGGCACCGCAACCCCGCACAAAATAATCACTTCTGATCAATATCTTTCGTCACCGTACCCGGCAGTCCTGCGCCTGCCGGACAATGAATGACGAATCACCCGGTCACCCCCGGGAGTCAGCGGCGCGACAGCAGGGCGGCAGCTACCCCCCAGGCGGCACCTGCCAGACCGGCAAACCAGAACACCCCGGAGAGATCCCATCCCGCCTGCACCCACCCCAGGAGCACCGGCGCCGCCGTCATACCCAGATACTTCACCGTATTAAATAAAGACACAATCGATCCCCGCAATTCCTCCGGAGCCGCGGTGGTGGTCCAGTTGTATATGGTGGGCGAAAGCGTCCCCATGCCGGCACCGAATAATACCAGACTGACGGCCAGTCCTGCCGGGCTCCCCCACAGGGGAATGGACGACAGCGCAGCCGCCATGAGAAAGAAACCCGCATACACTCGAACCTCGCGGCGCGCCAGGCGGCTCATGGCCATGACCTGCCAGGCCAGAAGCGCCGACACCAGCCCCTGCACGGAAAGTGCAGCTCCGGCAGCCGCGCCATGTAGATCGTACGTTCGGGCCAGAAACAGCGGGAAAAAGGTCACCACCGCATACAGCAGAAAGTAAAGCACCAGACAGTGAGAGAAGACGCGCTGAATGTCGGGCAACCGCAGAGAGCGGATCAGGCCACGAAAATGTCCGGCTGCCTCCTCGGCCAGACTCCCTCTCCGCGCGGAGGAGCGGCTCTCGGGGATGAATATGAAGTAGCCCAGAGCCATCAGCAGACAGAGCCCGTACACCAGGAAGGGATACTGCCAGTTGATGCCGGCCAGGACACCCCCCACCAGCGGAATCACCACGGCGCTGAGCGATATGGTACCGCTGAGGAGTCCCATCACCCGCAGCCTGGTCTCACCGTCGTACCAATCGGCAACCACCGTCATCGCCACCGGTATGAGACCAGCGATGCCTATACCCTGCAAAAAGCGAAGCATCAGAAGGACGGTGAAGCTGGGGGCAGCAATGCACAACAGTCCGCAGATGCCATCGGTGAGCAAAAAGGCTATGGCCATGTTTCTGCGGCCAATGAAGTCAATCAACAGGCCGGTAAACGGCAGACTCAGTGCGGCCGAGAAAGTGTACACTCCGAGGACCAGTCCCACCGCTGCCTCGGTCACACCAAAGGGTTCTATCAGCGAGGGCAGGGCGGGTGCGAGCAGGCCACCCCCCATGACTCCGAAGCCGGCCATGGCCAGGAGAATGACCAGACCGGGACGCATCCTGACTACCCCACTCTCGGCATCCGCACGCATATGCTCCGGCACTCCCTCCCGCGCGGTCCACGCGTACTGTTGCCCTCTGACACGCAGTGGACCCCTCCGGGCCATCGTACCAGAAGAGATGTACCGGGCGCAGTGCCCTGCTGCCGGAGGGACACCAGAGATGCGGCCCCACACCTCGCGGTGCGGCTGTGCGGGGGACCGCCGGGCTGCCAGGGGGCAGAATGCCGTGATTGGGCGTCCGCCGCGCTCAGATGGGGGTCGTCGCGAGTGAACCGGCGGGGTCACATCGCGGCGGTATGATGTTCAGCGAGAGCGGCCGCCACAGTCGCATACCTGCGCTCCGCCACAGTTCGACCAGCGGCGTGCAGCAGCCGGCACGCCGCCTCCGGTCCGCGCGATGCGATACGTCTGCACAATGCCGCGGTTCAGCTGTCGCGTATGCTGCGGCGCCGGAGAAACGCAGGTATATCCAGATCGTCCTCCCGGGCGAAGGGCTTGATGGTCAGCTCATCAAAATCCTCATCCTCGGTTCGACGCCTCTTGCCGAAACCGGTAGCGATGACGGTGACCCGGAGCCCATCCTCCAGCTCCTCATCGATGCTGGCGCCGAAGATGATGTGTGCATCCTCCTCGGCCACTTCTCGGATCATCTCGGCCGCCTCATTCACCTCGAGAAGCCCCATGGAGGAATCGCCGGTTATGTTCAACAGCACACCCTTGGCCCCCTCTATGGAGGTTTCTAGAAGCGGACTGGAAACCGCATTGCGCGCAGCCTCTGCTGCCCGGTTATCTCCGGAGGCCGACCCTATACCCATCAGGGCCGTTCCGGTACCCATCATAATTGCCCGGACATCGGCGAAATCGAGATTGATCAGGCCAGGAACGGCTATGAGATCCGAGATACCCTGCACTCCCTGCCGCAGTACATCATCGGCAATGCTGAAGGCATCCACAATAGATGTCTTTTTCTCCACCACCTTGAGGAGACGATCGTTGGGGATGGTGATGAGGGTATCAATGGACTCGCGCAGTTTCTCGATCCCCTCTTCCGCCTGATACATTCTCCTCTGTCCCTCAAAGGTGAAGGGTTTGGTCACCACTCCCACGGTGAGGGCTCCGACAGACCGCGCGATGTCGGCAATAACGGGGCAGGCACCAGTTCCCGTTCCGCCACCCATACCCGCGGTGAGAAAGACCATATCGGCGCCCTGCAGCAGCTCCTCGATCTCGTCGTCGCTGGCCTCGGCCGCCTTGGAGCCGATTGACGGATCGGCGCCAGCTCCCAGTCCTTCGGTCATGTCACGGCCCATCTGCAGCTTGTGGTCGGCCTTGTTGACTGAGAGGGCCTGCGCATCAGTGTTCACGGCGATGAATTCGACGCCGCGCACCCCCGCCTCAACCATGCGGTTGACGGCATTGTTGCCACCGCCACCAACTCCCAGTACTTTGATCATGGCAAAATCGGGATTTTCAACTTCCAGTTCAAGCACCACGTAGAAGTCCTCCTTTTCCGACGCTGCGGTTATTCTGGTTCAGCGCGCACCCACCACACCTGCGGGGCGCGATAATGCACTTCATTACCGGGGCGCACTGCTGCGCATCACCGGGCGTTCCGGTATCCGCAGATCAACTATGCTGCCGGCTTCCAGTCGCCCCTCATCCATTATGTTACTCAAAACATCCGCCGCCTTGCGAGCATCCTCCCCGTTCACCGGGAAGAGGATGTGTGCAGCTTCTGTGGTGTGGAGCGATATATATCCTTCTTCTCGCATCATCTGCGAAATCCTGTGACTCATATCACCCAATAGATCAGCACACTGCAGCAGCTCGTCCACCTCGGGGCTGTCCACGGTCCGCCCGAGGGACAGATCATCCACCTGCACCTCACCCAGCACGGGAAGATCCATTCCCGGCCAGCTGCTCTCCACGGCGATGACCTTCCCGTCCCGATTGATGAGAGCAAATACTCCACCGCGCGAGATGACCGCAACCGGCTGCCGCTCGCGCACCTGTACTACCAGACGACCCGGGAGCTGGCGCCTGACCGACACATCTTTCACGCGGGGATCGGAGGCCACCCGGCTCTCCAGCTCACCCAGGCTGACCGAGAAAATGTGCTGCTGCCCGCGCAGGTCCAGCATGGTGCGGACCTCCTCCGCCTCGAGCAGGACCATACCCCCAACTTCCAGCTCCGTGACCTCGAAGAAGGGACTCTGGAAGAATCCAAACAGGGACAGCACTACCATGAGCACAATCCCCATGAACACCACACTGCGCAGCAAATGTGACACGCTCCTCTCTCTGCCATTGCCTCACCCCATGGCCACCACATTGGCACCGAGACTCCGCAGGCGCTCGGCGAGGTTCATATAGCCCCGATCAATGTACTCGGCCCCGCGCACCACCGTCGTTCCCTCCGCCCGCAGACCGGCGAGAACCAGTGATGCACCTCCCCGCAGGTCATCATCTGCCTCCACAGAGGCTCCGCACAGCCTATCAACTCCCTTGACCACGGCCAGTCTCCCCTCGGTGTGTATCGAGGCACCCATCTTGGTCAGCTCCGCCGCCACCTTGAAACGATTCTCGAATATGCTCTCGGTGACGACGCTGGTACCCTCGCCGACACAGGAGAGAGCCAGATACTGATTCTGCAGATCCGTCGGATAACCGGGATACGGGAGGGTCCGGACATCTGCCGCCCCCGGTCGCTCCGGTCCCCGCACGTGAATCCGGTCTCTGCCGACACAGATCCCGGCCCCGACCTCCTTCATCTTGGCGACAAAGGCGCGGAGGTGTTCGGGTCGGACATTCTCCAGGGTCAGTTCTCCCCCGGTGATCACTCCCGCTATGGCATATGTGCCGGCTTCAATCCGGTCCGGAATTACCCCGCATTCGGCTCCGCCCAACTGCCCGGAGCCCCGCACAGTTATGACGTCGCTGCCGATCCCCTCGATCTCCGCGCCGAGGGCCTGCAGAAACGCTGCCAGGTTCGCCACCTCCGGCTCTCGCGCCGGATTCCATATCCGGGTCACCCCGTCAGCCCGGGCCGCCGCCATCATAATATTCTCTGTCGCCCCCACACTCGGGTACTCCAGGTGGATTTCCGCTCCCGACAGCCGCCCCCTGCCGGCGGCCGCAGTTACCTGACCACCTCTCTCATTCACCGTCGCTCCCATGGCCGCAAAACCATCCAGGTGCATGTCGACGGGACGCGGACCGATGGCGCAACCGCCCGGATAGGTCATTCTGGCCGACCCAAGTCGGGCCAGCAGCGGACCGAACAGCAGAACCGACGATCGCATCTTCTTCATTAGTTCGGCATTCACTACATCGGTACGGATGCTTTCTGCTTTCAACGAGAGGCGCCGCCGCCCGTCGATCTCCCCCAGCTGCACCGATACCCCCAGGTCCTTCAGGATCTCAATCATCACCCGAACGTCGCGAATATCCGGCACATCGCGGATAACGCATTCGGACCGGGTCAACACCGCCGCCGCCATCATCGGCAGAACGGCATTTTTGGCACCGTTGATCCTGATGCTTCCCCGGAGGGGCTCACCCCCGCGTACCATCAACCGAGCCATGGATACACCTCCCCGTGGTGAGGTGGCCGGCTCAGCATAGTTCGGACACCCCCCACGTTTTCAACTCCAGTTCCAACCCGACGCCAAACTGCTCTCGTACCGATCTCCGGATCCTGCGAATCAACGTGTCAACATCGCGCGCCGTCGCGCCACCTTCATTTACGATGAAGTTGGCGTGCGTCGGGGCGACGAGTGCGCCACCGACCCGGCACCCCTTCCATCCCGCCCGCTCTATCAACGAACCCGCATAGTGCCCCGCGGGGTTGCGGAATACGCTGCCGGCACAGGGATATCCGGTGGGGTGACGCCGCTGTCGGCGCTGCCGCCGCTCGGTCACCTCCCGGCGCAGTCGATCCGAGCGGGCCCTGCCCAGGCCCAGTGTCACCTCCTGGATGACCAGGTCTCCCGCCGCCTCCTGAAATATGGAGTGGCGGTAGGCGAAGCCGCATTCATCGACCCGGAAGGTGCGGACCGAACCATCTGACCGGCAGCACGTGACCGTACGGACGGCGTCCCCGATGCATTGATCTCCCGCCCCGGCATTCATGGCCACAGCGCCACCCACGGTCCCGGGGATCCCCGCCAGAGCCTCCAGACCGGCCAGCCCCCAACCGACACAGTGATCCAACAGCGCCCCGAGCGACACCCCGGACTGCACGGCGACCACGTCTTCGCCCCGGTCTTTGCCCCGCCTCGTGACCCGATCCAGCCGTGCCGTTCGCAGGACCATCCCCTGCAGCCCCGCATCTCCCACCAGCAGGTTGCTGCCTCCCCCCAACAGGTACACGGGCACCTCCCGCTTCTGCGCTGCACGGAGAGCGATGCTCAGGCCCTCGGCCCCGGTCGGTTGCACAAAAAGAGCAGCACTCCCCCCGATCCGGAAGGTCACATGCC
>PUMM01000157.1 GCA_003551365.1 Clostridia bacterium
GACTCGACGATCAACTGTGTACAGACTACGTGTTCCGGACGCCCATGTGATCACCCGCAGGGGTGATCTTGCGCCCTCACCCGGTGTGAAGCTGCACACCACCCCCCTCCTACCACCCTCTCCATCGCCCGCCCGGTGGGAGATTGCGGCGCATCATCTCCCGGCCGACCATCCCGGCACACCTGCACTCTCTTCACCGATTCATCACCCTGAATTATCTGCTCCAGTGAAGTCCCCGCCATCACATCGCACCAGCTGCTGGCATCTCTTCCGTCTATCTCGGGCAGCGCCGCGCGCCGGGAAAGAATATCGGGGCTGGCATCTCACCGGACAGGATCTCGAGCGAGCTGCGGAAAGCGGTGGGCCATGTATGAGGCTCATGCTATGAGGGCATCGCTCCTGCGCTGACATCCAGTACTTATAATAAGTGTTTTATATTACCGTGATTAGCCAGCTCTGGTCAAGTATATTCACCTCCCCCGAACTGGGCGACTGTGGGAGAACTATGCCGCAATCGGAGAGACGATGCTCCGGGGGTGACCCGGCACTGCTGCCGAACCCCCTTCAGTCCGATACTACTGTCACCAGTTAATGTGCAGAGGTCCAGAAGGGGCACCCGATACCCCGTCGATGCGGCCTGCCGCCGATCCGACATGCAAACTACGCGGGAACCGGAAGGAAATCGTCTGTCGTGTGGCTAAGTAATACGATCACCCCAACTCACACCCGGGACACCCCGGGGTAAATTGCTGGGAGGGTCCCCCATAATGACGGAAGACTACGGTTCATCACGCTTGACCGATATTCTGTCCCGTCGGCCGCACGAATCCCTGCGCCGCATATTCGACGCGGTACACGACGCCATATTCATTCACGATCAGAGGGGTCAGATACTGGCGGTTAACGATCGGGCCCTGCACATGTTCTCCCTCACCCGGACGAGAGCTCTGCAGCTCAACGTGCTGGATTTTTCCGCCACAGGAGACATGGGCGACGATGCACCGTATCACTGGCGGCGGGTGCTGGGCGGCGAGGAGTTATTCTTCGAGTGGAGCGTCACCCAACCGGACAACGGGCGGGTGACTGACGTCGAGGTACACCTCTCCCCTCTCGACCTCGAGGACGAACGGCTGATTCTGGCCGCCGTGCGCGACATATCTCACCGCAAGCACATCGAGCGGGAGCTGCGCCAGACCAAGGATCAGATCGAGAACCTGCACGCAGCGGTTCTGGAGCTGGAGGGAGTGCAGGATGAACAGAGCGTCTACCAGCTGGGGGTGGACGTGGCTGAGAGGACCCTGGATGTGACCATGTGCATCATAGACGTGTATGCGGATGGCATGCTGGTGCCCCGGGCGGTATCCTCCGGCGTGCCCGAGGACGGTTACGCCCCCATGTCGGCCGATGAGGGCATGAGCGGCCGCACCTTCCGCACCGGCCGCACCATAGTAGTGGATGATATCCAGCAGTATCTGTATGCCGACCCCAAGGACGAAAACTACCGCGGCGCAATATGCGTGCCGATAGGCGACTTCGGCATCTTTCAGTGCGTCTCCGACCGGGTGGGCGCCTTCGACCGGGAGACGGCGGGGCTGCTGGAGATACTCGCCTCGCATCTGGCCGCCGCCGTCCGCCGCATCCGCACCCAGGGCCGCCTGGAAAAGGAGCGGGCCCAGGCCGAACAGCTGGCCGAGGAGTATGAGGTTATATTCGAGGGGACACAGGACGGCATGTTCCTGGTAGACGTGCAGAACGGTGACTTCTTGCTGGGGCGGGCCAATGCTGCCATGCAGCGTCTGGTGAACCATCCCTGCCGCACCGGCCTTCCCCTCCGCGCCGTCTTCGACCGGGAGAGCTGGCGGGCGATGCGCCGCCACCTGACTCGCTGTGCTGAATCGGCCGAGCCGGTGGCCGTCGATGTGGCCATGCGCGCCGGGGGGCAGTACCGGCATCTCTCCGTGCGGCTTTCTCCCCTGACCGAGCGCGGCAGCGTGACCCAGATCGTGGGCTCCATGCGTGATCGCACCTTCGAGCGGGAGACCGAGCGCGCCCTGCAGGAGAGTGAGGAGAAATACCGCACGCTGGTGGAGCAGGCCAATGACCTCATCCTCATCATCCAGGACGCCGAACACGTCTACGTCAATGCAGCCGTGCGGGACGTACTGGGCTACGAACCGGACGAGCTGCTGGGCACGCACTGGCTGAGCATCGTGCACCCGGACGACGAGGAACGGGTCCGGGAAATTTCCCGCGCCCGCCTGCAGGGCGAGGACGCCCCCACCCTGTTCGAGACTGTACTGCAGCATGCGGATGGAAGCAGAGTGCACGTGGAGGTCAATACCAACCTGATCATATATCGCGGGCGCTCCGCCTCTCTGACCGTACTGCGCGATGTCACCGAACGCAGAGAAGCCGAACGCCTGATGCGCTACCTGAGCTTTCACGACCAGCTCACCGACCTGTACAACCGGGCCTACTTCGAGAGCGAGCTGGACAGGCTGGACGTCCCGCGCCAGCTCCCCCTTTCCATAGTCATGGCCGACGTCAACGGCCTCAAGGTGGTGAACGACGCCTTCGGACATCAAAAGGGCGACCAGCTCCTGCAGCACATAGCAGACATTTTGCAGAGGTGCTGCCGGGAAGAGGACATAATCGCCCGGGTCGGGGGCGACGAGTTCGCCATCATACTTCCCCAGACCCCGCTGTCCACGGCCGAGCAGGTGGCTAAGCGGGTGTGGAGGCACTGTCAGGAGGAGGAATGGGAACCGCTGGACTTCTCGGTATCCCTGGGCTGCTCCACCAAGGAGGATGAGAACGAGGATGTGTGGGAAACGTTCAGCCGCGCGGAGGAGCGCATGTATCGCGACAAAGTGCTGAGTCGCGACAGCGTGCGCAACTCCATCATCCATTCGCTCACCCAGCAGCTGCAGGAGCACACCTTCGAACGCGAACAGCACGTGGCCCGGGTGGAGGAGCTGGGTGCCGAGGTGGGGAGGGTGCTGGAGCTTTCCGAGGACGAGCACCGCAATCTGGCGCTTCTGGCCCGCCTGCACGATGTGGGTAACGTGGCCGTCCCGCGCTCCATTTTGTTCAAGGAGGAGCCGCTCAGTCCGGAGGAGTGGGAAGAAATCTCCCGCCACCCCGAGATCGGTTACCGCATCGCCCTGTCCATGGTGGAGCTGGCCCCCATAGCCGATTCCATCCTGTCGCACCACGAATGGTACAACGGCGAGGGCTATCCCCGCGGCCTGCAGGGGGAGGAGATCCCCCGGCTGGCCCGCATTCTGTCCGTGGTGGACGCATTCGACTCCATGACCACGGATCGCCCGTACCGTCCGGCGATGTCGGAGGAAGAGGTTCTCTCCCGCATTGAGGGGGCGGCGGGCCAACAGTTTGATCCAGAGGTCGTAGAGGCACTGCTGCAGGTGATCTGCGACAAAAACCGGGTGGACAGCTGCTGAGCAGCAATCCGTGACCTCTCCTCCGGGGGTGACTACCCCTCACCCCGTAACTGCACGCATGCGGGTGATCACCCGAGCGCAGCTGGGGCACATCCCCGCCGCCTGCCCCGCAGTGGTCTGAGGTGACTGCGCCGGCGCGGCACCCCCCTGTGCCCGCGCCACCACCGGTGACCCTGGGTGAAAAATGTCCGGCTGCACACGGAGGCACCCTCCTCCCCCCAACCCGGCCGGACCCCCCCACTCACCGCCCCCATGCACCGGTGATGATGCATCCTCCGGGGCCGATACCCCGACGTGCATCGACTCGCCGTCGGCGAACAGGGCGGGATGATGGCCCATCTCGCCGATAAATCCCCCACCTGCGGCCCGGCAGCTGCGCGGGATGCACCCGGCGCCTTGACGCGGGGGGAGGCTCTCCGTTATGCTCGCCATATACCCCCTGGGGTATACTGAGTGGAAGGTGGGAGGTGCCCGCATGGACAGAAAGGCACAAAAGACGCAGAGAATATTCACCCCGCTGCAGAGGTATTCACCCCTGTTCATACTGCTGGTGGCCGTGGGTGGGCTGTGGTACCCGCGGCTCGGACTGCTGATGATCCCGGTCATGATAACCCTGGCGGTGACCGGATTTTTGCGCGGCAAGTACTGGTGCGGCAATATCTGCCCGCACGGCAGCCTGTTTGACGGTGCAGTACGCGCTTTAAGCAGAAACGGGCGCATCCCGCCCGTCCTGCGCTCACCGGTTGTGGTGGGACTGGCCTTTGCCTGGTTCATGGTCATGCTCGGCTACCGGCTCAGCGCCACGCTGGATGCCTGGGGCAGCATGGCCTTCGCCGATCAGGTCGGCGCCGTCTTCGTCTTCAACTACCTGGCGGTGACCATCGTCGGGACGGCCCTGGGGCTGTTCATCAATCCCCGCGCCTGGTGCAGCTTCTGCCCCATGGGCACCTTCCAGGTGCTGCTGTACCGCCTGGGACGAACGCTGCGTCTGAACCGGGGCACCGATGTGGGACCGAACATGCCCGACCCCTCCGCCTGCCGCGACTGCGGCCTGTGCGGTCGGGTCTGCCCCATGCAGCTGCAGCCGCACCGCATCCTGGACAGTGCGGGACACGTGGCGGACGATGGCTGCATCCGCTGCGGCGTATGCGCCGAAAACTGCCCCGTCGGGGCACTGCAGATGTCAGCGCGGGGCGCAGACGGGGCCTCATCCGGCGACCAGCGCCGCGCCGGTTAGGAGTTGATGGACATGCGCGAAGGGGACGCGGTGCGGAAGAAAATTGAACACCGGCTGGCGCGCCTGGAGGGGCAGGTGCGCGGTGTCCGGAAGATGATAGGCGAGGAGCGGGAATGTACCGATATAGTGCGGCAGCTCAGCGCGGTGCATTCGGCTCTCGAATCCGCCACCAAGGAGATCCTGGTGCAGTATCTGCGTCAGTGCCTGCAGGAAGAAGAGGACAGCGAGGTTGCATTGAGCCGGATGGCTGATCTCATCGCCGGCACCCGACTGTGACCGGCCCCGCGCAGTGAGTCCCGCCCGGGCAGCTGCGCCGTCTCCGCGCGGGACCCGCGGTGGTCAGACGAACATCTGCAGGTATGGGTGATGGGGCCGCGCTACTCATTCGCAGGACTTCTGCATGTACGGGTGCTTTTCCACATAGAAGCGGACTATCTCCTCGATGAGCTCATCCCGCTCCAGGTGTGCGGTGAGCGCCCGCGCGCCGCGGTGTGCCGTGATGTAGGTCGGCTCACCGGTGAGCAGGTAGTGGGCCAGCTGCTGCACCGAGTCGTATCCCTTCTCTTCCAGAGCCAGGTAGATGGTGCGCAGCATATCGCGCAGCTCGCGATTGCGGCGCTCCGCGAACTCATCCTCAATGATCCTGGTGTCATCATGATCATTGTAGCGCATCGGCATCCCCCCAACCGGGCGGCACTACTGGACCGTCGTGAACCGGGACTACGCTCCCGGAGACTTCTCGCGCACGAGTAATCTGCGTACACCAGTCGCCATTATGTGCTAATAGTTCGCCACCACCTCCCCTCGCTCCTTTACGCGCGGGGCAGAATGAGCCCGGACTTTTTGCATCAGAGTCCCCCCGGGGACAGCGGAGTGCGGTGCGTAAGCCGCGGGGCCGATCTGCAGTCCTGCTCTTTTGCGCTGCGGGCCAAATCGGGTAAAATATCACTCACAGGTCGGAGTTCACTGCATCATACGGGAGGTCTCTGGTGCATCGATTCAGACTGAAGCCGCGCTACCAGCTAATCTTTCTCTTTCTGTGGATCCTGTTCGTGCTCTATCCCAACCCCTATCGGCTGTTCGTCAGTGCCTTGCGCGTGCTCTATCCACCCGTCGACCCCGATGCAGTGGAGTCCATCGCCCACGCCGCTCCCCGCACTCCCCGCGAGATGGAGCGCTTCGTCCTGCGGGAATTCCCCTATCAGTACGACTGGAAGACCTACAACGTGCCCTGGTACTTCCCCACCACCGAGGAGGCCATGCGGGCGGGAACCGGCGACTGCAAGACCCGCTTCGTGGTGCTGGCCTCTCTCTTTGAACGAGAGGAAATCCGCTACGAGAAGACAGTCTCCCTGTCCCATTTCTGGATCAACTATGAGGGCAAGGAGGAGACCGCCCTGGAGCGGCCCGAGCACGCCTGGCTGGTCCAGGATGAGGAGGGACGGCGAGTGCAGGTGCCGGAGGAGGACCTGCGGGACGTGTGGGACGCCTTCCGCAAGGCCTTCTGGGATCCCATGCCCCCGGAGCGAAAGGTGCTGTTCCTCATGGGGCCACCGCTGGCGATACTGCTGGGAGCGGGGCGCTGGTTCTCTCCCCACCGCAGGGACGAGTCCTGAGCAGATCGGCACCCCGGACATGACTGCAGTCCGGTGAGCAGGCAGGCACCGGGGGTGACACTGTCATCCCGGCATCCAGGGGGCGATGCGACCGGCCATTTACCGTATCAGGGGATGACCCGCCCCGCCCGGTTTTCTCATCACCGGCCACAACCCCTCCCACGCACCCGGCGACCAACGTCCGCCAGGTGCCTGCGCTGAGAGCCCTCGATCACCCGGGCTTCCGCACCAAACGGCCGCCAGCTGTCACCAGTTGGCGATTGTCCGCCCCCAGCAATTCCCACAACCGTGCCCGCCCCGGACGAGCAGTGACGCTCCATGCGATCGGCGGGAAGGAAACCGCGGCACCGTGTCGAATATCGCATACGAGGCCGCGCATCATATCGTTTTACATCTACCCGTACTGCAGGTTTCGTCACTGCATGGCCAGATTGCCGATGAGAGAAGCGAGGTAGCGGGTCTGCACGGACGGTCTCTGCACTGCTGAAGTATAAACCGCACGCTGTGACAGTCTATTGGGCAAAATGATGGATCCATACTGCGAGTTCACATCGAGCCGATCTTTTCATCCGGGGAGGGCTGAACCATGGTTGAAGCACCATCTCTGTTGGGTTTGATACCCCTGATCGTGTTCATCGTACTGGTATTCAAGGGCTGGAACCCGGTCGGAGCCATCATCACCTCTCTCATCGTCGGTGCGATAATGGCCGGAGTGCCGCCCCGCGGAGTGGCAGAATCCATTCAGGAGGGAATGGGCTCATTCATCGCCTACGTCGGTCTCATAATCATGGCCGGCGGAGGGCTGGGTAAGGTAGCTGAACGGACGGGAGCAGCGCGGAACATCGTGCATTTCGTCATGTACAGAATCGGCGTGGACACACCGACCAAGGCCATCATGGGTACCATGATCGCCTCGGCACTGCTGGTGGCCATGCTGGGGACGCTGGCCGGAGCCAATGCGGTAATTGCCCCGGTCGTCATTCCCATCGTGGCTGCCACCGGAGTATCCTCCAGCGTGGTGGCGGTGATATTCCAGGGTGCCGGAGCCACCGGCCTATTCCTGGGACCCTTCACACCACCGATGGTCACCCTCATGGGACTCACCGGATTGACGTGGCCGCAGGTTCTGCTGGGGGCTTCCATTCCCATATCGATCATACTGTGGATTGTGACTTACCTGTACTGCCGGCGCATTCTCCCGGCCAGCGCGGAGACCCATCCCTACTCGCGGGAGGATATGGCCGCACTGCGGGAGGATGACACCGAACTGGATGAGCGCCAGAAACAGATCGGCGTGCAGGCCACCGCCGCCTTCCTGTTGTCTCTCACCGGATTCATCATCTACGGGATCATCATCGAAGGTGGGGCCACATTCGCCATATTCGTAATTCTGGCCACCGCCATCGTCACCGGTCTGGTGGGACGGATACATCCCAGCAAACTGGCCGAGACCATTATCGACGGCGCCAAGCCGCTGACCTGGTTGTTCATACAGTTCGTGCTCTTCGCTCCCTTTCTGGAGTTCATCGAAAGGATGGGAGCCTTTGAAGCCGTCAAAACAGCATTGATGCCGCTGGTAGATCTGGGCGGCCGCGCTGCCCTCCTGATCGTCGGGGCAGTCATCGGCGTGGCCGGTGTGCCCGGAGCCGCCGTCGCCCAGAAGGTAGTACTGGATGAGATGTTTGGCCCACTTGCCGTGGAGATGGGCATCCCGATGACCGCGTGGGTTTTGGTGCTGCTGGTCGGATCACAGATCACTTCCTTTCTGTACCCCACCGGTGACACACTGGGAGCCATGGGTCTGGCACGATCGGATGACCTCAAGAACATGATCATCTTTGGCGTAGTCGCCACCATCCCCGCCCTGCTGTGGGTGGCAGCGCGCGCCATTTTCCTGTGAGGAGGAGCGTCATGTCTGTACACGAGCTGGAACGAGATGTGCGGCGCATTGTTGGGGAGGTGGAGGGCACGAGTTCAGTGGCCATTTCCACCCCCGGGGGGAATATCCGGCTGAACAGTGATGTGCAGCTGTCGGCCGCCAGTCTGATAAAGATCCCGATTCTTCTGGAGGCCTTCCGGCAGGCGCAGGAGGGTATCCTGGATCTGCAGCAGGTAGTGCGGGTGAGCTCCGGTGACAAGGTCGGAGGCATGGGGGTCCTCGCCCGCCTGTCAGACGACCTGGACATGTGCCTGCGCGATCTGGTTACCCTCATGATAATCGTCTCCGATAACACCGCCACCAATCTGGTCATAGACGCGGTGGGAAGGCAGAACGTGAATGATCTCTGCCGCTCACTGGGCGCCGATAAGACCCTGCTCGACCGCCAAATGATGGACCTGCAGGCCCGGCAGCAGGGACGCGACAACTTCACCTCGGCCGATGATATGGTGCTGCTGCTGCGGGAAGTCAATGAGGGCAGCACTGTGCAGGCGACGCTCCGGGAAGAGATGCTGGACATACTGCTCAATCAGCAGTTCAACCACAAAATGCCGGCCATGCTGGCGGGCGGTGTCCCCGGTGATCCCGTACTGGCGCACAAGACCGGCGAACTGCCCAACCTCGAACACGACGCGGGCATCTTCTCGTTCGGCGATTCCCGAGCCTATGTCACCGGGATGTTCACTGACCTGGAAGATAACCTGCAGGGTCAGCGGGCCCTGGCCCGCATCGGCCTCGCCACCGTCGAGTTCCTGGGCACCCTGTAGCGGAGGTCGCGGAGGAGCCGGACCACCATATATATCCCGGCTCCTCCCCTTCACCCTGCACCCGCTGAAGCTCTGCCCCGCCCGCTGCGGGCAGTGAAGCCGGAACGACGACCCTTTACGTTCACCCATCGTTGCGCCCATTCGCACCATGTCGGGACGCATCCGCTCGCGCTCGCCGCTGACCGGACCATGCCCCTACACCAACCGCAGCCTGCGCAGGCGGGTGGAGTTGCCCACCACGCTGATGGAACTTATGGTCATGGCTACCATGGCAATCATCGGGTTCAGCAACCCCATGGCCGCAATGGGAATGGCGACGGTGTTGTAGATGTAGGCCCAGAACAGGTTCTGCCTGATTATGCGGAAAGTGGAGCGGCTCAACCGCACTCCGGAAACCACCGCACTCAGATCACCCCGCACCAGGGTGATATCGGCAGCCTCAATGGCGATATCCGTTCCGGTACCGATGGCAATACCCACGTGGGCCTGCTTCAGGGCAGGTGCGTCATTGATGCCGTCTCCCACCATGGCCACCATCTCCCCCTGCGCCTGCAGATCCCTGATTTCGTCCGCCTTTTCATCCGGAAGGACCTCCGCCCGCACCCGGTCGATGCCCACCTTTTCGGCGATGGCCCGGGCGGTGCGCTCATTGTCCCCGGTGAGCATTACGGGAACCAGCCCCATATCCTTCAGCTGGGCTATGGCCCCGGCTGAGTCCTCCTTGAGAGTATCGGCCACGGCGACAATGCCGACCAGCCGGCCATCGCGGGCCACCAGCATGGGTGTTCTGGCCTCTTCTTCCAGTCCGGCCAGAATATCTCCGGCCGGCTCAATGTCCACTCCGCGTTCGGTGAGCAGCCTGCGGTTTCCGATCAGTATATCGCTGCCCGCAAGACGGCCGGAGATGCCGTGTCCGGCAATGGCGGTGAAGTCATCCATCTCCTGCAGCTGCAGACCCGCAGACCGGGCCCTGGCCACTACCGCCTCGCCCAGGGGATGCTCGGAGGCCAGCTCCGCACTCGCTGCCAGCTGCAGCAGTTCCTCTTCCGACATATCCGCAGTGGGTATCACATCGGTCACCTCGGGTTCACCGCGGGTTATGGTGCCGGTCTTGTCCAAAACGATGGTGGTGATGTCCTTCATGGTCTGCACCGCCGCCCCATCGCGGATGAGCACACCATTTTCCGCCCCCCGACCTATGCCCACCATGAGCGCTGTCGGGGTGGCCAGACCCAGGGCACACGGACAGGCGATGACCAGCACGGCTATGGCCGCAAACACGGCCGTAGTCACGGCGCCCGGTCCCCCGAGGATCATCCAGCCACCGAACGTCCCCAGGGCGATCAGGATGACCACCGGCACGAAGTGTCCGGTTATGCGGTCGGCGAACTCCTGGATGGGCACTTTGGAGGCCTGCGCCTCCTCCACCATGCGGATCACCTGTGCCAGGAAGGTATCGCGACCCACCCGGGTGGCCTCGACCCGCAGGGCGCCCTGCCTGTTGATGGTAGCTCCTATTACCTCATCGCCCTCGCCCTTGTGCACGGGGATCGGTTCACCCGTGGCCATGGATTCATCCACGCTGCTGCTGCCCCGCACCACCTCTCCGTCCGTCGGTATCTTCTCGCCCGGCCGCACGATCATGATGTCGCCCGGCTGCACATCTTCCAGGGCAACCTCCTTCTCTTCCCCGTCTACCAGCAACCTGGCCGTATCGGCCTCCAGTTCCAAAAGCTTCTTGATGGCCTGCGAAGCCTTGCCGCGGGCGCGGGCCTCCAGGTACCGCCCGAGAAGATGAAAGGACATGATTCCCGCCGCCAGACCGAAGAAGGTGTGTACATCGAAGAACAGGGCGGAGATACCGTAGATGTAGGCAGCCATGGTGCCCAGGGCGATGAGCACATCCATGTTCGCCGCCCCGTGCCGCACCGCGCGGTATGCCGAGCTGAGGGTGTGGGCCCCCAGCAAAAAAACCACCGGAAAGGCCAGGGCCGCCTCAATGAACAGTTGGACTGCCGAAGGCACCGGCAGGTGAAGACCGACCATCCCGCCCAGCATCATGGTCCACACCGGGACGGTGAGGACAAAAGCCCACATCACCTTCCTCCGGGCCCGATGCATGGCGGCCACCTCATCGTCCCGCTCCCCGGCTTCCTCCCGCTCACCGGCCTCGCTGACCACCGTGTAGCCCATCTCTTCAACTGCCCGGACCAGCTCATCACGATGGGTGACAGTGGGAAGATACTGCACCCGGGCCCGCTCGGTGGCCAGGTTCACGCTCGCCTCCAAAACTCCCGCATGTCTCTGCAGTGCTCTCTCGATGCTGCTCGCACACGCCGCACAGGTCATGCCCTCTATCGCCAGATCCTGCGTCTCTGTCCTCACCTCATACCCGGACCGCACTACCTCCTCGGCCAGCTGTGCCGGGGTCACTCTCTCCGGATCGTAGGTGACCGAGGCCCGCTCATTGGTGATTACCACCGAGGCCTCCTGCACTCCCTCGGTGGCGGCCAGTGCCCGCTCCACGTGATTGGCGCAGGCCGCACAGGTCATGCCTTGCACGGGGAAGTGTACGGTTTTGGTTCCGGCCAGCTCAGTCGCATCTGTCATATATGTGCCTCCCTCTCCAGGCTGACGTCAGATCCCCTGCCGCTGCAGGGAAAACGCCCTCATCCGCGGAGTGATCATCCGTCCACCGGGTATCCCGCCGCCCGGACCACCCGCACCAGCTCATCCCGACCGACGACCGCGGGAAGATGCCGGACGTGCGCAGTCCTCTCCGCCAGGTTCACCGAAGCGGCGCTCACACCGTCCACCCCGGTCAGGGCTTCCTCTACCGCAGAAGCGCAGCCCACACAAGCCATATCCTCAATCTGCAGTACTGTGGTGACCTCCCCGTCATTTCCTCCCATCACAACACACCTCCTGATCTGGTCTCCTCTGCTGAGCCGCACCCGGCTCAGACCCGGAGCAAACTCCTCTTCAATCGGTGAACTTTTCGATCGCCCGGACCAGCTCACCGATTATGCCATCATCCTCTTCGTCACCCCCCGATTCCAGAGCGGTGCGCACGCATCCCTGTACGTGAGCGTCCAGCACCTGCAGCCCCACTTTCTTCAGTGCACTGCGCACCGCGCTGACCTGGGTGAGCACGTCGACACAGTACCGATCGTTCTCTATCATCCCCTGCAGGCCCCTGACCTGACCCTCGATCCGGGCCAGGCGCGCCAGCAGCTTCTTCTTACCCTTCCCATCCAGCGAATGCATCTTTCCGATCACCTCCACCAGAGACACGGGGCACCGCCCATATCTGGGCGAGATAGAGGCGGATATACCCTATACCCCTATTGGGTATCTTCAACTTATCACCTACACCCGCCCGGGGTCAAGAAGATGTGGTGTGAGCAGCACGGGGCAGCTGTGGTCGCCCCCCCCGGTCACCGGGGGGGGCGGCACTGTGGCCTCACCGGAACCGGCCCTCCCGTCGTTTGACAGCGGAGAGTCGGGCCGGCGCGAAATGCCGGTCCCTTTCAATTCGCAGGCCCAGCGGTCCCCGCACCGACTCCAGTTCGGCCAGCGAGAAATATCCGAGCTCCGGATAGTGGCCGACGACATAGCCAAAACAGATATCCCGCCCGTCAAATTCCAGCACGTACCACGTCCACCCGGCATCGGGCGTGAAGAACCTGGCGTGTACCAGTGGATCCTCCTGATCCTCAGTCGTGCGCAGCGGCGGCAGCCTCTTCCGCAGATTCTCGGGCATGAGCGACAGGACAATCACCCTCTCTCCGGCCCAGTGAAAACAGTTCCTTCCGGCGTCTCCGTCGTGCGGACCTCCGCCGCTCCCATAATATCCCATTTCCTTGGGAGGATCCACTCGCCGGCTGGATTGTGTAAGCTGAGATGTGTGTAGGCCCAGAGAACCCGCCACAGAGAGATCGAGCCGCAGGGTCATCCCCAATAAACTGGAGATCCGGGTGATGGACACCCGGGCTGACCGGACTGCGGTGTCGGGGCAATGTGCAGCATGAAAAATCCGTGCTCATGTATTGCATTGCACTGTACCTTGCTATACAATGCAGAGGCTATGGTGACCAATATGAGCTCGCAGATGAAAAAGGGCATAATCGAATACTGCGTCCTGGCCGTGATCGCAGGCAGGGGGTACAGTTACGGGTACGAAATAGTGCGAGAGCTGTCCGAACTTGGACTCGCCGCACAGGAGGGAACCATGTACCCGCTGCTCGCCCGCCTGAAGAAGGAGAATCTGCTGGAATCGACGTGGCGTCAGGAGGGCGCCGGCACACCCCGCAAGTACTACCGGCTGACTCCCCGGGGACAGGGTGAACTGTGCCGCTTCCGGGCCGAATGGTCAGACTTCTGCGCCGCCGTAAACCGCGTTTTGAGGGAGGCGAACCAGTGTGAGTGAAGTGAAGCGGGGAATCATCGAGGAATATCTGCAGGAGGTCGAGACCCACCTTCCTCCCGGCACCGGCCCGGCGAAAGGGGAGTTTCTTCGCGAAATCCGCGCCCATCTGGAAGAAGCACTGGCCGATTCCGAGTGTCCCACTGAGGCGGAGATCAGAAACACCCTGGAACGCTTCGGCGAACCCGTAGAGATAGCGCAGAGTTTCGCAGAGGAAATGCAGGAGGATCCGAGGATGAAGCCTCCCGCCTCTCATCCCCCATCCTGGTTGGTAATCCTCCTCGTGGTGGTCCTGTGGCCCATAGGGATCATACTGACGTGGCTGTCTCCGGCCTGGCAGCGTCGGGACAAGATCATAGTCACTGTCGTACCACTGATCCTTCTGAGCGTCCTCCTCCTCGGCGGGACAGCGACCTACCACTCGTATACGGTGGTCAGCACGGATCAGGTTCATGAGCTGGAGGAGGTGCGGCATCCCGGGCCACCCGAGGTGGTGTCTCCCGCCGGATCCATTGTGAGTTTCGTCGCCCTGGTGCTCATGCTCGTGCTCATTGGATCACCGCTGTTCTGCGGCATCTATCTCGCCATTCAGCGGATCGAGGGTCAATGAGGACTCTGTGCGAGGCCCGCCAAGCGGAAACGGAAATTTTGCGGCGATACTGAGTCTGCGGAACGCCCTTTTCGCATCCTCTGCCGTTTCCTCTCAGCAATGAGTGAGTTATCAATTCACACCATCAAGTATCCGGAGTGCGTGTGAAAAATTCACCGGGCAGACTCAGCAATCGCAGTAATCTTTCGGGAACTGGTATGGTGTCAGGCAGTTGCCTGCTTCCATCCGGCATTCTGATCACCATCATGTGCGTGAGAAGCTGCAGGACGGGCTGCCCGGTGGGATTGAAGATTTTCACGTTCCCATGCAGTATCAACGGCTCCTCTTCGTGTTTCATTGCTCGCCGCACCCGGCGCTCCAGGATACTGAACACCAGAAGGAGAAGAGAATCTAGGTTCTAGGCAATGCCTGGAAAATCATCGATCAGTTCATTCTGGGTCAGCGAGAATGGGGGTGCGAGAAGTGAGATTCATGGGCGATCACCAATACTAAGTCGAGTTCTTGGTCTCGGCCTCCTTGGTCCCAGCAACTCGCATGGTGTGCGGGGTAGCTGGGCAGCACCCGGCCCCGGCCGGGGAGACAGATTATGAGAGTATCTGTAACGTAACACAAATATGTGTTCGGACACGAATAGCAGGAGAAAAATGGCACATGACGAAAACACGCTTCAGGTAGCATGTGTGACAATGGGAGGTGAGTTCCCTTGCAGCAACGAACCGCGGCAATGCGGTATTTTGCGCTGCTGGCTCTTGCCAATATTGATGAGAGCAGGGCAAATAAACTGCAGGCTTTCCTTGACAAGAGTAACGGTTGGGACGAGAATCTTCCTCACACTGTTGCTGAGCGCCTTCGTGTCTCTGCAAAGGAGGTGACCAGCGCTTTTCAGCGAGTGGGCAGGAGCTTCGATGAACTACCCGAAGACACTGAGATAGTACATCGAGACAAACCAGAATTCTCATCACTACTCCGAGAGACCAGAGACTGCCCTGAATTTCTCTTCTGCCGCGGAAACATTGATCTCCTCAGCAAACCTACAGTCGCCGTTGTCGGTACACGAAAGGCTTCAACGGAAGGCAAGCAGCGGGGACAAAAACTGTCTGCTTTGCTGGCGAAAGCAGGTATAGTTGTCGCCTCAGGACTAGCCAAGGGTGTTGATCGCGCAGCTCATAGCGGAGCACTCCAAGCGGGAGGAGATACGATCTCTGTGATCGGTACACCGCTACACAGATCCTACCCACCAGAACACAAGGATCTTCAGACCACCATCGCAGAGGAGGGCCTGGTCGTTTCACAGTTTGCGCCAGCATTTCCAGTCAGGAGATGGTTCTTTCCAAAGCGCAACGCTGTAATGAGCGGCATCAGTGCAGCCACAGTGGTCATTGAAGCCAGCGAGACAAGCGGAGCTGTCATCCAGGCCAAACAGTGCCTGCGGCAGGGCCGCATGCTATTTCTTCCCGAGTCTTTGGTAAACAACACGAACTTCCAGTGGCCACGGAAGCTCCTCCGATTTCCCAAGGCCCACGCTTTCAGCTCTGTATCAGAATTGCTCGACATGATTAATGAGACTGTTGATCTCACGCGGAGCAACAGAGATGATAGCGAACCGCGAAGCATCGCTAAGGTTTTTCATCAGATCTGGATATCCGATGTTCGTTGAAACGAATGACATAAGGGCAGTAATCCTACATCTACCAAACGAAAAATGTGTTGGGGTGCCTGACCCAGTTCGCGACCGCGATGCTGAGGTGCTTTATATCGGTGGCCTGCCATCTTCTCAGGGATCAGACAGATTTGTCGAGATACCACCAGACACTCATGACGTCGCGTTCCCAATAAGGTGGGCTATCCGCGATGCCCTCAAGGCGACCAATGCACAGCCATCCAATGCGATTTACGTGACATCAGAAGAAATGGAAATTGTGGATGCCGTTGCATGCCGCTTGGGAACCGTGCTGTTCTCCACCAAGACCCGACGAAAGCAACTTGCCCCAGATTTTGCCGTGAGCTCTATAGATGAAATGAATGACATACTCTCAAAGAAACCTCGCAGGATATCTGGGGGAAGTCCTCGCAGCCGTCCGCGGAGGAGCCCCGAGCCAGACCATACCGCACCCCAGCTGCCTCCCGGAGTTGCCCCTGCACCAGGATGACGCCTGCTGTCGGCCAGCTACTGTAGATAACCCCGCAGGCTATTCATGACTTCCCCGGATTCGGCGGCGAGATGGTTGAACAGGGACTGGGCGCGGGGATTCTCGGTGTCCAGGGCGAAGGTCTCCATCTGTGCCTGAAATTTCAGCAGATTGGCGTGCAGGAGCTTGGCAGTGTGGGGGCGATGGGGCTCCACTCGCCAGTCATCGTACAGATCCACGTACAGGCTGCCCCCGCCGTCCAGCTGTGCGAGCATCACCTCGCTCACATCCTCCACTCCCTGCGTCAAGAGCATGTTCTTCAGATCATACTGGCTCATGTGCAGGGACCGGAGGGTGCGGGTGTTGATGGACCCGTCCTGTATTACCACGGCGGGCTTCTCCTGCCCCGCGCCGGGCATGTTGAGCTGTCCGGCGGTCACCGCCTGCTTCTCGCCCTTCTTCAGCACCGACAGCTGACCGTCAGTTTCCAGAATGGCATCCTCCACATCCGATATGCTGAAGGCCTGGTTCTGCCGCAGCATGGTCATCACATCGTCGGTGCTGAGTATATCCCGGTTGAGGCCCTCCTCCATCAGTTTGCCATCCTCTATGAGACTGCTCGCCTTCCCGTACACCAGGTTGCGGAACACCTCGCTCTTGAGGGATCCGTAGGCCACGGTGATCGGAAGCACGGTCCACACCAGCATTCCCACCACGGCAGCCATGGGCGCATTTTCCAGCTCGACCGTTCCCGTTGCGGCCATGGAGCCGATGGTGATTCCCACCACGTAGTCGAAAAAGGAAAGCTGCGCCAGCTGCCTCTTTCCCATGATGCGGGTCATGGTCAGAAGAACTGCGAAGGTCAACACACCGCGGACGATAACTGAGACCATATCCGGCATGATTATCCCTCCCCCGCTAACCTTCCCCGCGCCGGAGCAGACCATTCCGGCCCCAGCGGTCATGAAGTGATCGCAGGATGCGGATGCTAGGTAATGCGGAAGGGTGAGAGCATGACGGTGGAAACCGATCTTTTGCGGGCGATGGCCACACTGAAGTCAATCCACGCCGACCTGAGGACTCTGTGGCTGCGACATCCCGACCCGACTGCCCGCGCGGTCTTCGGGAAGGAAGCCGGGCGAACTACAACCATGCTCAGAGCGATCGAGGCGAGGCTGGATGAGATCCGTGACGAGGAAGAAGATTACGGCCGGGTCACGTCCGGAAAAGAAGAATCGAAGCCCATAGGAAAGGAGCGTAGGGGGCAGTGAACCGACCGGTATGGACAATGATCATAATCATCACTCTGATGGGCGGAATATATCTCGCCTTCCACAGCCCGTTCACCCAGCTGGGCTTTGGGGTTAGCGAGTTTTCCACATCCATTGATGATCTGCGCAGGCAGGGAATCAATGAGCAGTGGGAGGAGGCCGAGAAGACCCTGTCCCGCATGGAAAGGCATCTGGATCGGGCATCTCTGGTCATACAGCTGATAAGCGGTACCGACGATTTCAATGACGTGCAGAGAATGGTGCACCGGATCCGGGGGACCATCGACGCGGCGGACCAGGATTCATTTCGCAAAAACGTCTCCGAGCTCATGCAGGTCTGGATGCGGGCCATATCCCTGTGAAGATGGTTACTGATGGCATCCGGGGGCCCTATTGACGAGCCATGCCCCTCTCACCTCCCCCACTTCCGTCGCGGGAAAGTGTGGGGCACCGCACGTCCGAATTATCTGATATTGTATATATGAACGCACACTGCACGGTTACACCGCGCACCCGAGGAGGAGACGCCATGCACAGCATTGAGGTCAGTATCGAGCAACTACCGCCGATGCGGGTGGCCGCTGCGCTGGGTTATGGACAGAACCCGGAGAACGAGGCCTGGAAGAAACTGCTGAAATGGGCCCGAAAAATGGGACTGTTCTCCCGACTTCACGAGCACCGGTTTTTCGGTTTTGACCGTCCGGGTCCCGGGGGTGCAGATCCGAATTACGGGTATGAGCAGTGGATGACCGTCAGCTGCCGGGCGACAGCATCGGAAGACATCGAGATCAAGGAGAGTCCCGGCGGAACATACGCGGTGACCCACTGCCGGTTCGCAGATCTGGTGCAAACGTGGCAGGACTTCGTAACCTGGCGCGAGGACAGCAGGTTCCATTACACCGATGACCACTGCCTGGAGGAGGTCATCGCTCCCTGGATGATGGTGGCATACAGTGCCGGTGAACCGGTCAATATGGATGACGTGCCCTTCATTCTCTACCTGCCGGTCACAGAGTGATCGCCCGCCGGTCCGGGGGATGCCCGGAGAGCGTCGGCCCGGACCGGCAGCCCTGATTTGGGAAGCGACCCGCATTGGGCGATGAGTTGCGTCGAGCCGCCTCTCATACCCCACACAGTCTGTGTTTGCCCGGGTCCGGTCATTTCATCTACCCTTTCACCTCCATGACAACATGATACATGGAACAACCGCCGGGTCCCGCAGGGCTGCCCCCTCGGTTGACCGGGCAGCAATTTCTCACAGTGATCTGATGACTCCCACTGCCTGCCATGCTTACGGGTTTCGCCTCACTGCGGATCACCCGACCTCCCGCCTGAGGCCCAACGGCACCCATTCACCACGGAGAATTCCCGCTCCCGGCATCTATCCATCCGGCAATCGGATGAGAGACGGGGATCCCCGCCGTCCCCCACACCACCGGACACGCAGGTTCTCCTCCGGGGGACTCGTCGAGTGTGGTTTCCCGCTGTCTGGCAGCCGGGGTGACAGCATGTTGTGGTGTTCGCGCACTCGCAGGTCCCTGGCAGCCTCTATCGACATAAAATGGTGACTTGTCGGACCAGGCTCATAGGGGCGGGCGATGCAGGAGCCTGCCCTGTAGGTCGCATCAATCCAACATCTCCCACATATAATCCACCCACCTCATGAGAAACTCGGTGAAGTTCATCACCGCGAGGTCCATACCAAAGATCGACATATAGGAGGCCGACAGCATCAGGCATGCGAAGAATGCAACCCATTCCCGCCAGCTCTCGTCCACCAGCTCCCGTATATGCACAAGTGTGATTATGATGATGGCACAAACGGTGTACAGCATATGCTCACCTCTGGACCGGCGGCCCGATCAGACCGGCCCGCTTGATGACCAACTGAACATCTATGTCGACCCTCAGCTCGGGGAACATCTCGTCCCAGTCGTCCTCAATCTCCCACCACTTTTGAGGCTTCTTGCGGTAAATCAGGTTGCCAAAACCGAGGACGTCAGACTCCAGCTCCTGACATCTGCGTATGGTTGCCTCAATGTCTGCCCGCAGAGCCTCGGCGGACCGCCTCCGCAGCGAGTCAATGAACTGGTCATCTCTGAGCATCTCGTGCTTCCCGGTGTACTCCTGTATTTTGGCTCTGGCTTTCATCTCAATTCTGATCCGCACCTCATCACCGTCCACAACCGGGTACATTCTCACCGTCTCTGATATGGATTTCAGAGCGACACTCGCCCCCTCCTCCCCGGGGGAGGGAACCAAATATGAAGACTGGTGCTCTCCGCCCACCAGATGCATCCAGCCCCTGAACTCGTCCGGCTCAAACCACCCGCTGAAGACATCATTGGTGAATGCGGCGGCTCCACCCAGTCTGGCGGGGGGAACAACCATATCATCTTCGTCGCCCTCACCACCGCTATCGTCTGCCAGCACTTCCACCCGGCCTATGACTATCTCACGACCCGGCTGCTCCAGTTGGTTGTAGACTGCGGAGAGAAACATGGTTGGAAAGATGTCCGCATCGAACTGCAGCGTTGCCATCTGCCGCTGTAGTCCCCGTGCGCCGGTTTCCTCCAGGGGGAACTCGGCCTCCATGAGCTTCCTCACATTGCCCTGTACCACCAGCGGTCGGGAAATCAGCCGGAGCTGACGTTCTCTTTCCAGAAAATCAAGTGCGGGGTACAGGCCGGATCTGGCCAGATCTTCCGAAAAGAGAGTGACCATGTTGTGTGCCCAAAACAACTCCCTCGACGTGCCCTCCACCAGCTGCTCCCGCGCATGATACGGAGTCTCGCCATAGGCGGACAGAACCCAGAAGGGCCGGGGCTCGCCCGGGTCCGGATTGCCCCCCCGATGCTCTTCTTCGACCTGCCCCATCACGTGAGCAATCTGGACGATAATCTGGTACAAATCACGATCGGGATCGTAGTCAAGGGCTGTTGCCAGCACGTAACCGCGCACCTCCGGGTCACGGCGATCCCAGCAGCCCACACATGTGGCCAGAAGCATGATTATCAACAGACCCGCGATGAGCCTACCGCACATGATCACTCCCCTTCCCCCTGAGAACATGCAATGCATACGGCAGCCCGACCGTCAGGACGAATATCAACAGGACCCACGGACCGTACAGATCGGGATGGTAGAATGTGCGCAGCTGAAACAAATCGCGCCAGGTGTGATTGGCATTGGTGAGCACAAACAGAGACACCGGGCCAATGAGCGGACGGTATGTCCGGAGACCGAGCAGCTGCGAGAGCCCCTTTGTGGCACAGTAGAGCAGTATCGACACCCCAATGAACGCCCCAAAGGCCCAGGCAAAAATCGCGAATATCTCCATTCGCTCGAGAAACTCGCTCAAATGGATGGTGCGGATCATGGTGAAGAAGGGGAAGAGTGTCCGCGCCCCCTTGTGCGGACCCAGCACGACTACGACGACCACCGCAGCGATGATCAGCATGATCGTCGCCATTGTAAAAGAGGCCATAGAGGTACGCAGGGCCTTTCTGGGCTGGTTGAGTGTACGAATCAGCATAGTGAGTATCAAGAATCTTGCGGCGGCACCGGTGGGAACCACCGCGGCCCGCAGCGGCGGCCCCAGCCCCCGGGCTAGAGCCGGCTCGAGATTGCCAAGGCGTTCCGGTAAGTGAGGCACCGAAATCAGGAGACTGCCCAGCAGTATGAGCAGAAAAGCTGGCATCAACAGATCGGCACAGCGCCCAATGACCTCTACACCCGCATGGGCGGCAAACGAACCGAGGACAACAACCGTACCCAGCACAAAGACCAGCGGGGTATCTGTGAGAAAATCGGTGGTGATAACCTCCGAGTATATCCGACTCTCCGCCGCGGCCATGTGCAAAAAGACGAAGATGAGAAATGCACTGAGCAGCTTTCCCACCCACCTGCCTAAAAGATTCTGCATGTAGTCCACCGCGGTCATATCGGGATACTCCTGGCCGGTGCGGCAGATGAGGTAAAGCAGCAGGGCAACGGGGAAAAAGGATATCACCGCAGCAACCCAGGCGTCCTGCAGGGCATCGGCACTGGTCAAAACCGGCAAGATTGACATCATCACCGTCGACCTGACCATAAAGAGTATACTGAACAGCTGCCGGTTGTTGATTTTCTCTTCTGGATGTTTCAATCCTCACCTTCTCTCGATCTCTGCCTGGGATCGGGTCGGGGGCTGTAGGTGGGGTCCTGGCGCTTTTCATCGCGCTGACCCAGGAACTTGGGCCGGGTGGGGAGTTTCCAGAGCCATAGCCGCAGTATGTTGTCCTTCATATCCCGCAGCACGAAGGGAGCTACCGGAGTCAGGTACGGAACTCCAAACGAACGGAGGGAGCAGAGATGTACGACCAGCAAAAGCAGGACAAACTGTATGCCAAAAATACCCATTATTGCTCCCGCAATTGTGAATATGAACCGCACCAGGCGTACGGCTATTCCCAGGCTGAAGATGGGGGTTACAAAGCTGGCAATGGCAGTCAGGGCGATGACAATGACCACCGCGGGGGATACCAGTCCGGCCCGGATGGAGGCATCGCCAATGATCAACGCACCGACGATGCTTAGCGCCTGGCCAATGGCCATCGGCAGCCGCACCCCGGCCTCCCGGAGCAGTTCAAAGAGACCATCCAGGATCAGGACTTCCACAAGCACGGGGAAGGGTACACCCTCTCTCGCGCCGGCAATACTTATCAGCAGAATCGTCGGCATGAGTTCCGGGTGGAATGTCATTA
>PUMM01000127.1 GCA_003551365.1 Clostridia bacterium
GTCGGACTGACGCTGGAGGGGCGCGGCCCGGCAGTGCGCGTGGGACAGCTGTGCCGGCTTCTCTCGGATGACGGTACAGACGAGGTGCTGGCCGAGGTGGTGGGATTCAATGAGAATTCCCTGCTGTTGATGCCTCTGGCCGATGTCCAGGGCCTGAAGGCGGGGACGCGCCTGCAGGTCGTCTCGCGCACCTTCGAGGTACCGGTGGGCGATGCCCTGCGGGGGCGCATTCTGGACGGCCTGGGCCGAGTGATAGACGAGGGCGAAGTGCCGGATCTGCGCGACTCCCGCAGCATCTACGCCGATCCGCCTTCTCCACTGCAGCGGGCCCGCGTCGCTGAACCGCTGGAAGTTGGTATTCGCGCCGTCGATGGGCTTCTGACCTGTGGGCGGGGGCAGCGGGTGGGGATCTTCTCCGGGAGCGGCATTGGGAAGAGCACGCTGTTGGGCATGATCGCCCGCAGCAGCGAGGCGGATGTCAATGTCATAGGCCTGGTCGGCGAAAGGGGCCGGGAAGTTCGGGACTTCATCGAGGACGATCTGGGACCGGAAGGGCGGAGGAAGTCTGTGGTTGTAGTCGCTACATCGGATCAGCCACCCCTGGTACGAATCAAGGCAGCCTTTGTGGCCACCGCTGTGGCCGAATATTTTCGCGATCGTGGGCAGAACGTTCTGCTCATGATGGATTCGCTGACGCGTTTTGCCATGGCCCAGCGGGAAGTGGGGCTGGCGGCGGGCGAACCTCCCACGACGCGGGGATACCCTCCATCAGTGTTTTCTTTGCTGCCGAGGCTTTTGGAACGTTCGGGAAACTCGGACCGGGGAACCATGACCGCCTTTTACACCGTACTGGTAGAGGGGGACGACATGGACGAACCGGTGGCCGACACGGTGCGGGGGATTCTGGATGGCCACATCGTGCTGTCGAGGGCCCTGGCCGACGAGGGTCACTACCCGGCGATAGATGTGCTGGGTAGCATAAGCCGCCTCATGGAGGATGTGACGCGGGAGGAACACCAGGATGCGGCGCTGCAGTTCAAGCAACTCATGGCCGCATACGATGATGCCCGCGATCTGATCAACATCGGTGCATATCAACGGGGATCGGATCCGACAGTGGACCGGGCCATGGACAATCGACAGAATATGGTGGACTTTCTGCGGCAGGGGACGGGCGAGTACTGGCCCCTGCAGGACACCGAATCCGAGCTGATCCGGTTGTTCGGTTCTGAGGGAGAGAGCTAGATGAGGGAGAGAGAGTTTCGCCTGGAGAGAATCTATCGATTGCGCAGCAAGCTGTGTGAGATGGAGGAGATGAAGACCCGGCGGGCCCATCGCCTGCGCGATGCGAGTCGGGAGGCGCTTGAGAGTGCCCGACATGATCTCAATCAGTCAGCGCTATCCATGCTTCGCAGCGGGTATGAGGGATGTCGGGCGGACACCCTGCATCGACAGTGGTCACACCGGGTGAAGCTGGAGATTGATCACTCCAGAAGCGAGGAGGATCTCACCCGCAAAGAGCATCTGGTGCGTCGTCGCAGGCAGCAGCTGCAGCGGGCCAGGCAGCGAAAAGAGTCCCTACAGAAGCTGCGTGAACGCGAGCAGAGCAGACAACGAAGGGAGCGATTGCAGCGGGAGCAGAAACTGATCGACGAGATTGCCACCGGACAGCACGTGAGGAAGGGAGGTGAGGACCCACTGTGAATGATGCCTTGCAGATACTGGATGCTCTGATCGGACTCCCCCCGACGGATGCAGTTGCGGCAACTGCAGATGAAGGGGAGGCCGACGGAGAGGACTGGGAGACCATCTGGACACAACTGCTGCACATGTTTGCCGCTGAGACGGAAGGAGAGGAGAGCGGGGAACCGGAGGGCGAAAGCGGGGCGATGGCCGCCCTGTTGGCCTCGCTGCTGCCTGCAGAGGAAGCGAAGACCCCACTCCCCGATTCTGCAGCAGATGGGGAGGTGAAGGCCCCTCTCGCTGATGCTGCGGAAACCGGAGAGGCAGAAAACCCATTCTCCGCGACTGTGCAACCACAGCAGAAAATGGAGATGGTGGCGCACGATGTGGTGTGGGATGTGCGGGCGCAGGGAGGAGAGGATGCTGTCTCCGAATTCGCCCCTGGGCGGGGCCAGTGGCTGAGCGGCGAACCCGGTGACGGACAGGTCGCCGTCAGTGAGGTGCCGCGCGACGCAGCTGCATCGCGTCGAATCATGCATCTGCTGATGCAGAGCCAGACCCGGGCGGATGACTCACCGGCGGAGCAATCTGCGTCGCTGGAGAAGGACTCGATGGAAAACGCTGCCAGGCTGTTCCAATCGGCAGCGCAGACCAAACTGGCGACGGCGAGCGGTGAGGATGTCGCCGCCGGCAAGAACTATCGCCGGGTTACCGGAGAGGAGCTGCAGGCCATACTGAACGGGCAGGCAAAGGAGGCGCGGAAGCAACCCTCATTGGCCGCCATTCGACCGGGTGAGCGGCTGGATGCGGTAGACGTCCGGGCGAAACATGCAGCTGACAGCGCGGAGCCGGGGGAGGACCCGACAGATGATGGCAGGATAACGAGTCGCCTGCGTGCCGCTTCCGGGCAGTCGAAAAGTGAGGGTGAGTCGACTGCCAGTGAGCATGGGCGCCGCGTGGTGAAGACCGGCACCGAGGCGGAGAAGGGTGCCGCGGATGCTGCCGGCAGATTCGCTGAGCCGGGTCGGGGCGGAGAAGACCTGCCGTCGATGACTCGCCCCCTGCGCGGTGACTTCGATCCCGCGAGTGTGAGCAGGATGCGCGAGACCGAGTTCGAGCCGAGCGAGCGAACGTCAGTCCGCATTCAGGTGCGGGATTCGGAAGGCAGCTCTGTGACCATCCGACTGCGCACCGACAGCGAGAACCTAAGCGGACGGCTGCTGGTGCAGAACCCGCAGCTGCTGCGCGATCTGTCCGACAATATGGGAGAACTGAGGAGCACCTTACAGGACATGGGCTACGATAGTGTCGATCTGAATTTCGGTTCCGACATCGGAGATTCGGAGGATGCCTGGGAGGAGCAGCCGTCGTGGGATGACGCCGGCGATGTGGAGCCTGAAGCGCAGGAAGTTGCGCCCGGGATGCACTCCCGAGAGGCCCGAGGTGCGGCTTCGGACGCACTGGATATGCTTGTCTAGATAAAAGGGGGAGATCGTTGTGCAGATCAACACCGACAACACGGCAGAGGTGGAAGCGGCGCAGCACAAAAGTGCGGTATCGGGCATGGACACCGAACTGGGGCAGAGTGAGTTCCTTCAGCTCCTGGTCGCGCAGCTGCAGCACCAGGATCCGATGAATCCCATGGATGACCGGGATTTCATTGCCCAGATGGCCCAGTTCTCCACCCTGAGCCAGATGCAGACTCTGGCGCGGCACCAGATGACCTCGCTGGGGGCCAGTCTGCTGGGTGAGGAGCTGTCCATCCAGTGTGCAGGTGGTGAGGAGATAGAGGGAATCGTCGAATCGATCCGGTGGGAACAGGATGAACTGGTTCTGACCACGGATCAGGGCGATCGCGTGACCATGGATGAGGTCTCGCAGCTGCGTCGCGCGGACCCCGCGGAGAGTGAGAACAATGGTGAACCCGAATGATATCGTCAGCAACCGAATAAACCAGCCGCCCCGCACTGGGGCCGGAGATCGTCGAATCAAGCAATCCCCCGGGACCGACCGCACCTTCGATGAGGTCTTCGACGCGAAGGTGAAGGAGAAGGTGCAGGTCAGCCGCCACGCGGAGGCCCGTATGCAGAAGGAAGGCATCCGGATCGATCCCGGGCAGAGCGATCGACTGGAAGAGGCTCTGGATCAGGTAAAGGAGCGGGGTGGAGAGACATCGCTGGTCCTGCTGGATGATATGGCCATGGTGGTCAACGTCGCCCAGCGGACCCTTATAACAGTAGTTTCCGGGGATCGGCGCGGCGAGGGAGTATTCACTGATATCGATTCCGCCGTTATAGCCGACTAGGACTGGACCTCACGGAGGAAGTCCGGACCGCCGAACGCCAGACGCGGTCCGCCCGGACATAACCGGAAAGGGGTAAGAGTAACATGCTTCGTTCGATGTTCGCGGGCGTATCGGGCCTGCAGAATCACCAGACCAAGATGGATGTAATTGGCGATAACATATCCAATGTGAACACGACGGGATTCAAATCTTCCCGCGCTACGTTCGCCGAGATGTTCAATCAAACGCTGGAAGGTGCCGCAGCGCCCGGCGATGACCTCGGGGGCAGTAATGCAGTCGAGGTGGGGCTGGGAACCTCTTTGGCGTCCATAGACAGAGTGGATGAGCAGGGAAGCCTGCAAACGACTGGACAGGATACCGATATGGCTATTGAGGGGGCTGGTTATTTCATGGTGCGGGATGGCGATCAATCGCTGTATACGCGCTCCGGCGCCTTCAATACTGACGGGGAAGGTTACCTGGTGACCGATGGAGGTCAGCGACTGCAGGGATGGCGCGCCGACAGCGAAGGCGAGCTGCCGCGGACGGACGCCGGCAACCTGGAGGATCTGCGCATATCCCTGGGTGAGAGCCTGGGCGCCGAGGCCACGGAACGGGTGGTCTTCGAGAACAATCTCTGGGCCGGAGGGGATACGGACTACGGATTCACCGCGCCGGTCGAGGTGTTCGATTCGCTGGGCAACGAACACACCATTGAGGTCGAATTTGCATATGAAGGCGGTAATGAATGGGAGTTGAGCGTAGAGGGGCAATCGGATGCCATAGAGGAAATCAGTTTCGAAAACGGGGACGAAATCAGTTTTAGTGACGATGGCACAGTTGAGGGCGAGGACGACGATGATGAAGTAACCCGCGATATCACCATCGTGTTCGAAGAGGGAGAGGACATGGACGTCACACTGGACCTCTCCGCCATAACCCAGTACTCCGGGTCCTCCACCGTTTCGGCGACGGAGCGGGACGGCTTCCCCGCCGGCACCCTGGAGAGCTTCTCCATAGACTCGGGCGGGGGAATCACCGGAGTGTATGACAATGGACGTTCACAGCGGCTGGGGCGGGTCGCCGTGGCGGCATTCTCCAACCCGGGCGGTCTGGAGAGCGAGGGCTCCGGTCTGTACCGCGAGTCCAACAACTCCGGTCTCAGGCAGGTGGGCTCGCCGGACACCGGTCCGCGCGGCAGCCTGGAGGCCGGCACTCTGGAGATGTCCAACGTGGATCTGTCCGACCAGTTCACCGAGATGGTCATCACGCAGCGCGGTTTTCAGGCCAACTCGCGGATAATCACTACCTCGGACGAACTGCTGGAGGAACTGACGCATCTGAAGCGCTGATGAGACGACGCACATGACGCATAGGTGTCGGGAGTCGCCAGGCGGGAGGTCAATATGATTCCGGTGACCCGTCTCAACGGAAAAACGATGTACCTAAATGCCGAGCTAATTGAAGCAATTGAGGCGACTCCCGACACCATGATCACACTGCATACGGGCAAGAAGCTGATGGTATCCGAGTCCATCGATGATGTGGTCGGGCGCGTGATCAAATATCGTCAGAAGATCAATCTTCCGGATGACCATGGGCAAGGAATAGAGGTGTAAGCGTGGAATTTTCGGCAGTTTTGGGGCTGATAGCGGGAGTAGTTCTCCTGCTCTGGTCGATCTCCACCCGTGGCGCGGTGACGACCTTCTGGGACCCTTCCGCCCTGTTGATCGTTCTGGGGGGAACCATGGCCGCAGTGGCGGTCTCGCACGGATGGCAGAATCTGCGGCGGGGGCCAGGACTCGTTGCCCGGGGATTTGCCAAAA
>PUMM01000093.1 GCA_003551365.1 Clostridia bacterium
CCGTCCTTCCAGTACCTGTAGTAGCCGGGCGAGATGCTCATCACCCCAGGCCACATTGATCATCAGGCCCACTGCGTCCAGGCCGCTGGACGCTCGCCCCACTGCCACTTCTCCGTCTTCGATGATTGGGTCAGGGGAAATCAGCTCGTAGACTGTCCGTAGATCGGCCCCTTCTGGTGCCCGCTCCAGCCGCTGCATCTGGACGGTTAGACTCACCCGCAGCCCGCTGCGGGGAGCCACTGCGAATGAATGTGGGGGAGATTGGCCGGGCTGCGGGGGAAGCAGTGAGGCCCGTTCGACCCGCCGCAGCAGGGATCTGATCTCGCTCGGGCTTCTGTCCCCCACTGGGTATCCATCGAGAGTGACGCCAGTTGCGATTGAATCTCCGCGCTCTGTAGTGCTTCCCTGCAGCAGCCCCCCCAGACAGATCCCGGCTGCAGCCGACACCACCAACACCATGACTGCATTCCGTCGGTGCACTGCTCCACCTCCCGCTCCCATGATTATGCGAAACCGACATGATTATCATATTCTCCATCGTTGCTCATATGATAAAGATTTGTGATTAATACCTTGACATTATTGCAATGGCAAGTGTATTATTCAAGCATGCAATGAATGATAATGATTTTAATGGGGAGGGGCGAGTATGAACAGGGTAAGCCTACGGCAGGGAAATGAGGAGGCGGAGGTTCATAGGGGAGATGTCGTTGCAGTTCCTGCCGGTGACAGCCGGAGGGGAAGCCGGGTGCGCCCCGCTCGCTGGCTGCGTATGCGTATCGAGGATGAGGGCGAGAAGGTTCTGAGCATCACAGTTCCCTGGTTCTTGTGTGGCTGGCTGCTGACTCTGGCTTCCTGGACCCTGAGGTTTGTGCCGAGCGAGGCCAATGAATCCATAGAGAAACAGGTTCCAGGAGGTATGCGGGCGATACGGGTGTTTCTGTCGGAGGTGCGCAGGATGCCGGCCGGGGCCCGTATCGAGGTGGCCAGCGGTGACTCAGATTATGTTTTGATAGAGTGCAGGTAGCTCAGAAAGGAGTGTGCGGTGTGGCTGAGGACAAGCAGAGTACCGATGAGCGCCGACGGGTTCTCGAGATGGTGGAAAATGGTACGATATCGGTGGATGAGGCGACCAAGATGCTCGCAGCGATGGAAGAGGCAGATGCCGAGCGCCATCCGCCCGCGCGGGACGGCGCCGGAAAGTGGATTCACATTAAGGTAATAGACGAAAGCGACAAGGTAGACATCAGATTGCCCTTCTCGCTCGTACGAGTCGTGGATAGTTTCATCCCGAAGAGTGCTCGCAAGGAGATGGAGGAACAGGGTGTCAACCTTGGACAGCTGGCCGATATGCTGGAGGGTGCCGAGGGTGGTAAGCTGGTCGAGATTGAAGAGGAAGGTGGCGCTTACGTCGCAATAACCGTGGAGTGAGTGAGCCATTGGACGGGAAAAGAACCTCATAATGCCAGGGCTCGCAGCAGCGGGCCCTCTTTTTTCTCGCTCATACCTCCCAGCTGCCGGGGAACCATAGTGGGTAGCAAGGATTTACCTACCGGTGAGGAGGTTGAGTGATGACGCAGGATGGACGCATAGGCTGCACTGTGGATACCTGTCGCTATTACGCCGCGGGAGACAGATGTGAAGCCGACCAGATTCTGGTAAATCGGGATTCGCCGGAGGAACACGGCAGTGCCCGAATGGAGACTGGCGCCCTGGGCGGCTCGAGAGTTCGCACGTCTTCCGAGACGCGGTGCGATACCTTTCGCCCGCGCTAGTTGATGCACAACTGAAGCGCTGTGCAGCCCGCTCTCGGGACTGGGGCGGGCTGCTGCATTATGATGGTCGGGGTAGCTCCCGTTATAAGGTAGATATTCTGGATCCCGCACAGACCGTTGCAGGGTTTCGGATTGGCGTGCGGAAGCTGGGGAAGGTGTAGTGAACCGGCACCGAGAGGACCATTTAAGCTTCTCATGGGAAGGGGAGGAATGAACTTGTCTGGTTTCGATATCATAGCTGAGACTATTGAGAGCAGGCGCGACGAGTTTGTGGACTTGAGCGACACAATATGGGAATATGCAGAGGTAGGTCTGCAGGAGCACAAGTCAGCTGAAGCGCAGGCAGATTACCTCAGGCGGGCCGGGTTCGAGGTGGAGATGGGAGTCGCCAGGATGCCCTCCGCCTTCGTCGCTTCATACGGTTCGGGGGAACCGGTAATTGCATTTCTCGGCGAGTATGATGCGCTTCCCCACACCTCGCAGAAGCCTGTCCCCTGGCAGGAGCCGCTGGAAGAGGATGCCCCGGGACACTCCTGTGGCCACAATTTACTGGGCACGGCCTCTCTGGCCGGTGCCGTGGCCGTGGCCCGAGCTGTGGAGGAGAAGGAACTGGACGGAACGGTACGATATTACGGGTGCCCGGCGGAAGAGACCCTGGTCGGCAAGGTCTATATGGTCAAGGACGGGCTCCTGGATGATGTGGATGCCGCACTCTGTTGGCACCCAGCTCCGATCAACTCCGTGCGACTGGCCAGTTCATCGGCTATGAATTCGGTCAAATTTCGCTTCCTGGGCAGATCATCTCACGCAGCCGGCGCACCGGAGCTGGGACGCAGCGCGCTCGATGCGGTGGAACTGATGAATGTCGGCGTGAACTACTTGCGAGAACACGTCATTGAGGAGGCCCGATTGCACTATGTGATCACCCACGGTGGCGGGGAACCCAATGTCGTTCCCCCCGAGGCAGAAGTGTGGTATTACGTTCGGGCGCCCGAACGTGCAGAGGTGGAGGAGATCTACGAGCGGGTCCTCAGGATTGCCGAGGGAGCCGCACATATGACAGAAACAGAGATGGAGACGGAGTTTTTGTCGGGGTGTTATCACAAACTCACCAACCGTCCGATTGCCGACTCTATCTGGAAACATATGCAAGAAGTCGGGCCGCCGCAGTTTACGGAAGAAGAGCGCGAGTTTGCGCGGCAGCTGACGGAGAACCTGCCCGAGGGACAGCGCGAGCGTTCCCTGAAGAACATCGAGCGCGAGCACAATGTGGATCTGCGGCAACACTACCTGCACGAGGACCTCATTCCCCCCAGGGAGCCAGAGGGACGCAGTGGCGGAGGGTCAACTGACGTGGCCGATGTCAGTTGGGTCACACCCACTGCCGAGTGTTCCACTGCCTGTGCTGTCCTCGGCGCTGCCGGTCACTCCTGGCAGCTGACCGCCACCACGGGTATGGGTATCGGGCACAAGGGTATGCTGACCGCCGCTGAAGTTCTCGGCCGAACCGGGTGGGAGCTTCTCACCGACGAGAAACTGCTGCGTCGGGCCAAGGAGGCTTTTGAGGAAGCCACCAGGGAAGAACCCTATCAATCACCCATACCTGATGGGGTCGACCCCCCGCTCGACCAACTCCCCACTTCTTGATTTTTGTGCAGAAAACCTGGGGCGAGGGTTATCCTCGCCCCAGGCTGTCCAGAAAGGAGTTTGATGCAATGTCGCAGCGAATGTCCGAGTCAGGATGCCGCCTCCAGACAGCGGATCTGTACAGATATAGTTGGGTTTCTGATGCCCGCATAGCCCCGGATGGTGCGTGGGTGGCATTTGTGCATACCCACGTGGACCGAGAAGAAGACGAGTACGTGAGTCGGATCAGGGTCGTCTCCACTGAGACGGGGGAAATGGGGGAATTTACCCGCGGGAATCGGGATTATCACCCGAGATGGTCGCCCGATGGTCGTCGGTTGGCTTTCCTGTCCCAGCGCGGAGACGGGGAAGCGCAGATATGGATCATGCCCTTTGCGGGAGGTGAACCGCGGCGACTGACCGAGCAGGACGGTGGCGTGCGCTCATTTGCCTGGGCACCGGAGGGCGATCGACTGGCCTATGTTGCCTCCCTGTCGGAGGGCGAACTCTCTGCGGGCACAGAGGAAGAGCAGGAAGATGGAGTGCGGATCATCCGGAAAATGCGCTACAAGCTGAATGGTGCCGGGTTCATCCACGACAAATATACACACGTGTTCGTGGTGGGCGCTGACGGTACGAGTGATGCGCGGCGAATAACCGACGGCCCGTACGATCACACTGAGCCCGCCTGGGATCCGGCGGGCGAGTACGTGGCCTGCATCACAGTGCGATGCGCCGATCCCGATTATGTAGACTATTCTGACGTGTATTTCTTCCCCGCCGATGGATCTGTGCCGGAGGTGGGGGCCGAGCCGGTGCGGGTCACGGAGAGCGAGGGGCCGTGTTCCATGCCGGTCCTCTGTGGTCCGGGAGAGTCCATGTTTTACGTGGGGCACGGCAATGAGTTCTTTGGGGCCACGGAACCGACACTACTGTCTGTATCCCCGCTCGCCGGAGGTGCGGAAGATCTTCTGCCCGATTTTGACGCTGGAGTCGGTAATGCAGTCGGGGGCGACTGTCGCTATGGGAGCGGTGCACAGAAGCCAGTGCCGACAGCTGACGGGGAACGGGTGTATTTTCTGAGTACTTCCCTCGGTGCATGCAATCTCTATCGCCTGGACGCCAATGGTTCCGGGGTGACTGCAGTGACGGAGGAACCGTGGGTGATAACCGAATTCAGCTATTCCGATGAGGCGCAGCGTTTTGCACTGGTTGCCGAGACGGTGCATCGACCCGGTGACATCTGGACCTATTCGGAAGAAGAAGGATTGCAGCAGCTGACTGCTGTGAACGAATGGTTGGATAGATATCATTTGAGTTCATACGACGAGATTGAATTTGCCGGCGCAGAGGGTGCGGCCATCCAGGGATGGGTTCTGCACCCGTCCGTGGAGGATCGTAAGGATGAGCACGGTGAATACCCGGCCATCCTGCAGATTCACGGAGGGCCGCATGCAGCCTACGGCTACGGTTACTACCACGAGTTTCACGTGATGGCCGCGGAGGGGTATGGGATTCTGTATGTGAATCCCCATGGGAGCCGTGGATACGGACAGGAGTTCACCGCGGCCACGCGGTGTGATTGGGGGGGGAAGGACTACCAGGATCTCATGCGCGCCGTGGATCATACAGTCAGAGAGTTTTCCTACAGCCCGGGACGTCTCGGTGTCACCGGCGGCAGCTTCGGCGGCTTCATGACCAACTGGATCGTCACGCGCACCGATCGTTTTCGGGCGGCTGTTACGCAGCGTAGCAGCAGCAATCGCTACAGCATGTTCGGCACCAGTGATATTGGGTTCAACCACGGTAAGTATGAGTTCCCCGGTCATCCCTGGGATGATCCCATGGGATACCTGGAGCGCTCTCCCATCAATTACGTCGACAACGTCGAGACCCCCATCCTGATTATGCATGCGGAGGAGGATCTGCGCTGTCCAATCTCGCAGGCGGAGGAATGGTTTGTGGCGCTGAAGCGTCTGCAGAAGGAGGCGGTCTTCGTTCGGTTTGCCGGTGAGAATCATGAACTCTCCCGCTCTGGTACGCCGCGCCTGCGCCTGCGCCGCCTGGATTTCATAATGGATTGGTTTGACGATTATGCGCTGTGAGTATGGTGGGTTAGCTCTTTCTGTTGGGTGGTAAAGGAGGCGACAGCAATGAATGTACTGGATATGTGCCGGCGACGGTGGAGCGTGCGCAGTTTCACGGGAGATCCGGTGGACACAAAAGACCTAGAATACCTCATGGAGGCGGCCCGATGGGCGGCAACATCGGGCAACCGGCAGGCTCGCCGGTTCGTGCTACTGCGCGATGCGGAGCGGATTGGTGAGCTGGTGCAGTGCGCGAGCATGCAGGATTTTGTGCGGGATGCCGGCGTGCTCATCTTCGGTATCGCTGCGGAGCGCAGCAAGCCGGGCGCACGCTCTGACGTCATCATCTCACTGGCCCAACTGGAGATGGCTGCCGTGGAGCGAGGACTGGGAACCATCTGGCTCGGTATGTGGGAAAGTGAAGCAGTAAGGCAGTATCTGCAGGTGCCGGAAGATATGGAGCCGGTGGTGGCCCTGGCGGTGGGGCACGCGGGAGAGAGAGGCGCTCCCCGCGACAAACTGAGCACGGAAGAGCTCTTTATGTATGATCGCATGTGACAGGAGTGTTGTCCTGTGACCTTGAATGGAAATCGCATCACCATAATCTTGCGTCCTTCGCGCCAGTGACAGGCGAAGGTTGGTTGAGCAAACACGGTTTTGTGAGGAGAGATTGCATGCCAGACAGACGAGCATTGCAGGCGGAGGATCTTCTGGAGCTGCGGTTTGTCGGTGATCCGCAGGTTTCTCCCGACGGAAGCAGAGTCGTTTTTGTCCTTACAGAGTTCGACCTGAATAACAATGGCTACTACTCGTCACTGTGGATGGCGGACGCGGATGATCCGTCGTCTGTGCGGCCGCTCACCCGGCCCCGGCGGACCGATGCAGCTGTGCGTGATACTTCTCCGCGGTGGTGTCCAGACGGCGGCTCGATTGCCTTTATCTCCAACCGTGCTGGTGAGCGCCGGATCTACCGCATTGATACGGGTGGGGGCGAGGCGCAGCCGGTCGGTGACTTCTCTGGCAACATAGCATCGATTGCCTGGTCCCCGGATGGTGAACACATCGCTTTCAGTGCTGAACCCGACGGTGAGGCGGACGGGGACGATAAAGGAAAGGCAGATGTCTATGCCACGAGGCGTCTGAAGCACAAGCTCAATGGTCGGGGTTTTATGCGGGACCAGCGCCGATATCAAATATGGGTGACGGGCGTGCGCGATGGGGAAACCCAGCAGCTGACCGATCACGCAAATGACCAGAATGAACCGACCTGGTCCCCGGATGGCGACCGCCTGTTCTTCACTGCGGATCGGCGCTGTGAGCTGGAGATGTACTATGTGCCCGATCTTTATTGCGTGGATATGTCCGACGGCTCCGTACGTCGCATCACCGAGGGTGCGGGTCCCGTCACTCTCCCGCGGATTTCTCCGGACGGCGAGGTCGTCGCCTTTTTCGGGCATGATAAGGGCGACTCCATGACCGCCAATACTCAGTTAAGCCTCATTTCTCCCGCCGGCCAGGAGTTCCGTTCTCTGACGGCAGACTTTGATCGGAGCGTGGGTAACAGTGTGATGGGCGATGCCCGTTTTGATGAGGGAGAGGGTGGCCCCGCCTGGTGCCGCGGCGGTGCATCAATCCTTTTCAGCCTGACAGATGGGGGGAACTGCGGTCTGTATGAGACGGATCGCGCCGGTGGGGTTTGTGACCTGCGGGGATTTCCGCCGGTCATCACTTCCTACTCGGTCAATGCCGCAGGAGATCCCACCATTGCCGCAGTTGGGGCCGATTATGATAATCCGGGCGATCTCTGGGTGAAGAAGGCGTCAGGTGATCCGGTCCGCTTCACCGATTTTAACGACGAGATTCTCGACCAGATCCAGCTGGCCCGGCCGGAGAGGTTCACATTTGCCGGGACGGATGATTGGGAGATGGAAGGCTGGCTGCTGCGCCCGACAGAATACTGCGAGGGTGAGAAGTATCCGCTCATTCTGGAGATACACGGCGGACCCGCGGCCACCAGCGGCAATGCCTTCATGCATCAGTACCAGCTTCTGGCAGCTTCCGGTTTCGGAGTGCTGTATACCAATCCCCGCGGCAGCAAGGGTTACGGGGAGGAGCATGCCGCTGGCGTAATAGGCGACTGGGGTGGCAATGACTATCGTGACCTCATGGCTGCTGTGGATGCTGCCTGTGCCTTTGACTGGGTGGATGAGAAGCGTCTGGGGGTCACGGGTGGCAGCTATGGAGGGTTTATGACCAACTGGATAGTCAGCCAGACGGATCGCTTTGCCGCGGCGGTGACCTTTCGCTCCATCTCCAATCTTTACACCAAGTACGGGTGCAGCGACATAGGTTTCTACAGCAACCGCCGGGGGATGGGTGGTGCCGATCTGTGGGAGGAAGAAGAGTTCATCATGTCCCGTTCGCCCATGCGGCATGCGCCAAATGTGCAAACTCCCACACTCATTGTCCATGCGGAGGAGGACCTGCGCTGTCCCATGGAACAGGCAGAACAGTGGTTTGTGGCTCTCAAGAGATTGGGAGTGGAGTGTGAGTTTGTCCGTTACTCGGGCGAGAATCACGAGCTATCCCGTTCCGGCAAACCGCACAACCGCATGGACCGCCTACATCGCCTGACCGATTGGTTTGCAGCTTATCTCAACCGGGAGGGCAGGTAGTTCACAGGATGATCGGCAATCGAGTGAAACAGTTTCTACGTCGTAAGAACATTGAGTTTACGGTGCAGAGATATCTAATTGATGGTCTCGGCGCCATGGCTCTCGGTCTGTTTGGCACCCTGATTATCGGGGTCATCCTGGATACGCTGGGTTCACAGCTGGGGCTGCCGTCGCTGATACGGATGGGGGAGTTCGCCCAGGACATGATGGGGCCGGGCATTGCCGTGGCGGTGGCGCACGCCTTTGGTGCTCCGCCGCTGGTTTTGTTTGCGGCAGTGGTGGCCGGTTATGCCGGTGCCGCCGGTGGTCCGGTCGGGGCCTGGGTGTCGGCGGTGGTGGCGACTGAGCTGGGCAAGATGGTGGCGCAAGAGACACGGTTGGACATCATCGTAACGCCCAGCGTGGTCGTCATATCGGGTGTGGGTGCGGCCGAGTTCGTGGGACCACCCATAGCGGCATTCATGACAGGCCTGGGCCAGTTCATAATGTGGGCCACTGAGCTGCACCCCCTTCCCATGGGCATAATTGTGGCGGTGGTAATGGGATGGGCGCTGACGGCGCCAATCTCCAGCGCGGCTCTGGCAGTTGCTCTCGATCTGAGCGGAATAGCTGCCGGTGCGGCCCTCGCTGGATGCTGTGCTCACATGATCGGTTTTGCCGTTGCATCGTATCCGGATAACGGAGTGGGAGGGCTGGTGTCGCAGGGATTGGGGACCAGCATGCTGCAGATTCCCAACGTGGTCCGGCGCCCGATCATAGGCATCCCTGTCACTGTCGCCAGCATGGTTGCCGGACCTCTGGCAACGCTGGTCTTCCGCATGGACAGTACAGAATGGGGAGCGGGTATGGGAACCAGTGGACTGGTCGGGCAGTTTGCCACTGTGACGGCCATGGGATGGTCTGCCGGAGTGCTCCTGTCCATGGCGGTACTGCATTTCATCCTGCCGGCAGTGATCTCGGGGATCGCCGCCAAGTATATGCGTCTATCCGGGCGGATCGCTCCCGGCGACATGAAGATATAGATTCCGAGCTCGCTCCGTCGACAATCGATGCATTTCGACAGAGCTTTGGGCCAGATGCAGGGATGGCAGTGACCCTGGGTGAAGTAGTTGACAAGGAGATCTCCATTCGAGTCGGGTCTCATTGCATCTCAACGACTGGGAGGCGGTAGTGTGCTGGCTATAGTCAACGGCAGGGTACTGACCATCACTCAGGGTACGCTCGAGCCGGGAACCGTGTTGATCGAGGATGGTCGAATTTCGCAGGTTGGAACGGATGTGCAGATTCGGGAAGATGCCGAAATAATCGATGCTTCCGGGAAGTGGGTCACCCCCGGGTTTATCGATGCACACAGCCATATAGGTCTTTTTGGCGAGCCGAGCACCGAGGCCACGGCAGACGGCAATGAAGCCACTGAACCAGTTACGCCGCAGCTGCGCGGCATCGATTCGCTGAATCCGCAGGATCCCGCATTTCAGGATGTGGTTTCCGCCGGGGTCACCGCTGCCTATACCCAGCCCGGCAGTGCCAATGTGGTTGGCGGCACCGGTATAGCCATCAAGATGCGTGGGCGCACCATAGAGGACATGATCATACCGGGCACGGAGGGCATGAAAATGGCCCTCGGGGAGAACCCGAAAAGAGTATACGGTGAGGGACAGAAGAAGATGCCCGCAACCCGTATGGGCAATGCTGCCGTCCTGCGCGAGGCACTGGTGTCTGCCCGCAACTATCTGGACAGTATCGAGCGTGCACGCAAGAAGGGCGAGGATGAGGGCAGTGCACCCGATCTTCCCGAGCGAAACCTGAAGTGGGAGGCGCTGGGGCGGGTCGTCGACGGTAAAATGCGGGCGCACATTCACTGTCATCGCGCCGACGATATCGTGACGGCCACCCGGATTGCGGAGGAATTTGATCTGGACTATAGCCTGGAACACGTCACCGAGGGCTACAAGGTCAAGGAATTTCTGGCCGGTAGGGGAGTGCCCTGCATAGTGGGTCCTCTCCTCATGGCGCGGGGCAAAATGGAGATCAAGGATGTGACCCTGAAGAACCCCGGTATTCTGGCGCGGGAAGGCATCAAGGTTTGCATTCAGATGGATGCCTCGTCCGCTACGCAGTGGCTCCCGGTAGTCACCGGTCTGGCCGTGCGGGAGGGAATGTGCGAGGATGAGGGGCTGCGGGCCATAACCATTAACCCGGCTGAGGTGCTGGGCATTCACGACCGGGTGGGAAGTCTCGAGCCGGGTAAGGATGCCGATCTGGCCATTTTCGATGGTAACCCGCTGATGAACTTCACCCGGTGTGAGATGACTATGATCGAGGGGGAAATACTGTACAGGAGAGAAGGCTGAAGCGTATGCGGGTCCGGTTGCCCGGGGCGCTGGCACCGGCATCCCGATACATTTCATGATCGAAAGGAGGCTTCACCCGTGAGTGAGAAGCTGATCCTGGAGCCGGGACCGCACCTTTATCCCGTTCCTGCGGTGATGGTCAGCTGCGCAGCAGAGAATGTATCCTCGTCCAACATCATTGCCATAGCCTGGGCCGGTGTTCTCTGTTCCAGCCCTCCCACCATCGGGATAGGCGTCACTCCGGCCCGGCACTCGCATCGGATCATTGCCGATTCGGAGGAGTTCGTGATCAATCTGCCCACGAGGGAGCAGGTTGATGTACTCGATTACTGTGGTACCGTGTCGGGGCGCGACGTGGACAAGTTTGCTGAGTCCCGTCTCACCGAGGTTGCCGCGCAGAAGCTGCAATGGGCTCCCCTCATTGAGGAGTGTCCGGTGAATCTGGAATGCCGCGTGGTGCGACGGTTGGATATGGGGAGCCATGAACTGTTCGCCGGTGAGGTGGTGGCAGTCCACGCGGAGGAAGATTGGGTTGACGATGCAGGTAATCTGCTTCCGCGTGCGGACCAGTTGTTCGCCTTCCTGCGAGGGCGCTACCATGCGCTGGACGAAGAGCTGGGGCGGCGTGGACTCTCCAGTCGTTAGGGATGCCCCGGCCGGCAATGAGTGTGCGTCGCCTGCATGAGGTTCCGGAGTTGTCGCTTTTTGTCGTCGGCCATTCTATTGGACACTGTAGATGGCGTCGCACGGGCACGATTGCTTTCGAAAGATAAGGTAGCGGGAGGGCACCCCACCTCTGTGGTGAGCGGTGCCGTGTGAAGATGCCGCAGGAGTTGTCATCTGGCTTGCACTTGTGCGCCAACTGCTTTTTAATGGTACCTATCCCGCGCAGGTTTGTGCCTTTTCATCATCTCCGGTGGAAGGTTCGTCCTGGGATGCTTCCGGGGCTCGGTGCACTCTCTACCAGAGAACTGCACCTCCCGCAGTAATGGCCCCTACCAATCGGCTTCGAGGGGCAGCGGTTGCGCGCAGTGGTCCGCAACGGGCCACAGATGTGCGGTAGTTATTCTGCTGTTGGGCCGGAGGCCAACCTGCAGAGGCGGTACGAGACCGTAACGTCTTGTCCCGCCCGGGATTAGGGACACAGATGGACAGGAAAGGAGGCAGTTTGCACGTGAACGATTCTCAGCCGGCAACAGATGAGGATCTCGGTTTCAGTTCCAATGCTCTCACAGTTCTGCAGAAGCGCTATCTGGCCCGAAACAGTGAGGGTGAGCAGGTGGAGACTCCGGCAGGGATGTTCAGGAGAGTGGCCCGCAACATATCCGCGATGGACATTCTTTACCTGCCGGAGGTCTATGACATCTCCGGCTCACAGGAGACGGAAGATGTGAACCCGGATGATGAGGTAACTGAGGACCTCCCCGAGCTTCCCCACCTGAATGAGCGGGACGTCGAGACGCTCTGGCGCGCCCACGCCTCCCTGGTGCGGGAGGGAAAGATGAAGGTGGATTTTGCTTCCCTGTGCGACATTGCCAGGGAGAATAAGGAGAAGCAGAGGGAGCTGCAGGAAGAGTTCACTGACTGCATGGTTGAACGTAAGTTTCTCCCGAACTCGCCCACGCTCATGAATGCCGGGCGAGAGCTGCAGCAGCTGGCCGCCTGTTTCGTGCTGCCCGTGGGTGACAGCATGGACAGCATTTTTGATTCTATCAAGAATGCCGCACTCATACATAAATCGGGGGGCGGGACTGGTTTCAGCTTCACCCGCCTGCGTCCCAAGAACGATGTCGTTCGCACCACCGGGGGCATCGCCAGCGGTCCAGTGTCCTTTCTGAAGGTATTCAACTCCGCAACTGAGGCGGTGAAGCAGGGTGGTACGCGTCGCGGCGCGAACATGGGAATACTTCGCGTCGACCATCCGGATATCGAAGAGTTCATCCGATGCAAGGCGGAGGATGACGAAGTCACAAACTTCAACCTCTCTGTCGCCATCACCGATGATTTCATGGCTAGCGTGCAGGCGGATGAAGAATATGATCTGGTCAATCCTCGGAGCGGTGAAGTGGTTGATAGCATCTCGGCCCGCAGGATCTTTGACCTCATCGCCGATATGGCCTGGAAGAACGGCGAACCGGGCTTGATATTTCTGGACCGCATCAACCGGGACAATCCCACCCCTGAGCTGGGAGAAGTTGAGAGCACGAACCCCTGCGGAGAGCAGCCGCTGCTTCCATATGAAAGCTGTAATCTCGGCAGCATAAATCTCGGGGCTTTCGTGCAAATGAGCGAATGGCCGGCCGATGAGGACAATGCTGTGGATTGGGATGGCCTTTCCCGCACTGTCCATCGTGCAGTGCACTTTCTGGACAACGTGATTGACGCCAATCACTACCCGATCGCCGAAATCCGTGCGATCACCCGGGCCAACCGGAAGATCGGCCTGGGTATCATGGGTTGGGCGGAAGTGCTTCTCAAGCTGGGCATTCCCTATGACTCTGAGCGAGCGGTTCAGCTGGCCGAACGATTTATGCGCTTCATTGACGAGGAATCAAAGGCGGCCAGCCAACGCCTGGCCGAGGTCCGTGGACCGTTTGATAACTATGATCGCAGCGTTTTTCGCGGCGACGGAAGGCCGCGGCGCCACGCCACCACCACGACAATCGCCCCTACGGGCAGCATCAGCATAATCGGGGAGACCAGCAGCGGAATAGAACCCCTGTTCAGCATCGCCTTTACCCGACACGTGCTGGACGGCGAGAAGCTGGTTGAAGCCAATCCGCAGTTTGCGGAGGTGGCCAGGCAGGAGGGTTTCTACTCGGATGCTCTCATGCAGAGGCTGGCTGGAGGTGAGTCGCTGCAGGCGCAGGAGGAAGTGCCGGATGAAGTGAAGCAGGTGTTCGTCACGGCGCTGGACATTGATCCCCAGTGGCACATTCGCATGCAGGCCGCTTTTCAGGCACACACTGACAATGCAGTGAGTAAGACCATAAACTTCCCGCACGATGCCAGCCGGGATCAGATTGCTGATTCGTTCAGCTGGGCATATGACCTGCAGTGCAAAGGTCTCACGGTTTACCGTGTGGGCAGTCGACAGGAACAGGTCCTGGTCAGTGGAGGAGAAGAGAAGAAGGAGGAGGAATCCCCCGAGGTACTGCAGCGAGATGTCGAATGGGGAGAGCTGCGCCCCATTCCCAGGACCTCGCGGCTGCGCGGACTTACGGTCCGCAAGACCACTCCGATGGGGAACCTATTCCTCACCCTGAATCTCAGGAGCGGTCACCCATTTGAGCTCTTTGCGCAGATAGGAAAGGCGGGAAGTGATGTCACGGCCTTCACGGAAGCGATCGCGCGACTGATCTCCCTGGCCTTCCGCTGCGGAGTGGATCCGACAGTCGTCTCAGACCAGCTGATCGGCATTGGGGGAAGTCGTTCGGTGGGCTTCGGCCCCAACCGCGTTCGCTCGGTCCCGGATGCAATAGGGCAGTTCATACAGGAGTTCATGGAGTATGCAGAAACCATGGAGGAGGACGAGACGGAGGACGATGCGCTCACCCAGCTGAATCTGGCTGATCTATCCATGCGGCAGTCCGGGGGAGAGGCGGACGAGCCCTCGGGTGCAAACTCGCCCTCTCCGCAGGACAATTACTCCCTGTGCCCCTCGTGCGGCATGAGTGCTCTCGTGTATCAGGAAGGCTGCGTAACGTGCGTTGCGTGCGGTTATACCGAGTGCTGAGTCGGAGCGTGCAGTGGTTCAGCGGTACCGGAGCAACAGCAGTCCGGGCGGGGTGAGGGCTTCATGTACGAGCGTATTGCTGAGGCTGTGGCGGATAATCCCGGTGTCTGCCTGGTAATTGGTGCCCCGGACACCGGCAAGAGTACTTTCTGTGCATTTCTGGCCAGCTACTGCGCAGAACGCGGTCTCAGTACTGCGGTCATTGATGCGGATGTCGGACAGGCGGATATCGGTCCACCCGCTACGGTCAGTATGGGGCAGGTTGCGGGCGTGCATGCATCGCTTGCGGATATTGCCCCCGCTGCACACTACTTCGTGGGAAGTATTTCGCCCCGGGGGGCAGAGACTCTCTCCGTCGTCGCCGGCCGGCGTATGGTCGATGAGGCGAAGCGGCGGGGGAGCGACGTGATCATCATTGATACCACCGGTGCGGTGCGGGGAAGAATGGGGCGTATGCTTAAGACTGCCAAGATGGACGTACTGCTTCCCGCTCATGTGGTTGCCTTGCAGCGAGAAAATGAGTTGGAACACCTTCCGTTGCGACATCACGGTGTGCCGGCCCTGCGGGCCCCTGCTCTTCCGGGGGCCCGCAGCCGCAGCCGTTGGGAGCGCGCCTTTCTGCGGCGGCAGAGATTTGCACAGTATCTGGTGAATCTAGAGGAGCAGACTATCAGCTGGGACTCGCTGATCCTGCGCCGTACCTTTCTGCTGTCGGGAAGACCGTTGGACCGGGATTTGCGACTGCGTCTCACCCGTGCGCTGGGTGACCACGTGCATCACGGCGAAGAGGTACCGGAGGGGTTGCTTGCGGTGGTGGATGGCCGGCATCGGCGAGAGGCGATCGAGTCAGTGGCCCGAAAAGAGGGCGTCGATCGTCTGATCCTGTTGCGACGGGAGGATCTCTCCGATCTGTACATCGGCCTGGACGATGAACGGGGTGATTGTCTGGGTGTCGGTCTGCTGCGGCAGATAGATTTCACCTGCGGGGTGATCCGGATGGGTGTGCCGCCGGGTTTGGTGCACCGGGTGGCTGGCATCACCCTTGGTTCCATCCGCGTGTCGCCGGATGGGAAGGAATTGGGCTTCAGCCCTGCCGGGTTACGCAGCTGATCGCACATTGCCTGGGTATTGCCGCTCATCTTCTTCGCCCATTTTTCTGCCCTATTGTCCCCCCTGACCCGGCAATCCGTTCTGCTCTGGTTGCGCGTGTATGCCGGGATCCCTGGTTTGAAAGACTAGTGTGATGCAGGGAACCCGGTCTGCTGCACGGAGGGAGGTCCATTCGGATGAGAAGGAAAAAAATGAACAGGTATGCCCGCAGGTTCAACCGCCTGTCGCGTCGCGAGAAAAGAAGTCATCCCCTGGTGAGTAAGAAGGATGTACGGCGAAATACAGATGCGATGCGGTACGGTGAGAAGATGGAGATTGCGCGGGAGCTGGGATTGCTCGATGAGGTGAAAAGGAGGGGGTGGTCCGGCCTTAGTGCCGCTCAAACTGGCCGAATTGGAGGGCGTCTATCCGGGAGGGGGCGAAGACGCAAGCTGCTTTTGAGCATCGAGGATGACGACGACCGGTAGGAGCAAACTGAGGGCTGGACCTGAGATTGGGAACCGTTCCTTTCGTCCGTCTCACCGGCGCATGAGAGCAATCCGTGTGGTCACCGGGAGTTGCTGCAGAAATATCCGCCCAATGTATCGCGGGATGCCGAGCTCCCGCCGGATATGGTGCAGGATCTCATTGCGGAGCTTCACTGCTCGCGCAGCGGCCTTTTCATCCGGCGAACTGTTGGCGTAGATAATCCTCTCATACAGTTCTACGAGATCTTCCAGTCTCTGGCCCGCCTCCGGGCAATGATGTGTGGCGATCCGGGCCAGTTCCCGCGGAGTACTGCCAGCCAGCGGAATCTGAAGCCCCCGGCTCAGATAATCGAAGGCTGTGGCTGCCGCTCCCACCAGACGGGATGCATTTTGGTCGTTCGAGTCGTCCAATACAGACTGTACCAGAGCCCGTGAGATTTGCCTGTCCCGCACGCGGACCAGTGCGAATATGGACAGACAGCACAGTGTAATGAGACCAATGGTTGCCCACAGCAGGGGGAGCAGTTGGCGTGGATCCCAGGGACCTGGTGGCCCCTCGCCTGCTTCGCCGTACATATCATTCAGCTCCTCTTCGTACATCTCCCCGTCCGGTCCCATGCCGTCCAGGTCTGGAGGTGGAGCGTCGCGGTCGGTGTCGGTGTCGACGTCGTGTTCCGGCGGTTCATGCTCGTGATCCATGCCTGGGTAGGCGGGGGTGGCCTCGAATGCCACCCACCCATGGTCCGGAATCCAGACTTCCACCCAGGCGTGGGCCTGGGAATAGGGGATCTCGCCCGTCAGTTCTTCCGCGTCCTCATCGCGCTCCATGTCCCCGCGCGAGACGACGAAGCCCTGTACCCACCGCGTGGGTATTCCGACCGAACGGAGCAGCACGGCCATAGCTGTGGAATGGTAGGTGCAGTAGCCGGTCTGTTCCTCAAAAAGGAAATGGTCAGTAAATTCGGCATCGGCGGGCACCTGGCTCACGTTCAGCGAATAGGGTAGATCGCGGAGGTGGTCATTGATTGCTCTGGCCTTGGCATAGGCTCCTTCCGCGTCCTCAGTTATTTCCCGCGCCAGGTCGTGAACCCGGTCCGGAACCTCTTCCGGGAGTTGCAGGTACGGGGCCTTGTCATCAGCATCTATTGACTCATCTGCGATCTCGTCCGCGTCGATGTTCCAGAGCGGCACCTGTACTGAGGCTTCGTAGGTCTGTCCGGATCTGATGACACTGTAGGCTATCACATCACCTCTGGCGCTTTTGGCCATGACTTCACCGCCCTCGCGGTGAACCTCTTTCGTTTCGTCTGCCAGGCCCAGCTCGCGCGCATCGCCCGGAGCGAAGATGGTGTTGGTCTCCAGTTCCATGGGCTCAATCTCTGCCGTGAGATTCTGTGTCCTTACGTCACCGGGCATGGCCCTCTCGAGTCTTTCATCTGGTCCGTACCATTCCCAGCGTTCCGCGCCGTCCGGCAGCCAACCCTGGCCAGTGTACTGGGTCAAAGTTCTTCCACGGAAGTACAGCGGATATTGTACGTCGGCAATGTCAGCTGTATCTGGTGTTATGCGCGCCCTGAAGGCTGGGGTGTCATCCAGTTCAAGAGGACCGCCGAGCTCAGAGCTCGATCCATATCCGGACATGCCCATGGAGAACCAGGATGCAGGTTCGGTAGTGGTTCCGGCTTCGCCCCGCAGCTGATCCAGTATGGGAAACTGCGCTGTAAACCACTGGCGTATCGGGGCGAGCCTCCAGGTATGCATGTCTTCCTGCACCACCGATACTGCACTCAATACCAGGACCAGCACGAGCAGAGAGGTTACGATTGCACTGCCCAGCGACAGACGATAGATGGCAGCTCCCTTCACCTGCGAAAGCCAGTTGCGATACTGCAGTGCAGCAATCAGGATGACTGCCGCCACCAGAAATACGGATAGATAACGCTGTGCGGGGTCGAAGTGGAAGAACCACTGAAACACCAGCACAGATAGCCCGGGGGCCAGAACCCATGCAGAGGTGTTACGCTGTACGGCGACCCAGCCGCCCACGCCGGCCACAAGCATGACCAGCCAGATACTGAAGAACCCCAGGTCGGGGGGCACGACCTGCAGCTCGCCGAGATAGGACAGGCGCAGAAATTCTATCCATCGTCGCATAAATTCAAAGGTGAATCCCAGATACTCGGGCCGGTATCGGGCTAGCAGCACAAACCATGCTGGGAGCCCTACTACCGGTGCGAGGACCAGATAGCGGGTGTATTTCCAATAGGTCACCATGGCCCACGTGGCTATGATCAGTCCAAATGCGATGTACCAGGTATTGGGGCTCCGTGCGAGATACATGAACTCCGAGAAAGAGTGAAACACGATGAGGAGTATCCCGGCATGCGCTATGCAGGACATGGCATCCAGAGCAATGCGCAGCCCGCGCGGGACAGAGGTCAACTGGCGTTGCTGTTCTGCACCTGTAGCTGTTGCGCTTACATCCATCGTTCGGAAAACCTCCACAGGAAAATATCTATCTTCAACCTACAGAACATTACTTGCCTGGATGCCCTTGCTCTGGCCTCTTTCATAGTCGAGCATTACATAGCGACTCTGTGCTGGAACCGTCCAGCAGCGAAAAGAGTGTGCTGCAGTTTTATCCGAGGCCTCATCAGATTCCTCTGCCGCTTCCTCATCCTCCTGATCCACATCAGTGACAATGAATACGCCAACACCCAGGCCCAGCTGCATCATCGAGCTTAAGCGTGAGGACAGGGCAGGCGTCAACCTCCCGGTGACCAGCAGCAGGGTGCTTCCGCTGCTTATGGAGTGGCCGACCTGTTCCAGGATAATATCGGTGGACAGAGGACAGTCCGGCTGTGCCCGGGCCAGGGAATGCAGAGCCGTCCGGAATCGTTCCGGTCCCTTGCCGGGTTCGGCAGAGTAATCCCGTCGCCCCCGGGCCAGTAATCCGACTGCCAGGTCATCCCGCAGGCATCTGGCCATGAGTCCCGCGGTCAGATCAAAGGCCCGTTCCTTGGCCTCTGTAGTGGGAAATACTCCGAGAGGTCTGGCGTTCGGATCTGCCATATACGGATCCTCTTCCGATTCGTTGGAAAGGTCTATCATGACGTAGACCTCCCCCGAGGCTGTCAGCTCAAACTCACGAATGTAGAGCTCACCGTGCCGGGCAGATGTCGGCCAATGAATGTGCTTGGGGTTATCTCCAGGCCGCATGGGACGAATGTCGGCAAGGTCTGACGGATCGGCAAAAGAGCGAATTCTGGTCCGCATGGACCCAAATGGTCTTCGAAGCGGCAAATCGCTTCCCTGCACCGGCAGTACCTGCGGATAGACCGTGATATACCGGTCGCCGTACACCTCCACTTCCCCCGCAAACCATCCGAAGGGGTCGCCGACCGTCACATTGACGGGGCCAAGGCGGTAGTGTCCATGCTCCCGCAGCGAAGTGCGCCGGGTGCTGAGACGACTTCCCACACTTGGTACTGCCGTGACCACCCGCCATTCGTCATCCTCGCCTGTGGTGCCGGGCACCCGCGTGACTGCATTCAACCGGGTTATGGGCAAAAACCCCTCGTTATCAAAGCGCAGATCCAGCCGGGTCCTCTGTTCTCTCTGGAGAGCCTTCAGGTCCGAATCATATATGCAGGTCAGGTTTTTGACCATCAGACGCACCCAGACATAGGTGCATACCCAGAACCCGAGCGTGACGCGAAATAGCACCGACGGGAGGTGTCCACCGCCAATGCGGGCCATCAAATAGAAGATAATTATGGCGATAATCGGCCATCGATCCCCCAGGGTAATGTTGCCGAATATGCGTCTGAGATGGGGCCGCAACCATGCACCGCGCCGTATCTCTGCCCGGCCAGAACCTGCGGCTTCAGAGTAGTCTCCAATACCTTGCAAAACGGCTCACCCCCGAGCCTCATGTGTCCGGCTTGCCGAGAGGCAGTTCATTCGGACACAAACTCGCCGGTTCCCGGTACGGGCAGCCGACTGAGTATTCTGCGGATGATCTCATCCGGCGAGATATCCTCCCAGCGCGCCTCCGGCGTCAGGATGATCCTGTGCCTGAGCACGTCCTGCGCGACTTCCTTTACATGATCGGGTATGACGTAGTCCATTCCCTGGTACAGAGCCAGCGCCTGGCTGATTTTCAGCAGTGTTAGAGATGCCCGCGGGCTGGCGCCGAGGTATATGTGATCGTGATTGCGGGTGGCCTCGGAGATACTGATCACATAGTCCAGCACGGAATCGGATGCGTAGACCTCATCTACCATCGAGTTCAGCGATTTCATGTCATCCCCGGTGGCCACTGCCTCCAGCTCATTCAGGACCGAGCGTCTTTCCAGTCGCCGCAGCATCGTCCTCTCGCCTGCACTGGTGGGATACCCTATGTGCAAAGAGATGGAAAAGCGATCAAGCTGTGCCTCCGGCAACGGGAAGGTACCCTCATATTCGATGGGATTTTGCGTGGCCATGACGAGAAAGGGCTGCGGCAGACGGTAGGTGGCTCCATTGGAGGTAACCTGACCTTCCTCCATGCATTCCAACAGGGCAGACTGAGTCTTCGGTGATGCCCGGTTGATTTCGTCTGCCAGGACAATATTGTGAAACACGGGCCCCTCACGAAACTCGAAGGTGGAATCGTTCGGGTTGAGAACAGACGTCCCCGTTATGTCGGACGGGAGGAGATCCGGCGTGAACTGGATGCGGCGAAAACTGAGGTTAATGGAACGGGCCAGCGCCTTGATGAGTGTGGTCTTGCCCACTCCCGGGACATCCTCCAGAAGAACGTGCCGGCCGGTGGCCAAAGCCAGTACCAGGTTCCGGATGGTTTCCTCATTGCCGACTATTACTTGCCGGATATTTCTGACTATTTTTTTCATCATTTCGCCGAAATCGGCGGCATTATCTTGCAGGGTTAACTCTCCCTTCACCAGTTGAATGGGGATGAAGAATTAAACCCTCCCCATCCCGAGTGCTCATAATAGCAGTTGAGATAGCAAAAGTCGACAGGAACGACGTATTGATACTCACTTATAAGGATAGACTCTACTCCGAACCCATTGCAATAGTTTGACCGTCATTTTCCTTTCTTTCACTTGGATTCCACCCGTGCTTTTCGCCATATTCCGTGGAGTGCATGGACAGAACACGCGGTATCGCGGGGCGCGCTCCATCCCGTCATTCGCGGCTGTCTCCATGATTCTTGCTGAACCTGCTGCTGTGACCGGTAAGATGCACATACGTGCTGGCGGCGGTGACCCGGGCGTGGCTCTCGCCGTGCCGGCTGGGCCCGCGGATCACTTGGATAACGGGTGAGAGGCCTGGCGCGAGTGACCCATTCCTGCGTCCCGGTTGTAAATGGCAACATGCAGATAATGTCCCATGTCCGGGGGAGGAGGGGGCGGCGCGCGGCTGATAGCTGCAGGTGCTCTTCCGCCTGTCATTTCGGTCCGGGCGAGGGGGGAGAGGTTCCTTTTGCGCTTCACGACATCAGTCGATCTGCAGCCCCCCGTTATGGCCCGCCCGAAACCTGCGATGGCTGTCCCAGCTGGTATTGATAGTCAGTGCCCAGCGGTGGTGAAGGCCGGCCCGTGTGATATTCTTCCTTGCATTTTCTATCATGTCATGCCTGCGGTCGAAAGCGCATATTCTGCCGGTTTCTCCGGTGAACTGGGCGAGCAGGATCGTAAATGCTCCAGAG
>PUMM01000174.1 GCA_003551365.1 Clostridia bacterium
CAGCGGGTGAAGGCTCTGGCCTATGTATTTCTCATGGCACTTCTGGTGTTCAGCATCCTGCAGCGCCGGGTGCGGCGAGCAATGCAGCACGAAGAGGAGCCGCTGATACTGCATGGGAATGTGACAAGTTTCAATCCCACCGGGCAGCGCATCCTGCAGCTTCTCAAGCACATGATGGTGATCAAAATGCCGGATGGAAGCAGGCAACTGCCCGAAAACATACCAGTTCCCGAAAGATTACTGCGATTGCTGGGCCTGCCGGGCCATGTCTTCACGCGCATTCCGGATACCTGATGGTGTGAATTGACAAATCAATAATTGCTGAGAGGAAACGACAGAGGGTGCGAAGGGAACGATGACGATGCATCTATGGGATATTCCGTGTGGTACGGCCTGTGGCTTCGCCTCCGCCCACGGACTGCGTTCTGGAGCGTTTGTCAGGTCGCTCAGGCATATCGATCTCTCAGCATACCCGGCCTCAGGCTATCTGGCATATTCAGGGTGTTACCAGAACGACCTCCTTTCAGGTCGTTGGCAACAGTAGGTGTCAGGGCACACGCCATTCTATGCAGGACGGGGTTGCCAAAATCAGACAGCTGCCCCTGTTGCTCCCTACCGTGTCTACCCATGGGCTCACAGTTAGTGTTACAATAATAAATGGGATTAATTCCGGTTGAAGGAAATCCCGAACGAGTCTGAGAAGCTGCATATCAGCACAACTCCGTTTCTACCGGCAGGCATCCCAACAACTGCGTGGTGGTCCCTGCCCCACACCTCATAATTTGCAGGAGTATCCGGTTAGACTCGAGAGCCCAACCGGGGCCGTTGTGCGAGAAACCACCGCTGGCTGGACGGTGCCGTGAGCCAGAAGGAAATCGATCCACAGTCAGAAACCAGATGTACAGAAGCACGGCATTGAATATTATTCGACACATTTATCTACCGATCAGGCCGCAGATATATAGTGAAGCGGGAGGGACAGGATGGTCCAGAGGCTGCAGCGGGAGGCCCGACGCCAGTTCTGCGGCAACCAGCGGAGAGGAAGTGGCATCCACGAATGAAGGAAACACATCACGGGCATGAAGGAAAGGCGGAGAGTGAGGAGCGGCCCCGGCATGCTGGACATCCAGGACACGGAGAACAGGATGAGGAGACCGGCCACGAGGGACACACCGCACATTCACCAGAGGTGTTCAGGAAACGTTTCTGGAACTCCCTGTTTCTCACCATCCCGGTTCTCATGTACAGTCACCATATACAAATGTGGCTCGGATTTTTTCCTCCCTCTTTTCCCGGTGCGGCATATGTGCCATCTGCACTGGGTACTGTCATCTTTTTCTACGGGGGCTCTGTTTTCCTCCAGGGCGGGTGGGACGAGATTCGTTCCCGCCAGCCTGGGATGATGACCCTGATCAGCCTGGCCATTACTGTGGCCTTCACATACAGTCTGATGGTTACTTTTGGATTGGCGGGAGAGGAACTGTACTGGGAGCTCGCCACGCTGGTGACAATCATGCTCCTTGGCCACTGGGTGGAAATGAACGCAGTGCAGGGGGCGCAGGGCGCTCTGAAGGAGATGGCCAAGCTCCTGCCCGACACCGCCCTTTTGATAAAGGGCAGGAGAGAGGAAGAGGTCGCGGTATCGGATCTCAAACCGGGAGACTGGGTCTTGATCCGACCGGGAGCACAGATTCCAGCCGACGGCAAGGTGATGGAGGGAGAGAGTGACGTTGATGAATCCCTCCTCACCGGAGAGTCCAAGCCCAGCAAGAAGGCTGCTGGAGACCCGGTCATTGCCGGATCAGTGAACCAGGGGGGCTCTCTTCGAATAGAAGTTGACAAAACCGGTGGAGAAACCGTGCTCTCCGGAATCATGCGTCTGGTGGAGCAGGCACAATCCTCGCGTTCGCGGGCCCAGCTACTCGCAGATAGGGCTGCTTTCTGGCTGGTGATCATTTCACTGAGCGCGGCCGGGATTACTGCTTTCGCATGGGGCATGACCCCAGCAGCCGGAGCCTTTGTCATGGAGAGAGTCGTCACCGTACTGGTCGCTGCCTGTCCCCACGCTCTTGGATTGGCCATCCCCTTGGTAATCGCCATATCAACGATGCTGTCAGCGACAAATGGCCTCCTGGTCAAGGACCGGCTTGCACTCGAGGAGGCCCGCAACGTGGATTGTGTCGTCTTTGACAAGACAGGGACCCTCACCACGGGAGAACAAGGCGTGGTGGGGATTTTTCCGGCGGAGGCATACGGCGAACACCGGCTGCTGCAGCTGGCCGCGGCGGCGGAAGCCGATTCGGAGCACATGATAGCGCGGGCCATCCTGAACTCAGCTAGCCAGCGAGGGATTTCTCTCCCCGAGACCTCCCGCTTTCAGACTTTGCCGGGCCGAGGGGTCAGGGCCCGCCTGGACGAACAGGACATATATGTTGGGGGGCCAAACCTTCTGGATTTGCTCGAGATTGAGGCGGGGGCCGGGTGGAAGGCCACCCTGAAAGAGATCAGCAGATCCGGCCACAGTGCAGTGTTTGTGGTCACTGACAATGAGATTGCGGGCGTTTTGGCCATCGCTGATGTGGTCCGCGAGGAATCCAGAAAGGCAGTCATGGCACTGCAGCGAAGAGGGATTGAGGTCTTCATGCTGACCGGAGACAGTCACACTGTCGCACAGCAGGTTTCAGAGGAACTGGGAATTGAGCGTTTCTTTGCCGGAGTGCTCCCCGAGAACAAGGCCTCCACGATAGAAAGACTGCAGCGGGAAGGCTACAGAGTGGCCATGGTGGGGGACGGCATCAATGATGCACCGGCCCTCGCCCTGGCCGATGTAGGTATAGCCATAGGGGCGGGGACGGACGTGGCAGTGGAGTCCGCCGGGATCATTCTCATCAAGAATGATCCCGGGGACATCGTCAAGCTGATCAATCTCTCTGCGGCCACTTATCGGAAGATGATTCAGAACTTGGTCTGGGCGGCCGGCTATAACGTGGCCATAATACCACTGGCGGCCGGTGTCTTGGCACCCATCGGTTTCATCCTACCGATGGCGGTAGGTGCCATGGTGATGTCCGCCAGTACCATTATTGTCGCTTTGAATGCACAGCTTCTGAGGCGACTGGACATAGCACGACCGTGAATCGAGTCCGGACCCGGCATGTGACGTCAAACCCCACCCTGCCCACGGAGGTATGGTGGGGTTTGTTCTTGGGGATTGGGCGCAGGAAGAAGGTGTGAGCCTTCCCATTGATAACGCCCTCTCAACCGGAGGAGGAAGACTGAGGATGGATAACGCATCCGGCCGCTACGATTCGGGCTGGCAGAAAAACGTCCGGTCCGGCACCGCCCCACAATCCTCTCCTTGTGTACATCCTACGCCATAACCTTCGCCCCAAGGCATTCACCTACGCCGGGCACACCAGGAAGAAATCCCCGGATCCCTTGCGGTACGGTACGGGTTGTCAGTTCTCACCGACGGGGTCGACAGGCCTCCCCGGGTAAGAGCCAATACTTTCCCCGCACACCCGCCCTGTTTACGCAACGGACCTTCGGCCAATATGGGGCTTCGTCTTGTTAGGCAGACTCGCCCAGTCCGTCACGCCTCGTCCAGGGTTCGTGCTCCTCGGGTCACGGTTCTGCCTCCAACTTCCTTCAGATCCCGCGTCACCGCTGGCACCCCTGCCTTCAGCTAGTGGTCCTACGTGGCCACTGCCCACAGGGGACTTTCACCCCTCAGCATTCGCCCATGCCGGGCATACCAGCGAGAAGCCCCGCGAAAGAGTCGATCGCGGGGCTTTCAGTTTTTGTCAGGGCACTTGCCCTGCTCCGACAATATCATAACATGTCACATTGGCATTCAGAACGGGCTATGCTACATCTTTATCTCGACCACGAAACAGAGCTGAATCCAATGCTTTCGCGGCTTCTTCTTGCGAGTTCGGAAGTGCATGGCTGTAAGCATTTAGGATAGTGGTCACATCACCGTAACCGAGGCGCGCCACACCGCCGAACCCGGTTCGGTCGAAGAGCAGGACATTCAGAGCAATTCGGCCGCCACCCCGCGTCGACCGCACTGCCCCCCGCACTGAGCAGTTGGTGAGCCGCCGTCGCCAGGTGGTGTCCGGCGGCCAGAACACTCTTACGCCCGGTGATCAGTGGGCACGCGGTCAGGCGGTCAATGCGCGAAGCCGCAAAATCCTCCCTGGTCCCCGTCACGATCATTCTTCATCGATCTCCCCCGCCCGTCAGGGTCCCACCCGGGTCTGCTCTTCCTGCAGCGTACGCAGCCGGTAGGCCTTCATGATGTCGGATCGGGTGATGATTCCCTTCAGATCTCCGTCCTGCACCACCATCAGCCGACCGATGTCCGCCTCCGAAATCCTCTTGAAGGCCGAGAACAGGTCGTCGCCCGGCGCGACGTGGATCACCTCGCAGGTCATGATCTCGTTTATTCGACTGCTCTCCCAGGCGTCCTTCGGCACCGACTGAAAATCGTGCATGGTGACGCAGCCAACGAGGTTCCCCTCGTCATCCACCACCGGATAACCGGAGTGCCGCTCCTGCAGCATCAGCTCCAGCAGCTCAGCCACCGGCAGGTCCGGGTGCACGGTGGAGACCTCGTGCGTCATGAGGTCTGAGACCTTGAACTCGGAGAAGGCGTCTCGCACCACATTGAACTGATATTCCTGTGACGCGCCGATGTAGATAAAGAATGCGATGAGGATGAGAATCAGATTCCCGCTCAAGAGTCCGATAATTGCGAAGGCAAAGGCGAAGATCTTGCCCACACTCGTGGCGATTTTCGTCGCCTGCAGGTAGGTGGTGTGCCGGACGAGCAGCGAGCGCAGGACGCGCCCCCCGTCCGACGGGAAGGCGGGCAGCATGTTGAAGAAAGCGAGAAAGACATTCATGAAGCCGAGGTAGTAGATCACCAGTCGTACGTCCGCGGCCAGGGAGGCGGCGAGTGGCCGCAGGAGAAACAAGAGCACCCCGCCGAAAACCAGGCTGAAGAGCGGACCGGCCAGCGCCACCCACAGCTCGCCGCGCTCCTCGATCTCGTCTTCCATCTGTGCCACTCCCCCGAGCAGCATCAGGGTGATGTCGCGGATGCCAATGCCCTGGCTCCTGGCCACAAAAGCATGGGCCAGCTCGTGCAGGGCGACGCTGACAAAAAGCAGCAGGGCCAGAATCAGGCCGAGTACGTAGGGACTGACGGACAGTTCCCCGGTGGTGACACCCGCCATCCCAGCAATGGTCTCGATATTGTTTCCGATGACGAGCGCGAAAAACGGCAGTATCAGCAAAAAGCTCACGTGCAGACGGATGGGAATTCCGGACACGGTCGCAATGGTAACCGAGCTTTTGAACAACACTATCACCTTGCCTTTCCTCTGCCCCGTCCCCCGTCCGCCCATCGACCGCGGCGCGC
>PUMM01000018.1 GCA_003551365.1 Clostridia bacterium
CACCGGCTCCAACGGCCGCCGTCTCCTGCGCACACAGCAACAGGGCAACCGCCAAAACGAGGCAGAGAAGCAGTGGCTTCCCGCCCACATAGATCACGGCCTTTCCGTTGACAACACAAGGTGAGGGGGAACCGATCTGACGAGGGTCCTCCTCCCTAGGCCCGCGGATGAGCCCGCGAGTACACATCCTTCAGATGACGCCCGGTCAGGTGTGTGTATATCTGGGTGGTGGAGATATCTGCATGCCCCAGCATCTCCTGCACTGAACGCAGGTCGGCACCATTCTCCAAAAGATGCGTGGCGAAGGAATGCCGCATAATGTGCGGGGTGATTCTCTTGTCGATGCTCGCCCCTCGCCCGTGCCTTTTGACAATTTTCCAGATCCCCTGCCGCGTCAGCCGCCGCCCGTGATTATTGACGAAAAGAGCTTCCTCCAGGGGATTACGGAGAAGCTCCGGCCGCCCCGCATCCAGATAACGCCTGACAGCACCAGCCGAGATGCTTCCCATGGGCACAATCCGCTCCTTGTGTCCCTTGCCGGTGCAGCGCAGCTGCCTCCGCGCAGTGTTGATGTGTTCAAGATCGAGGCTGACCAGTTCGGAAACCCTGATACCCGTGGCGTACAGTAGTTCCAGGATGGCCCGATCACGCAATCCAATGGGGCGACCCTCGTCGGGCTGGCGCAGTAATCTCTCCACTTCAGAAACGGTGAGTATGCGCGGCAGGCGCTTGTCGGGCTTGGGTATGTCTATGTCCCGCGCCGGATTCAGCTCCAGGTAGTCCTCCTGCACCATGAAATTGTAGAAGCTGCGGAGGGCGGCGAGGCGGCGAGCGATGGTGGACGGCGCCATGCCCTTCTCGCGCATCCACACCACGTATGCCACCAGTCGCGCCGGCTCAGCCTCGCGCAGGAGCAGTGGGCACTGCCCATCCTCTCGCTCTTCTCCCAGGTACTCGAGAAACTGCCGAAGATCACGAGCATAGGACTCGAGCGTGTTGCCCGCAAGTCCCCGCTCGATACCCAGATGATCTATGAACTCCTGGATGACGCGAGCATCCTGCACTGTTACCCTCTCCCCATCACCCCACGCCTTCACTCCTGCCGGTAGTATTCCTGCAATCTTCTGCGCATCATATTCCACCAGACCTCAACTTCCTCCCGCTGACTGGATACCCGCACCGGGGCATATACATCGCGGATGTACGGACCATCCAGGGCCGGAGGGGTCGGGATCAGAGAGTCCAGAAAGATGGCAACGACCCTGGGGAGGATGACTCCAACCAGAAGCAGAGTAAATATGATGCGTGCCACGACTCGCCCGCCCGGAAAGCGCAGGTCCCTCTTCATTCGGACCAGAATCCTCCCTCCCATAACCTCTGGTGCCATATCCTTATGTCATGAGAGGTCGAACTATCACCCATTCAACTTCCGGGAGGGCAGCAGGGGCGGCAGCCAACGGCGGAGTCCACCACCCCTGCCAGAGACGTAGAAACTACAGTACGGAGTCCAGCGAGTGATAGGGCAGATCAAAAGCCTCGGCCACGGCACGATAGACTACTTTGCCGTGCACCACATTAAGTCCCTTGGCCAGCGCGGGGTCGTCCTGTACGGCTCTCTTCCATCCATTGCTCGCAATTTCCCGGGCATACGGCAGGGTGACGTTGGTCAGACCGATGGTACTCGTGCGTGGCACAGCACCGGGCATGTTGGCCACCGAATAGTGCACGACTCCGTGCTTAACATAGGTGGGTTCTGCGTGCGTGGTCACCCGATCGATGGTCTCGATCGATCCCCCCTGGTCTATGGCCACATCCACCACCACCGAACCATCTTCCATGGAGCTGATCATATCTTCACTCACCAACTTGGGCGCTCGCGCACCAGGAACGAGGACGGCACCGACCAGCAGATCGGCTTCGGCTACTTCCTCGGCTATGACAAAAGGATTGGAGACGCGGGTCTTTATGGTGTTGCCGAATACATCCTCCAGGTAGCGCAGGCGATCTGCATCGATGTCCAGGATGGTGACATCTGCGCCCAGACCCACCGCCATCTTCGCTGCGTTGGTGCCGACCACGCCGCCACCGACGACCACAAAGCGGCCGGGGAGAACGCCGGGAATGCCGCCCATCAGCTTACCCTTTCCTCCCGCGTGTTCCTCCAGGTGATGGATTCCCACCTGTGTGGCCATGCGACCAGCGACCTCACTCATGGGGGTGAGGAGCGGAAGAGTGCCATCCTTGAGCTCAACCGTCTCGTATCCAATGGAGACGACCTCGCGTTCGATGAGGACGTTGGTCAAATCTTCCTCTGCGGCAAGGTGCAGGAATGTAAAGAGAATCTGGCCGGGTTGCATCAGGTCAAACTCGGGCTCCAGCGGCTCCTTGACCTTCATAATCATATCTGCCGCTTCAAAGACCGATGCCGCATCATCCAGGATCTCGGCTCCGGCGTCGACATATTCCTCGTCGGAGAATCCACTACCCTCTCCCGCACCGCGCTCGATCAACACCTGGTGGCCATCCCCGCTGAGAACCGATGCGCCGGCGGGCGTCAGGGCGATGCGGTTCTCGTTGGCCTTGATTTCCTGGGGGACTCCAATCTTCATGCAATCTCCTCCCTCTCGGCAATAGATGACTTCTTATGTACCCGTGATGATATGCACATTCATCATAACACTTACATATATGTCGCCAAAAGCCGCATCAACCACGGAACTATGTAACCCTCGATGGCCGATCCACAAGCTGCGACGCAGCAGGCCAGAAGTCCCCGCAGGACATACATGAGGACAGAGAGGTCATTGTTCCCTCCCACGCCCCTGCGGCGCCCGAGGAGGCTCAGAGAATAGGCCAGGGCATTGACTGAGGCGAACGTCATTCCCGTCACGATGAGCGCATTGTGGGGAAATACCGAGGCGAATGCCATCAGCAGACCCATGCCGCCCTGCAGATACATCAGGAAGCTGACGGTGAAACCGAGGATGAACCCACGAATGAGCACCACCAGAGCCACCAGCGGCATGCCGATGACGGTGAACCCCAGCAGAACTATGACCAGAAGCGTTCGGAGGTTGGCGGTAAGTGAGCTGACAAACAGGGCGCTGCCGGGCACCGGCGTCTCCGGCCCCTCCAGGCTCTGGAAAAAGCCCAGAGCGTAATCGGCGAGATCGTCCACCTGTGTGGGTGTGAGCGACCCCACCGCCAGAGCTCCCACGGTGACTCCCGCGATCAACATGGCCAGAACAAAGAAATACAGCGCGACGTGTTCGCTGAGGTGATCAGAAAGAAGCGAGTCCGCATTCGAATGAACCACCCGCGGACCCCGCGAAGGCAATCGTCTTCTCGCCCGCGCCGACAAACGCACCTCTCTTCGCCCCCCACATTCCCGATGCGATTATGATTCCACCTGGTTAAGTGTACGTATCGCAGCTGGAATCATAACAGGGAGGCACAATTTCTCTCCCTCCAGAGTAGGAGAGCAGCCAGGGTCTTACCGTCCAACGGCCAGTCTTGCCGTCCCAATACGGCCGAGATCGGCAGCCAGCGCACCCGCAGGTCGTGCTCGTCTCCGTCCGGTGGTTCCTTCATGCGCTCCAGCCGTCGCGCGGCAAATACGTGAACGCGTTCAGTGCAGAATCCCGGCGAGGAGTAGAACGAGCCCAGGCGAGTCCATTCACCGGCCCGGTACCCGGTTTCCTCTGCCAGTTCGCGACGAGCGCATTCTTCTGCCGTCTCGCCCGGATCTATGCGGCCGGCAGGGATCTCCAGCATTCGCCTGCCCACCGGATGGCGATATTGATCCACCAGGCATATCTGCGTATTGTCATCTCCGCTGAGGGCCAGCACTGTGCTGACCTCGGATGATTCCACCACTTCCCTGCGCGACTCGTTGCCCGATTCGACTATGGTATCCACCCGCACGCGAATGATATTCCCGGAGAAGACAATTTCTGTCGCTGCATCATCCCGCATCACCGATCCCCCTCTCCGCTGGCTAATTGCGCCGCAAATCTCCCGGCGGCAGAGGCCGTCAGAAAAAAGTCCCTCTCCCTATCCGGAGATCGCCCCATGAAACGAAGCAGCTGCTGCCGCTGTGGGGGGGCAAGCTCCTGCTCCACCAGGGACATTCCGGGAGCGCCCTCCGCGCCTACAACCCGATGTCCGTCCGCCGCACCCGCAGCGGTCATAGCCCGGTGCAGCAACCGAGAACCGTCTTCTGCCAGCACGATCCGCACCCCTTCGCCCACCGCATGCCGCAGGACGGTTTGGGTGTGATGACTCAAGCCACGGTGACGCTCGCGTGGGTCTGTGGAGGAAAAGCGCGGAGGCATGATGCGGATCCCTTCGAGCGATCCTGCCGCGTTAAGACACTGCGCCTGCTGGAGTCCGGTATGCCCAAACGGTGTACCGGTTCCCACAGCTCCCGGCCCTATGCAGGTCACGGCCACATCGGCATTCAGGGCCCAGCGGGCGGCCAGTAGACCACTGTACTCGTTCACAGCTTCCCACTGCCCACCAAAACTGTGCCCGGCGGTCAGGGTGTGATTAATCCAGGCTTTGTCGCGCAGAAGGTGCACAACGTCACTGAGCACCAGGGGCAGAGCTCCCCCGTCCGTCATCACCAGGGCTACCGAGAGGGATGCATCAGCGGCCCGAATTCCCGCCACAGCCGGCAGCAGCTGACTGTGCAGTTCGAGGCACAGAACCGGCATGCCCTGGAGATTTCGGGCAGTCGCCAGCTCATCATGATGAGGGGAATCCTCCTCCTCAATAGCCATCACCCGCATCTGCCACGGGGTATATCTGAGCTTCAGAATGTGCCCGGCACCAGAAGTCAGATGCCCGCTCATGCGGGGTCCCCATACCACTACGTGAAACCCCCCGCTGCCCAGCTGCAGATCCATGGCGGTGGTGTTTACCAGCACCTCATCGCCGCGACGCACCGTTCCCGTCAGCCGGGGGTAGTTGAGCGCGAGAGACGTCTCCTCCCGCCGGAAGATGCGCACCTCACAACGTTGAATCCCCTCCCGCGGTGAGCGGGTGTACTCCACCCTGGCTTCGTGCACCCCCAAGGATCTGGACACTGCGTTCCCCTCAATCTCCTTCTTACTCTCCGGAGTCTCCGGTAAAAAGATGTTGAACGTGCGAATTCAATGCTGTGATGATGGATTGAACTGCCGCCTGGGACCAATCATCGTCGGGCACCGGTGCCGCACCGACCATCAGACGCGAGCCCCGCCGCGGCCTCAGCAGGCTGTGCTGTATGCACACCGCGGGTCCGGCAGCCATATCCACCGCACGAATGTCCTCCATCTGCATGTAGTTTCCAGGGGGCAGGATTTCGTTGGCCGCGCGGGTGGCGGCCTCGGCCGTCAGGCGACCGTACTGAGCGCGG
>PUMM01000111.1 GCA_003551365.1 Clostridia bacterium
ATTCTGCATTGACACCGGCTGCCCTCCGGCCATGTTGACGGTTACAGCGAGAGAGAGATAGGGGATGCGCTCCGGTCCGACATGTTTGATCAGGGTTTCCAGCTTCGCAAGATCCACATTGCCCTTGAAGGGATGCTCAGACGCCGGATCGTGGGCTTCATCAATAATGACGTCCACGAATGATGCTCCTGCTCGCTCCTGATGTGCTCGCGTGGTGGTGAAATACATGTTTCCCGGTACGTAATCGCCCGGTTCGATCAGCAGACTCGACAGTATGTGCTCGGCGCCACGCCCCTGGTGGGTGGGGGTAACGTACTTGAACCCGTATATATCCTGCACGGCCTTCTCAAGATTGAAGAAGTTACGGCTGCCAGAATATGCCTCATCACCCATCATCATTGCTGCCCACTGCCTGTCGCTCATGGCGGATGTTCCACTGTCAGTCAAAAGGTCAATGTAAACATCATCGGATCGCAGTAGGAAGGTATTGTAGCCTGCCCGTTCTATGGCCTTCTCTCGCTCCCGACGCGACAACATTGGTAGTCTCTCCACCATCTTGATGCGGTACGGCTCGGCCCTGAAATCCAATGCAACCCCCCCTTGTTCTCTTACCCGCTTCCAGGTGATGTATGCCCGAGCTCATCATGACATCTGTATGGCTATGGCTCCAGATTGCCGCCAGGTGCACTGTTGCCCCTGTAGCATCTGTCTGCCTGGCATCGACACTGTCCAACGATAATTGCGTATCGCCCCTCACTCAACGTGGGATGATCGGGAGAATTATGTGCGACGGATAATCGCTGCAGTGATGAATGGTGTTGTCAGCCACTTCGAAACGTCGGTGTCGGCCCATCGGTTCGCCGGTATTTGGGTTGACGTCGAAACGCGGCCAGTTGGAGCTGGATATGTCGACGCGAATTCGATGCCCGGGGGCAAAAAACAGACTGGTTGGGGGCAGGCTCACCCGCACCTCGGTGACTTCACCTGCGGTAAGGTGCTCGGGCTGTGTGTAGCTGTTTCTGTATCGGGCACGCATGATGCCGTCAGTGACATTTAGAGCCACCCCGTCTGCGAAGTCCTCGTTTGGAGGATACACATCTACCAGCTTGACCGTGAAGTCGGTGTCGGGCTTGTTGGAGGACACGAAAAGTACTGCCTCCACTGGCCCCGTTACCTCGACGCCCTCCCTCAGTGGCTCGCTCTCAAAAGTCAGGACATCGGAGCGGCTGCGAAGCGGGAGGTCATCGTCGTGTCCCAATTCAGGGCGTGCCCTCTGATCAAAGGCTCCGGGTATCATTTGCAGACCTGATACCGAGGATTCAGGTCCACCCACTGTGGGTACCGGATCCAGCGGATTGTAGCGGTAGGTGGTGCTGTCTTTCGACGTTTTGGGTGCGGAACTAATCAGGCCGCCTCCCGCATGGAAGTAATGAGCTGTATACTGGGTGCGCGCAAGTGGCCATTCCTCCTCGCATCTCCAGTACCCGCCGACGTCGATAGCAGTATCTCGTTCCGACCGTATCTGACGACCACTGCCGCCGCCCATAACAAAGATGTGTACCGGAGGCGAGTCCGCGAGACCGGCATCTTTGCTGCGCATTACTTCATCAAAGAATGCCAGGTGCAGTTCATTGAATTCCACTGCAGCATCTGCACCGAAATGCGCCTCGCCGCTGCAGGGTTCCTCGGGCGTCTTCCCTCCGTGCACCCAGGGTCCGAATAGCAGGTGCACGCGGCTGCTCTTGTGTTCAATGAGATCCTGGTAGGCACGGGAGATGACGTGCGAATGGGAGTCGTACCAGCCGCTCGCCAGGAATCTCGGTACATCGGGAACCTGCTCCCAACTGCCGTCTATCCACCGTCCGGGACGCATCCACCAGTCGTCCAGCCTGCCGCGCGAAGTAATCTGTACCGCGTGATCTTCGTAGGTGGGCAGATGGCGCAGTGGTGTACTGCCGGGCCGTATCGGTCCCCGGGCCAGATACTGCTGCACTTTCTCATCCGCCTCATGCAGCACTTCCTGCAGTGCACGATCCGAAAGGGCTTCAGGACTCACCGTGCCATGGCGGAAGAGCCAGGCGACCATACTCTGTCGCAGTGCTCCACCCTGCCGCAGTCTTCCATCGTGATGATTGGAGAACCCCTGGTTCATGAACTGTGCGGCAAGGCCCGGAGGCCCTCCAGCGGCCAGAGCTGCCTGATTCATGGAGGCATAGGATGTTCCCATGGTAGCTATCTGACCATCACACCACGACTGGGCAATAATCCATTTGCAGGTGTCAGTGCCATCAGGAACGTCTATAGGGCCGAAGGGATCGAGGCTTCCCTCCGAGTCAAAACGTCCCCGCAAATCCTGCACCACGACCACATAGCCCCGGCGGGCAAAGAAATGACAGTTTTTAACTCGCCCCGCGTCCTCGCGATCATATGGGGTTCGCTCCAGAATGACCGGACGGGCATCCTGCAATGGCTCACCTCCCTGCGCCGGGAAATAGATGTCCGCCGCCAAATGGGTTTGATCTCGCATGGGGATCATGACACCGGTCGTGCAAATCACATCGAAGTGACGTTTCATCGAACACCTTCCTTCCGAGCGGTGACACTGGCAAGCGGAGTTGTGTCTGCGGTCGCCGGCCGGGAGGGATCGTGCAGATTGCGGTTTACTGCAGCGCAATGCTGTCCCCCGGGGCCGGCGGTGAGATTTGTCCGGGCAGAAGCTGTCCACCCGCCTCAACAGCACCACATAGAATGTCCCGCCCATTTCTCGTCTACCCAAGTCTTCTGTCCCTCCATCCACCTTCCCTGCTCAGCTTTACCGATTAGTGTCATGTGTGGTCGGCTCCGGGAATGGTGCCTTCATGCAGGTAGTGCGCTGCGGTTGATATCGAAAGCACTGGGGGAGGAGGAGGCAGGATTGCATCTGCAGGGGCGCGAAATCATCAATCATTGGCAGAGCTCACGCGAGTTCAGGTTCTCGCCGCAGGGTATGCGGCTGCTGGCGAACTGTACCTCCGATGTGGGTTGCCCCCGATGTTCATTGGTTGTGGGGGCGTTGATCTTCACAGGCAGAGGAAATCGGGATTGCGTTGGTTGTGTCTGGGCATCTGTTACTGGATGGGGAGAGGACCTTTATGGAGGCGAGACGGTGGCGGGTTGGACTCGCTGGTTTCATGATGCTCATGGCCCTGATCACCTGGCATTACTGGGATGCCCTGGGCTCTGAGGAGGTGATCAGGAATCTTGTCGCATGGCACCGCAGCTCACCGGCAGTTGAGGTGCTATCCCGAAGTGCCACATTTCTGGGTGACCATGAGTTCTACATGATATTTCTCGCCATTATTCTCTGGTCAGTAGACAGATCTCTGGGATTGTGGTCGGCCGTTGTTCTGCTTCTGTCCGGAACCTACACCAATGTCCTCAAGGATCTTTGGCAACTGCCGCGCCCTGACATTGAGGGGATTACCCTCCCGGGCGGTTATGCATTTCCCAGTGGCCACACCCTGACGTCCGTGACGCTGTGGGGCTATCTGGCGGCGCGGCTGTCGAGTCAGACAATCCGACTGTGGATGATCCTGGCTGTGGCCGCCGTCGGGGCTTCACGCGTTATTCTGGGATATCATTATCCGCGCGATGTCACTGGAGGTGTCGCTCTTGGCCTGGCCTTCCTTTTGGCGTTTCTCCTGGTGGAGAGCAGACTCGCAGAGCGGACCGGTGTGGGTGAACTTCCCTTCTCACTGCTGTTGGTGGGAGTGGTTGTCCTGCCCCTTATCCTGTTCGTTGTTTATCGGGGTGGCGATGCACCGCTTCTGATGGGGTTCTTGATGGGGGCCGGTTCAGGTTATCTCCTCGAGCATCGCCTGGTCAGATCGCGAGTCGGGGGGAACTGGCGTCAGCGGGTTCTGCGTCCCGTTGTCGGGTTGCCGGTCATGTTTGCCCTGGTTTTGGGACTCGGAGGCATAGCAGCAGCTGGACCTGCTTTTCTGCATTTGCTGTTCTATGCCGTGGTCGGATTGTGGGTGACCCTCGGTGCTCCGGTCGCCTTCATAAGCCTGGGTCTGGCGGACAGACACACAGGAGATGACGGGTAGGCCTGTCCGTCGATTGCTGGTTGGATCGGACCCCTTCTGGAGCATCGCGAGCCCCGGCATTGTGTGCGATTATCTTCGATGATAAGCCTGCAGACTCGTCTTGCTGGTAAATGGTGGGCGGTTTTTGCCGTGGATGAACGTGGGCTTATTTGCTCTGTATGGCGAGTATACGGGGTTGCGTGGATCCGGCGCAGACGGGGCCGTTATGATCCCAGAACACAGCTGGGGGATTGCCGCCGGAGTGGAGGCTGCGGAAGAATGTGCCGCAGAGTCTCCTGCAAACCGGAGCAACAGAACAGGGTTTTCCGAGGTATTCCTCGAAATGGATGATGGGAGGTCTCGTGCGCCGAGCACGATTCATTGCGGCAACCGCACCCAGCTATCGCGCCTTTTTTGCTTATCTGTGCATCTAAGCCCCAAATCGGGTGCGCAGTTGAGGAGGCTGCGATGGTTGGGATCCGAATTACTCCCTTGCCGCCCCCGGTCCGCGGCATGAAGGCGAGGCGATGAATATTGCATATCTGTCACTGGATACAACAGCACCTGGATCCACAACCCAGCACCACTGATGCCATGATTTATGAGGACATGGAGTCACAATCGGCCCACTCTCTCATTCCGATATACCGGCCGTTTGATGCAGCGAGGCGCACGCACTGGGCGGCGCGGGGATCGGCACTCGATTTTCTGGCTGCGACGGCAGGCGACGGCGGTCGACTTCTGGATTTTGGCCCCGGTGATGGGTGGCCATCTCTGCTGGTGGCGGAACGAGTCGATGAGGTGGTGGGAGTGGATTCTTCGTGGCGACGGGTATGTGTGTGCAGGGCCAATGCTGAGCGTCTGGGAATCAAAAATGCGCGATTCCGGTGGTATCGAGCCGGCGACCCACTCCCCTTTTCTACCGGAACATTTGACGGCGTGATGGCGGCCAGCTCCGTAGAGCAGACACCGGATCCACAGAGAAGTCTGGCGGAAATCCATCGCGTGTTGCGTCCAGGTGGTCGGCTGCGCCTCGGATATGAGGCTCTGACCAGGTACCGGGAAGGACGGGAACGCGAGCTCACCATTTTGGAGTGCGGAGGAGATGTATGCAAGTTGCTGCTGTATTATCGTGACATTGCTCGAGAGCGGGTGGTGCAGTACGGGGTAGATGTTGAAGTCTCCCGGGCGGATCTAATTGCCCTGTTTGGTACCGACAGCCCCCAGTATGACGATCTGACCATTGAGATGTTGGAGCGGCTCGA
>PUMM01000172.1 GCA_003551365.1 Clostridia bacterium
ACGCGCGGATGAGGAGCTATCGGCCCGTCACGTGGACCCATGCGGACCGGGACGGGCCAACATTTCGTCCCGGGCCTGTACCCGCGGGACGGCAATGATCGCTGCCGGATTAATCACCTTAGGACCCCCCACTGCACGCATACAATGTCACACAGTGCCCAAGCCGGGCTGTCATTCGCCCTCCCGCGGGACGACGTGGATTGCCCGGTCGAGAACGATTCTACCAGCCGGCCCCATCGTCGCTGGCTACGATCTGCTGCGCATTTCTCCGCAGCTTCCGGCCTGCCTCCTGTATGCGGGCTCGCAGCGACGATACCCGCGTCTCGTGCTCAGTCAGGTCATCCCGCACATTGCAGAGACTGCTCATCACTGCATCTGGTGCCGGTCCGCCAGGGTGATCACGGGCCGCCACATTCTGCCGCGGATCGAGGGCCGCATTCACCTGTTCGTCGGATAGCTGTATGGAAAGACCCAACTTCTCTTCCGCAACCTCACGCAGAAACTCTGCATCCACGTCCGTAGCCTCCATATCGCGGGAGGTGGCGCGGTGGACGACAGCACCGACGATGTGATGCGCCTCGCGGAAGGAGTATCCCTCCTGTTCTACCAGGGTGTCAGCCAGCTGCGTGGCAGTGGAGAAGTTGGATGAAGCCATGCGCAGGGCGCGCTCCTCGCGCACCTGCATCCCCGCGACCGCGGCCTCCAGCAGAGCGAAAGAACTCAGCACCTGCTGCACACTGTCGTCGAGATGCTGGAAACTCTGACTGTTGACATCCGTGACGTTGGTGTAGTTGGTGTTCTTCATGGCCGACAGGGCGGAAACCAGACCGCCGAAGACGCGGGACAGCCTTCCCCGGGGAGATTCCAGTATGACCGGATTCTTCTTCTGCGGCATTATGCTGCTGGTCCCTCCGAGTCTATCCGGCAGATCAATGATGCGGAACTCATACGAATACCACATGTACATATCCTGGGCCAGACGGCTGAGGGTGGTAGCTACATTGGCCATGTCGCAAAAGAAGGCCAGGAGGTAGTCACGCGCAGCCACAGCGTCCACAGTGTTCTCAATGAAACCGTCAAAACCCAATAGCTCGGAAGTCAGCTGGCGATCAATGGGAAAGCCGGTGCCGGCCAGGGCCCCCGCTCCCAGGCAGCAAATATTGGTGAGCTCATATGTATGGAGAAACTGGTCCGTGGCCCGGGTGAGAGCGCGTTCGATGCCGACCAGGTAATGTCCCACGGTGATGGGCTGGGCGGGCTGCATGTGGGTATGTCCGGTGATGATCGTATCGATTTCTGCCTCCGCCCTGCCTGCCAGAGTGCCGCGAAAATGGATCAACCCCTCCACCACATCCAGAATGAGATCCCGCACCCGCATGCGGCTCATCGTGGCCGCCAGGTCGTTCCGACTTCTCGCCGTGTGCAGGCGCCCACCTGTTCTGGAGCCGAGTTCGTCAATCAGATACTGTTCGTAGTTGTAGTAGAGTCCCTCGAGCCCCTCATCGATGTCGAGCAGGGAAGTGCCGTGCCGATCCATGTGCAGCAGCAGCCGCAGGAGATCGGCTGCATCTGATTCCCCGATGATGTTCTGTCTGTACAGCATGATGACGTGAGCCAGATTGGCCTCGGTCAGATAGGGCATGTCCTCCAGTTCGGATTCCAGCTTGGGTGCATAAATGTGCTGCAGGATGACTTCATCGGTGTCACCCTCGAGGCGTCCTCTCATTCGAGCCTTCTTCTCGGACATGGGCCGACCAGTCTCCTTTCAGTGACAGCGCAGTGGTGATGGTCATTGATCCTGGATGGGCACGCGACATGCAGGGAGATGATGTCGTGCCGCTGACTATACCCGACTGTCTGTGTGCAGCCGCCTGCTGTGTGCGACTATTCTCTGATGGGCCTGTGACTTCCTCTTCCCGCGCTTCTGCACAGATACATCATCCGCAGTCCATTGCCGGGCGGAAGGGCGGAGCGATTCGGCGATGCGCGGGTTCCTCCGGTGGTCCTGTTCTGTCAGGCATCTTCACATTCGCCGACCTTCCGGGCATGACAGTACATTGCAATATGCGTACCGGCAATCCGAAAGGCGGACTCACCTGGGCAAAAGAGCAGGCATTATGACGCACCCTTCAGCACATTCCGGGCACTCGACGTAGTGCGAAACACGTGACCCACTTCCTTATCGCCATCGAGCTCATGTGAGGAATGAAACTGTTGTATCCCGGGTTCAAGTGTTATCATGATGCGTGTGATTATGTACTGCTGACTGCAGACGATCGGCCCGCCGGTGTCGCGGACAGCTTTGTTGACCGGCAGACTGCATCGACAATGACTGCAGCTGCAGAATACGCCAAACAATGAACCGGATAAGAACAGGTGATAGGAGTGATTGTCAGTGAAGACCCTGAAAATGAAGGTTGGCCCCTACGAGTTCACCGTGCGGATGGAGACCGATAAGGCCCCGGAAACCTGCCGCGCATTTGCAAAGGTCCTTCCTTTTTCAGGTCAGATGATCCATGTGCGCTGGAGCGGGGAGGCCGGATTTCTGCCGCTCGGAGACTATGACCTGGGCGTGGATCTCGAGGATCCGACCAGCTACCCGGCACCCGGAGAGATTCTGTTTTTCCCGGGGGGAATCAGCGAATGCGAGATTCTGGTGCCCTACGGGGGAGCCTGCTTCGCGAGTAAGGCCGGACAGCTGGCGGGAACTCATTTTCTTACCGTGGTAGAGGGTGAGCACCAGTTTGAGGAGTTGGGCCAGGCACTGCTGTACGACGGTGCGCAATACACGGAGTTTTCGGCACCCGGCTCCGATCGGTGATACTGCGTCGATTGCTTCGGGGCCCGCTCCGATTAGTCGGCAACCGTCCCGGCCAGAAACCACGCGCACTCTCACCCCAGTACACAGGGGGTCTGCAGGCAGTGTTTCGGAAACTGACGGTCAGTGAGACCAAGTGCACCTGACCGCAAGAGTAACCGCCTCTCCTCTTCGTTACATATGCTGCATGCCCGTACCCAGTTACTCGGGCCTTTGGGGCAGTGTTTTGTCGGCGGCCTGCCTCTCCGCGTTCACTGCCGACTCCTGAGCCTGCGGACCCCTGGCCCCCATGAAACGCACCGCTGAGGTCCTACTCCAACAAGCTGGCAAAGTCAGTGAGGAAGCGCCTGCGGTCCGCCTCGCTCAGGTTGAGGAAATCCTCGAAGCTCTTCAGGCTTATGCGTCCGGCGGAAAACAGCAGCTCGGTGAACGATTTGTCATCGTAGCCGAACTCCTCCTGCAGCTCAAGAATCCGCTTCAGGCCGTAATAGTAGCAGGTGAAGTAGCCGGGCCTGAGCTGCTGGGCCAGAACCTGTCCACGCGCCGATCGTCGGCTGAAGCCCAGTTCGTCCATGTACAGTCGAACGGCATCTTCGACCGGTCGCTGGTAATAGAAGAGGTAGAGATCCACCATTATGCGTATTGAAGTGTGATGCCGCCGGTAGGCCACCATCAGCGGATAGAACTGATCCTCGGGGAAGACGAACTCAAAGACGCGCTCGGTTCGCAGACACGTACCCTCAATCAGCGGGGTAGCACGCGCCCCCATTTTTACCGTCTCGGGAAGAGGATCGGAAACCGTCCGCACAAACTGTACGTGATGCCCGGGATACGCCTCGTGCACCGCGTTGATCTTGATCCACCCGTCGGTAATCGCCTCGAGATTGTGATCATTCAGCACCATCAGACCCTGCAGTGGCACCCGCCGGGGGTCGCCTCCCCGATATCCGCCCCACGGGTTCTGAGCTCTGCCGTACTCCTCCATGGGGACTACCCGGCAGATTTCGTCCGGCAGGTTCACGTACCCCCGGGTGCCCTCGCGCGCACGGGCGAGGTAGTCCCGACAGCGGGCAAACATCTGCTGCGCTGTATCAGGGGGACCAGCGTATTCATTCAGTGCCTCGACCACACCCCCTACGTCCGTCGGACTGGGTTCATCGCCCAGATCCAGATTGCCAGCAATCTCGAGCATTTCCCGGCGCGTCTTATTCACTTCATCCTCGTGCCAGTCGACTATATCGTCCAGCTCCACGCCACGTTCCTCGGCGAGGATCTCGCGATAGCGCTGCACACTGGGTCGGGAGTCCTCATCGGCGGACTGAACACCTTCCACCCCCCGCGCTGCCTGGGCCCACTCCGAGCTCTTCCCGGCCAGTCGATGGAACTGGTCACCCAGTTCCTCCAGTTCATCATCCGGCATGCCTGCGTACTCCTCCGCCACGTGTTTCGCCCTGCTATTGGCGTAGGATGCCAGCTGGTCACAGGCGTCGGCCAACTTGTCCACATTGCCGGCCTGAATGGACGGCAGCCTGTTGTGTATGGCCTCCCACAGGGCATCGGCCTGCCGGAAACGTCGGCGAAGAACTGCCGCGCGTTCCTCGGCAAAGCGCGAATCCTTTCTGGTGTTGAAATCGATGAAACGACAGAGATTCACCATGAATACGTGTGGATCCGCATAACTCGACTCCAGCGCCGACGCCTGGCCCTTGATGAACTCCTGGAAGTGATTCCGCAGAAGTGCGAATACCGCATCCGGCGCGGGAAGACTCTCCGCCCGTTCCAGCAGGTTGCTCAACCTGTCCTGCACTTCCTCTTTGGCCTCCGGGGTTGGCAAAAACAGAAACGGCTCATACTCGCGGTCAGCCCCGATCCGGTCCGCCACCCGCCCGCATTCAGCATCAAATCTTCTGTACAGCGCTGTCAGTTCCTTTCTGCTCATCTCCATAGGCAATCCCTCACTCCCCACATATGTCGGAGCCCCACTGCCCCTGCAGCAGATCGACCACCCACATTTTTCGTCCACAAGCGTGCAATGGTAGCGTCATTCATCTGACTTACCCTTTTGACGTCTGATATGCGATCACCTTCCTGTAGCTTCGCACACTCAGAAGCGGCAGGACAGTCAGAGCAGGGCGGGATTAGTGACGATACACTGGGGCACCGCCCGGGCATCTACCCCGCACCGCCCCACCTGAGATATGCTGGTGATACCGAGATTCGTACTCGAAAGGATGTCGATCCCATGAGTGACTGCACCTACGAACTGCAGGTGACCCTGAAGCACACTTCCGGCAGCATCTGGCGCAGGATCCGGGTGCCGGCAGACGTCGATCTGGCGGAGCTGCACGAGATCCTGCAGGATGCCATGGGCTGGGAGGGATATCATCTGTACGCATTTGACTGCGGAGACCGAGCCTACACTGAGCCGGACCCGGAGTTCCCCTCTGGCCTTGCAGACGCAAGCCGGGTGACCCTGGAGGA
>PUMM01000162.1 GCA_003551365.1 Clostridia bacterium
CTGACGCCTCGCCCATAACCCGCGCGGCACTGCAGTCAGCCGTATCCGAATACGGCTCCGACAGGGAGATCCCCCCGCGCCTGCTACTGCGGACGGGATACCAGGTGAGCGACACCTTCGACGAAAATTTCCCCCCCCTCTCTCCCGCCGCAGTTCACTGGATGGCAGAACGGGGAGTCCAACTCATAGGTACCGATGCACCGTCTGTGGACGCATTTGCCAGCAAGGACTTGCCCGCCCATCACGCCTGCGCCAGCGGCGATATCTGCATACTGGAGCACCTGGAGCTGACGGACATAGAACCCGGCCCATATACACTGATAGCTCCGCCCATAAGCATCTCCGGTGCCGAGGCGGCACCCGTACGCGCACTGCTCCTTCTCTGACTGCAGTCCCGGCAGCCTGAAGCGGAGAGCATGCTCGTTTGCTCTTCAGTCCACCGGGCCATGCAGCCACAATGCGCAGACCTTTCATAGGAACTACCGTACAGCGAGCCGATTGGCCACCCGGTACGTCAGCTGGTTGCATCTCGCCCCCACTCCTCCTTTACGTTTGGCAGGCAGCCAATTATGTCCTATAATGCACACCAATAGAACTGACCAGTCAGTTCTGGAGGTGAACTGAACAGTTGACTGACAATAGTCCGAAGACCAGCCCAATCATCAGGCGCAACAGGTGGTGGGCCCTGGCCGTCGTGCTGGTGGTGGGAATATCGGGCATCATCTGGCATCAGCACTCGACCTATTCGAATCAGTCCGAACTCCCCGCCGATGCAGAGGCGGAGGATAGCGCTGTGATGGTTGAAGTCGCTGAAGTCAACCGCGGAAGTATTGTTGAAACCAAGCGGGTCACAGCTGAGACAGCGGCCCGCGCCTCGGTGGATCTCACTCCAAAACTCGCCGGCGAAGTGCGTGAAGTACACGTGGAGATGGGCGATGATATCCAGGAAGGAGACCCGCTGATCACGCTGGACGATGCCGACGTCCGCCCCAATGTCCGTCAGGCGGAAGCGGCAGTGGAGGCGGCCCGCGCCCAGCTGGATGAAGCAAGGGCCGGAGCACGCGAAGAGGAGATTGAACAGGCCCGGTCGGCCAAAGAGGGAGCACAGGCCGCCCTGGATGCGGCAGAATGGACTTATGAACGCCTCCAGCGCCTGCATGAACAGGATGTCATATCGGGTGCTGAGCTGGAGGAGGCCAGGATGCAACACGAAAATGCTCGTTCCCAGCTCCGATCGGCAGAATCTCAGCTCGAGCTGGCTCTGGCCGGCGCACGGGAGGAAACCATCCGCATGGCCGAAGCCCAGCTGCGCGAGGCGGAGGGCGCGCTCGAAGCTGCCCAAAGCGCCCTGGAGGATACGCGTATTACTTCACCTCTGGACGGGACGGTCGCCTATGTGGAGGTCGACCCCGGCGACGTTGTTGATGCGGGAATGGCGACGGTGGGGGTGGTGGATATCGATCCCCTCCGCCTGGACGCACTGGTAACGGACGCCATAATCGGAAGGATTGCCCCGGGCGACGAAGTCTCCATGGACGTCAGGGGCGTCGGCGGTGAGTATACCGGTACCATCAGTGAAATCGCCCCCTCCACCGATCCGGAGACGGGAATGTACCCCGTACGGATCCTCATCGACAACCCGGATGACCAACTGAGACCCGGTATGACCGCCGAGGCCGAGTTCGTCACCGAACGGGCAGAGGATGTGATCGTTGTGCCGCGCAGCGCTGTCGTGAGTCGCGCGGACGAAGATTACGTGTTCGTGGTGGAGGATGACCTCGCCCAGCGCCGTCCCGTCCACGTTGGACTCTCCGATGATGAATACGCCGAAATAGAGAGCGGCATAGACGAGGGAGAAAACGTCGTCGACTACGGAGTCGAATACCTGGAAGACGGAATGCGCGTGAGAGTAGCCGAGGAGAGATAGGATATGCCTCTCGCCCGACTGGCGATCAATCGCCCGGTCGGCACATTGATGGTCGTGCTGATAATTGTATTCCTCGGACTGGTGGCCCTGTTCAACATCCCGGCCGACCTGCTGCCCGAGATGGATTTCCCCGCCGTTGCCGTGATCACCGATTATGAGGGAGCGGGGCCCTTTGAGGTGGAGACGCTGGTGAGCCGGCCCCTGGAGGAAGCTCTGGCCACCGTGGGGCAGGTGGAGGAAATATCGTCGGAATCACTCGAAGGCACATCCATCATACTGACTGAGTTCGACTGGGGAACGGATGTTGATATCGCGGCCCTGGAAGTGAGGGAAGCGATCGATCAGGTGCGCGACCATCTGCCGGATGATGCCTCCGCTCCGGTTGTCCTGCAGGCTGACCCGGGCATGATGCCGGTAATGCGGATAACCCTGTCGGGGCCCTATGATCTTGTCGAACTCACCCAGATGGCCGAACTGGCTGAAGATCGTCTGGAGAGGATCGAGGGTGTGGCCTCAGTCGATCTGGAGGGTGAGGTACAGGAGGAGGTCCGGGTCGAAGTCGACCCCGACCGACTCAATGCGCACGGCCTCACCCACATGCAGGTAGTTGAGAAGCTGGCGCAGGAGAACCTCGACCTGCCGGGTGGAGATGTGGAGGAGGCGGGAGAACGGCTGAGCATCAGAACACTGGGAGAGTTCATCTCCCTCGATGACATACGGTCGGTCACCCTGTCCACTCCCCGGGGGGGCAGTGTGACGCTGGACGAGCTGGCTGCGGTGCAGCTGCACGAGGCCGAACAGGACAGCCGAAGCCGGCTGGACGGCAGCCCCGCTGTGACTCTGTCGATAACCGAGCAATCCGGAGCAAACACGGTGGAGGTAGCCGGGCAGATCAGAGCGGCCCTGGATGAACTGCGACGGGAACTGCCCGGGGATGCCGGGCTCACTGTGGTGCGGGACCAGTCCCGCTTCATCGACGACTCCATCGCGACTGTGACCGGCAACGTAGTCTTTGGCGGTCTCCTGGCCATCATCATTCTGTATCTGTTTCTGACCGATGTGCGGACCGTGCTGGTGATCGGGCTGGGCATTCCGGTGTCGGTCATTGCCACCTTCGCCTTCATGTACTTCTCCGACATCACCCTCAACCTGGTGTCCATGGGCGGTCTGGCCCTGGGTGTGGGAATGCTGGTGGACAACGCCATTGTGATTCTGGAAAACGTCTTTCGCCACCGGGAAGAGGGGCTGTCTCCCGCGCAAGCCGCCCTGTACGGCACGGGAGAGGTGGCGGGAGCGGTCACCGGATCGACCATCACCACCATAGCTGTATTCGTTCCGGTTCTGTTCATCGAAGGGCTGGCCGCACAGATCTTCCGCCAGCTGGCCATGACCATATCATTTTCGCTGGGCAGCTCACTCTTCGTGTCCCTCACCTTCATCCCCATGGTGGCTGCCATCTTCCTCCGCCAGCCGCCCCAGAGACGGGGCGGCATCGCGCAACGCAGCGCGGATATACAGGAGAAAATGGCCGGACGCTACGATGCAGTGGTGCGGGGTGCACTCAAGCGCCGCCCCCTGGTGCTCGGCCTGGTCCTGGTCTTACTGGGGGCAGCTGTTTGGGGAGCGACGGCTATGCCGAGCGTCTTTTTGCCCGACATGGACCAGCGGGAAATAGATGTACAGGTAGAGCTGCCGAGAGGGGCCACGGTCGATCGCACCGATGAGATCGTGCAGCGCGTGGAAGACATAGTCGAAGAGCGCGAGGATGTCCAACACGTATACGCGGCCAGCGGTCAGTCACTGGGCGGGGGCGGTCTGGCGGATGACACCGCCCCGGATGAAGGTGCCCTGCTCATCCGCCTTATCGACCGGGGGCGGGATGTACCTGAAACGGAGGAAGTAATTGCCGACCTGCGGGACGAGGTGCGCGATATACCCGGCGCAGATATCCATGTATCCCTCGCCTCGGGGATGGCGGGCGAAGACGAGGCCACGGGCGAGCCCGTCGCGGTGTCGGTGCGTGGTGACGATCTGGATCTACTACGGGAGACGTCACAGGAAATTGAGGATATCATACGCAACGTTCCGGGGACCACCGATGTTCGCTCTTCTTACGAAGAAGGAGCTCCGGAAGCGCAGTTGCACCTGAGCCGCCATACCATGGGCCGTTACGAGCTGACGGCATCAGAGGTGGGCATGATGATCCGGGGAGCTGTGGAAGGAGAGGTGGCGACCAGCTACCGGGAAGAAGAGACAGACATCGACATAAGGGTCATCTACCCCGATCGCTACACCGACGATGTCAGTTCCGTGGGGGACATTCTGCTGCCCACGCCCGACGGAAACATCGTACCGGTGTCCTCGCTGGCCGAGGTGCAGATGGAGCCCGGACCCGTCGCCATATCCCGCCACGGCCAGGTGCGGCAAATCGAAGTCACCGCTGACCTCGCCGACCGTAATCTGAGCGAGGTTATGGCCGATGTGCGGGGCGAGGTGGATCAGCTGCGCCTCCCTCCCGGCTACGACATCCACTACGGCGGTGAGACTGAAGAGCTCTTTGCGGCCTTTGAAATCCTGGGGTTTGCCTTTGCGGCGGGATGCGTGCTCGTCTATATGGTGCTTGCCGCCCAGTTCGAGTCACTCCTGCATCCGGTGATTGTGATGGTCACCATCCCCCTGGCCGCCATTGGAGTGGTGGGCGGCCTGTTCGTCTGGGACATACCGCTATCGGTGCCGTCAATTGTGGGAGTAATCGGCATGGCGGGAATTGTGGTCAACAACAGCATCGTAATGATCGCCTACATCGACCAGCTGCGTGATCGCGGGCTGAAAAGATATGAGGCCATAGCCCGGGCCGCGGGCATTCGACTCCGGCCCATCCTGATGACCTCCTGCACCACCATTCTCGGATTGGTCCCCATGGCACTGGAAGCCGGAGCGGGAGCTGAAATGCAGAACGCCATGGCCGTGGCTGTGCTCGGAGGACTGGTGGTCTCAACTGCATTGACGCTGTTGGTGGTACCCTGCCTGTATGCCACGCTGGTACGCGAAAAGGCGGATGATGATCGCAATGAGGAGGACAGCGGCGATGAAAAGAGCAATTAGTGCAGCACTGACGGTCGCAGTGGCAATCGTTCTGCTCTGGGTCCCGTCACCGCGCACCGCAACGGCAGATACTGAGTTCAGCATATCAGATGCCGTGCGGCGTGCGCTGGAGGAATCACCCATACTCACCCTGGCAGAAGTGCGGCGGGATCGCAAGAGGAAGGAATGGCAGCAGCTGCGGAACGTGCAGGACGATCTGGATGATCTGGAAGACCTTCTTGGCGTTGCGGAGCTGGAGTTCTCCATGCTCCCGCGGCAGGCCCGAACCGAATACCGCATCGCCCGGGCGGAGGTGGAGGCCACTGAGAAGGATCTGGAGATGCAGGTGGAAATGGCCTTCCGGGCCGCGCAGACGGCGGAAACCATGCGCCGGCCGGCGCGACTGGCCACGCGGGTGGCCGCAGATGCCCTGCGCACCGCGGAAGCCATGTATGAGGAAGATATGATTAACAGGGCGGAGCTGCTGGAAGCGGAGGCGGGAGTCGAGGCTGCCATGACCCTGTCCGCGGAGGTCAGTGCACAGAAAGAACAGGCCATAAGAACCCTCAAGCAGCTGATGGATTATCCGGAGCGACAGGATCTGGCGATCTCCGACCGGCATCCGATATACGAGCCCCTCGATGATATTAACCTCAGTGCCAAAGTGGAGGAGGCACAGGACAACCGATTTGAAATGGTTGAGATGGAGGAGCGGATCGATCTGGCCGAGTATCGACAGCGCAATGTGGAGGCAGAAGACGATTATGCGCAGGACATAGCCGACCTGCAGGTGCGGGAAGCCAAACTGGGTCGCCGCATACTGGAGGATCAGATTGAAGCGGAGGTCCGCAATCTCTACACTGACATCCGTACCCAGGAACGGGTACTGAAGGAGCGGGAAGCCTTCTCCCTGGTGGCCATAGAAGAGTATCGGAGGGTGCTCCTCATGCAGCAGGAAGACAAGGCCACCCGACTGGAGCTTTTGAACGCTTACGCGGACCGGCTCATGAGCGAAGCTGAGTATATGGTGCAGCTGCACACCCACGAGATGATGAAGCTGCAGTTTCATCACACCTACAGCTCCGGATCATCCCCGGATCGCGCTGCTCCCGCTGATGAGGGGGAAAGGCAGCAGATGTCAATGCCTGCCGGCGCTGTCGGGGATATGGCAGGAGATGATGACATAGGCGCAGAGCTGATGGGGACGGATGTGGGGCAGGACCTATATGACCTGTCGGATATAGACCCAGATGATCTGGGTCAGTCGCTGGACCTGCAGGACATATCGGACATGGATGTGTATGATATGGATAATACTGACGACGGGGAGGATCGCGATGGATTCTGAGGATCAACACAGACAGAAAGATGATAAGCTGCAGCGCATTCTGGACGCGGCCACCACGGTATTCTCGCAAAACGGCTACCGTGGGGCCACCATGCAGGAGGTGGCCACAGAGGCGGGCGTGGGCAAGGGAACCATCTATCTGTATTTCTCCAGCAAGGAGGAAATGCTGGAGACCGTATTGCTGGATGTGCTGGAAAGATACCGGGATAACATGGCGGAAATCGTCTCAGAGGGAGGAGAACCACGCGAAACACTGCACCGCCTCCTGTGCTACGTCCTGGAGGGAGCCGATCGTAGACGAGGCCAGTTCAGCTTCATCTTCGGCGGACTAACCGGGATGGGCGAGGACTTCAAGCGCCGCATCTTTGACATCAAGAATGAGATGCTCCAAATACTCGCTGACTTCATGTCCGATTCAATCGACAGCGGTGAGCTGCGATCCGCGGATCCGCACATGATGGCCCATGTCGTCTCGGGAACCCTCAATTCACTGGCCGCTGCCCGTCTGTGGGATGACGACGATCTGGTGGGAGGCGCGAGCGGGTGCGGGTGGTCGCGAGATCTGGCCGACACTGCCGTGGACTGCCTGTGGAAAGGCATGCAGGGATAGAGTACGGACAGAGTACGGACGGTCACTGCGTCCACGCCGTGGCGCCACACTGTGCCCGCACTGCACCGGAGCTAATTCGGGAGTGCGGGCACGACTGGCGTCGTCCGGGGTGATACTCACTAATCCTGTTTCGGGTCGAGAGCATCTCGCAGCCCATCCCCCACCAGATTCAAAGACAGCACGGTCAGAAATAGACCTATGCCCGGGAAGGTGGCCACCCACCAGGCGCGATGCAGTACGCGACCGCCATCGGTCATGATGTTGCCCCAGCTGGGCACCGGTGGTTGCGCTCCGAGCCCCAGATAGCTCAGTGCCGCCTCAATGAGGATGGCCTGCGCGATAAACAGGCTGGTCTGCACGATCAGGGGAGGCAGGGCATTGGGCAGGATGTGCCGCCACATCACCCGGAACTCCTTCATGCCGACGGCCTTGGCGGCCTCGACGAAATCCCGGTCGCGCAGAGCCAGAAACTCCCCTCTGATAATGCGCGCCGGAGCCGTCCAGTATACCAGTCCAATGACCAGTATGGTGGTGGAGATGGCCGGCCCGACGAAGGCGATTATCACCAGAATAAGGAATATGGCCGGCATGCACATCACCACATCGACGATGCGCTGCAGCACGAGATCCACCCGGCCACCGTAAAACCCGGAAACACAACCGACTGCGAGTCCGATGAAGATGGCTATGGCGGTGGACGCCGGCCCGACAATCAGCGACACGCGGGCCCCAAACAGTGTGCGGGCGAAGACGTCGCGCCCCAGATTATCGGTTCCGAACAGGTGCTCGGAACTGGGCGGTTCCAGGCGGCTGAGGGTGTCTGGTTCCACGGGATTGTAGTCGGTCAAAAAGGGGGCAAACACCGTACAGAATATCAAAATCAGGAGAACAAATACCCCCACCAGGGCACTGGGCCTCCGCGCGAAACGACGTAATGCGCGCCATTTGTCAACGCTGGCGGCGGCTGATGCGTCCTCCCTGGTTTCTGCTCTAGTGACATCTGCTTCCTCGCTCAAGACAACGACCTCGCTTCCTCTCTTTTCGCACCGATCAGTCAAACCTTATGCGGGGATCAACATAGGCATAGGCGAGATCTGTAAGGAGATTTCCGACCAGCACGACCACAGATATCATCAGACATACTCCCATGACGATCGGCAGGTCGCGATCGTAGACAGCCGATGCCGTCAGTCGTCCCACCCCGCTGTAGGCGAAAACTTCCTCAATGACCACCGAACCGCCCACGAGAAACCGGATGGACAGACCTATGACCGTCACCACCGAGATCATGGCGTTACGCAGGGCATGCTTGTAGACGACAGTTCGTTCGGCCAGCCCCTTGGATCTCGCTGTGCGCACGTAGTCCTGCCCCAGCACCTCCAGCATTCCGGAACGGGCAAACCGGACCAGGACGGCCAGCCGCATGAAACCCAGGGCAAACACCGGAAGGATCAGATGACGAACCCGATCGAGGAAATACTCGAGTGTTCCGGCCTCCATGCCCACCGTGCCGCTACCGGAGATGGGCAACCACCCCAGGTGAAAACCAAACACAAGCATGAGCATCAATCCCAGCCAGAAGTTGGCGACACTGATGCCCATAAAGGCAATCAATGAAGCGACCTGGTCAAATAAGGAGTACTGCTTTACAGCAGATATCACCCCCACGGCTATAGCCACCACGGCAGAGAACACCAGAGCGCTGATGGTCAGGATCAGGGTCCGCTGCAGGTTGTGCAGAACTACCGGGAGCACCGGGTGTCCCGTGCGGAAGGAGAACCCAAAATCGCCCTGCAGGCAGGCTGTAACCCACCGGAAATAGCGCACGTGTACCGGTTCATGCAATCCCAGGCGTATTCGCATCCTCTCGGCCAGGGCCGGATCCATGTCTTCCCCCACCATGACCACCTCGGGGCCACCGGGAGCGAGATTGATGATGGTGAATATCAAAACTGATACTCCGAACAGGGTCAGCAAGGAGAGACCCAGTCTCTTGATGATGTAGCTGCTCATGAACTAGAACTCCTATTCCGGTGAACTGCAGGTGGTCGCGCCCAGAAAGCGCCGCGCAACCACCTGCAGCATCATGTCGGTCTCCTCACTCCGCCCAGTACGCATCCTGCAGGGACCAGAAGACCGCCGCATGTTTTGTCGGATTCGTCTCCAGACCTTCCAGACCCGCAGCTATCGGGTGGTAGTTGTAGTAGTAGCTGAGGTAGATCTTCGGGATCTCCTCGGCAACTATTTCCTGCATTTCGTGGTAGTATTCCGCCCGCTCATCCAGATCGGTGGTCATCCTGGCGTTATCCAGAAGCTCATCCACCCGCTCATTTTCATACATCATGCAGTTACGGCCACCTATGCCGCTGGAGTGATGAGTTGTGTAGATGTAGCCGTCGGGATCAGCCAGGCCCGTCCAACCGAAGTGCATCATCTCAAAGTCAGCATCGAAAATGGCGTCGAGCCAGGCAGCCTCTTCCAGTGGCTCGATCTCCACATCCACCCCCATCTCTCCCATATCGTACTGGAAGAGCTCGCACATCTCGATGGCGGTGGAACCCGTACCGACGCGCAGGGTGAAGTCCATGGATTCGCCGTCTCTGTACCAGCCGTCGTTGTCCTGTTCGAATCCAGCCTCCTCCAGGCGATCCATAGCCCGATCCGGATCATACTCGTATTCATGAACATCGGGGTTGTGCGCCCAATCAAAGGCCGGGTTGAAGGGCCCATGGGCTACAGGGCGCCGGCCTTCGTAGATGGCCTCTACCGCCGCCTGCTTATTGAAGCCGTGTGCCACAGCCTGCCGCACCGTAAGCTCATCCCAGAAGTGGCGCTCCAACTGGAAGTTGATCATGTCCCAACCCAGGCCGGGACCCTCCAGCACCTGCACATTATCTTCCTGCTCGAGATAATCCAGCTCCGCCATGGGCACCGTGTAGGCCTTATGGGTGTTGCCCACGGCCAACTCGGTTATGCGCGTGGTTTCATCCGGAATGACGCGGAAGATGACCCGGTCCAGATAGGGTCTGCCCGCAAAGTGATCATCATAGGCATCCAAGATCCAGTGATCACCGCGTTCCCATTCGACAAACTCAAATGGCCCCGTGCCCACTGGATCGCGCGCGTAGTCAGTTTCTGAGAGATCTTCCTCCGTCAGATCCACACCGCCGAGAATGTGTTCGGGAACAACCCCTACCTCGGTCGAAATTGTGAGGAATGAACCGCTGGGATAATCCAGGTGGAACCGGATGGTATAATCATCCACTATCTCGATGGCATCCTTGTCCTTCCACTGGTCATAAGCGGCTTCCACCTGCTCAGTCCATTCGTCGTCATCTATTTCGTCTTGCTCCAGCTGCTGGTCATATTCATCCACCTCATCCAACAGATCCTGGAATCCGACCAGTGCGTCGAGATAGTCGGTCTTCGCCGAGAAGCTGAACGGGTTGGCGATGAACTGATAGGTGAGCCAGACGTCCTCAGCGGTGAAATCCTCGCCGTCATGCCAGGTAACATCATCCCGCAGGTGGAAGGTGAATGTCAGCTCATCGTCAGAGATCTCCCAGTCCTCAGCGAGGAGTGGCTGGGGTTCCAGGTTCGAGTCCATGCGGATCAGGCTGTCGAAGATCAGATACTTGGTGTGGTAGGTGTAGCCATCACCCGTCAGCGGTGGCATGAAATAGTTGGCATCGCCGTAGGTCCCGACGATGAACTCGCCACCATAGCGGTCGTCATCTGGGTCTTCTGGTTCATCTTCCTCCGGGTCTTCGGGATCTTCCGGGTCCTCTGGGTCATCCGGTGGGTCTTCCACATCCTCCACTGCCGGGCCGCAGGCCGCCACCACCAGCATTGCGGCAACCATAACCGCCAGCACGGAGATGCTCCAGGTCCTTCGGTGCATCCAATACCCCCCTCGAGTAGTAAAGAAAAGCTGCGACAAGCCGTGTACCGGCACTGGGCCGATCCAGGGCCATTTCCAAAGACCTTTCCACCGCTCTCATCAGAGCGTCGGGGCATTTAGTTCTCGGTTTTCGGAAGTATTCCTCCTGTATCTGCAAAAAACAATTTCTCCGACCTGGTCTGACCTCCGTCCATCGACTCCTCCAGATACTCGTTCATTCACCCGCGGAAAAGTGCGCGCAGGAGGCGGAGCTGACGGCGTTCCGCCCGACAGACGAAACCGGGTCAACTCTCCGCCCGGCGCAGGAAGTTCTCCACTAACTCCATGAACTGCTCCGGCTGCTCCACGTGCTGCATGTGGGAAGCATCCTCCACCACGTGAAATTCTGAGCCCGGAAGACTGCGATGGTAGATATCACATGTCTCTGGAGTGGCCTCATCATGGCGACCACATATGAACAGAACGGGAACCTCGATGCGATGCAGCTGGTCCACGCGGTCGAAGTCGCGCAGAGTTCCGGTGATTGTGAACTCACTCGGCCCCCACATCTGTCCGTAAACCTCCTCACTCATCAGCTCGAAACTGCGCATAACGTAATCCGGCCAGGGGTCCACCCGGCACACGTGCTTCTGATTGAACTCCATCATCGCCTCTTCATATTCCTCCGAGTCGTATTGCTCGGCCTCCTCGCACTCGCGGATTATGCGGCGACTCTCCGGAGACAGACCCGACAGCAGCCCCCGCACATCCTCTTCCCACCGCGGGGCACTCAGAGCCGGACCGGTGAAGACGAGGCTCTGCACACCGGCGGGATCAGGGTGAGTCAGCATGTACTCAGTGGCCAACATGGAACCCCATGAGGAACCGAGGATATGTACTGGATCCAAATCGAGCGCCTCGCGCACCTGCCCGAGTTCCTCGACAAACCGCTCCAATCTCCAGAGCGAACTGTCACTGGGTCTGTCCGATCTACCCGACCCCAGCTGGTCGTAGAAGATCACCGGCCGGTCCCGGGCCAGTTGCTCCAGAGGCTGTAGATAGTCGTGGCTGAACCCTGGACCCCCGTGCAGGACCAGGAGGGGTGTCCCCGCACTCTCCTCCCCCACCATTCTGTACCACACACGTCCACCGGTTACCGCAATTTGACCCTCCATATCGCTCATCATCTCAAATCCCCTCCAAATACTGAGCATTTGCCCCGGCAGAGCACGGCCCGCACGGGGCAGTGAACGGCCGGGACCCGCTTGCAGACTACAAGGAAAGCGGGGCAATTCCTGCCTCCATCCACGGTACGGAGGCCATATGGCCTGCAGATACTCGCAGTAGTTCGGTGTGATGAGATACTGGAGAGGACAGTGATCATGGAGCCCTCCCGTGCACGCAGGGCGGTACAGCTGAGATGAAAATATCTACCCACATTACCGCGAAGTGTCGCCCTCTCAGACTACCGGGGACAAATATCTCGGTATGCGAGCGACTTGACATACTACCTCCTCCTCCTGCTACCCTTAGACTATCGAGGGGGAGGTGGCCCAGTGGGCTCCTCCCCCGGTCAATCACGCGGAGAAAGCGTGGGAGGGAGACAGACATGAGTCTGGCACTGGAAGTTGCAATGGCAGTAGTGCTGGCATACGCCCTCTATATCTGTGGCGTGGGCCTGTTCGGGGTGATCAACCCACCCCGCGAGAGACAGATTGCACCACGCAATCGTTTCTGCATCATTGTGCCCGCCCACAATGAGGAGATGGTGCTGGGCAACCTCCTCGACAGTATCGAGGCACTGGAATACCCACGACATCTGTATGATGTGGTGGTAGTGGCAGATAACTGCACGGACCGGACCGCGGAAGTGGCCCGCAGTCGGGGAGTACAGGTCCTGGAGAGATATGACGATGAGAACAAGGGTAAGGGCTACGCCCTGGAGTATGCGTTCTCCGAGCTCGGATTCACCCGGGACCGCGAGCCGACGGGATCCTTCTATGATGCCGCGGTAGTTTTTGACGCGGACAATCTGGTGCAACCGAATTTCCTGACCGTCATGAACACCCGACTTCTGTCGGGAGAGCATCTCATCCAGAGTTTTCTGGACAGCAAAAACCCTGACGATACCTGGATAAGTGCCGCATACAGCATTCTCTTCTGGGTCAATAACCGCTTCGTATTGTTTGCACGCCACCGACTGGGCCTGAGCGCTGCGTTTATGGGAACTGGCATGTGCATTTCGCACCAGGCCCTGCGGGATATCGGTTGGAAGACACGCACACTGACGGAAGATCTGGAGTACTCTATTCAGGGAGTGCTGCACGGATACCGGACTACATACGCGCATTACACGCGCGTATATGATGAGAAGCCGCTCACCTTCGCAGCCTCGTGCCGCCAGCGGCTCCGCTGGGCACGTGGACAGCTGAGCGTATTTTACTACTATGTTGCACATTTGTTCCGGGGTGGCTTCCGGGATCGTGATCCCGTGCAGCTGGAGGCCGGGCTCCGCCTCTGCCAGCTGGCCTACCTGATAGCGGCCCCGCTGATCATGTGGAGCTACGGGGCAGCAGATATCGAGGGAATCACATTCAGCTTCGTGTCCAGTGTTCCGGTACTGCCGCTGCTAATCGCGTATTTCCCCTATTTGTTCATGGGGCTTCTGTTCATCGTCGATAATCACCCGAAGTCAGTGATCAAGTACACGCCGCTCTATCCAGCATTCACCTTCAGCTGGGCGGCCATACTGGTTGTGGGCATGTTCACGGCACACCGGAGGGAATGGATGCCCACCCGGCACACCCGGGCCATGTCGCTCGCCCGCGTGCTGACGAAGGGTGGCGAGGAAGAAATGCTTGCTGAACTCTCGCACCCCGAGGCACATCGCGAGCATCGACATCCGGACAGCTCGCCCGGAACCTCTAGATCAGCCGTCAACTACAGCCTGACCACATATCCGCTGGCCGGGTTGTAAGCGGATACTGATGCACGCAGAAGAAACCAATGAGCTCCAGGAGGTGCGGTCCCTGCATCGCACCTCCTTTTGTGCGTCTCTCCATCTCGGCGGCCATGAACGGCCTCTGCCATTTCTCTACGCTGACTGATGCCAAATGCACCGGCCGCAGCATTCCCGTCACCCCGACCGAGACGAGAGGGCACGTCTTCATCCCCAACAACGCGAGGCCCGCATGAGTTGGGTGGCGATGCTGCATATCAACCAGTCAGGTCTCCGCCGGATTCTTCTGCATTTGTGAGGGTATGTGAACGGTACAGCGGAGAGGGCAAATGCCCGAAGTCCAGTTTCAGCATGGACTCACGAACATGCTGATCAACCCATCAGGCAGACACAGGCGCAGGCTTTCCCCTCTCCAGGCTCATGCGACAGGCCCGATCTGTGAGACTTCCCGGTCACGTGCTGTCGTAGTGAGATCCTCGTACTCCCCCAGCATCTCGTTGGCGAGCTACGGTCACAGCGTCCCGCCCGCCAGTTGCACAATCGGGGCAAAGACCGCTGCGAGCATCTGGCGGTCAAGCCTGCCGACGACATCACTTGCACCAAATGGGGGGCAACGAAACAGGGAATCTCGGACAAGAGTGCGGAGGGATTGAGCCTCTTCTGACGCTCCCATACGGTGCGCGGGTGGCCGACATCAGAATGAGTCACCTGCCGGAGATCGCGTGTCCCTCAGGGGACGGGCACCGGTCCGCGCCGGGCATCCCAATGGCGACCCGCTTCCCGCAGATCCTCGAGCGGATCAGCATCCAGATAGGACCACGGATTCACCGGTATATCGCCCGCACTGAACGTCAGATGCAGGTGGGGGCCGGTGGAAAAGCCGGTGGAGCCCACCTCGCCGATCACCTCTCCCCGCTCGACTTTTTCCCCCTCCTCCACGATTCGTTCATCCAGATGGTAGTAGACCGTGAAGAGATTCAGCCCGTGATCGATGACGACGGTCTTACCCGGGACGTTCAGATCCTCGGAAAGGGTGACCCGGCCGCAGTTGGCCGCCAGCACCGGCGTGCCCGTGGGGGCGGCGATGTCCAGGCCGGAATGCCGGCCCGATTCCCGCTCATTTATGTAACGGATCACACCAAACTCCGTGGTGATCCGACCTTCCACCGGCCACACGAAATCATCAGTCCACAGCGGGCGAGGTGCGGTCTCCGCACGGGAGCGAATCATATGCGGGCGATCTTCCTCCCACAGGCTAGCATCCCGCTGGGATTCCTGTTCCTCGGTGACCTGCAGATGCTGCACCTCAAACTCCCGATCCACCACCTCCACTTTCCGCACAGTCTCAATCGCATCCTCAGTCGGACCAGCTCGCGCTCGAACATCATATGTTCCCGGCTCCACGTGATAGCCCACCCCGACCAGAGCGACCGTACCGCCATTCACTGCATGCGTAAGCTGACGCTCATCCAAAAAGTCGATCTCTGCCTCCGCCGGATCGACGCCATCGAGATAAACCCAGAAAGTCTCTCCCGGATGAACCTCTGCCGGTTCGAGACTCATGCGCAGAAATACCTCTGCTTCCTCGCGCTCCTCCAGCTCATCCGGCTCCGTCGGTGCAGATTCGCTCTCCTCCTCCGTCTCCTCCTGCACTTCTTCCTCCTCTGACACCGGATCGGCGAACTCCATACACCCGCCGGCAGGTACAGCTAATAGGAGGACCATGCTCAGAATAAGTGAGCCGCGAAATGACATTCTTTTCATCCTTTCCTGCCGGCTCGGCAGCTGGGCATCCGCTTCTAGCACTACGCCGGTCTCGCAAACCCGGACCGGTCATATGACCAGGTAGTCGCGCGAGAAATTGGTGAATGGCTCTCCCCCATCCGGCGTGACCTGCACGACATCCTCAACCCGCACACAGAGTCCGTCCGACGTGCGGATGCTGGGCTCCACAGTGAAGCACATCCCTTCCTGCAGCACGGTATCATCCAGCTGGTACAAAAAGGGCGGCTCGTGTACGTCGATGCCTATCCCGTGGCCCAGCCGATGAGTGAAATACTCTCCCCAGCCGTAGGCATCGAGGACATCGCGCGCCTTCTGGTTGAGTTCGGCGGCGGTGATTTCTCCCGGCCGCATGGCCCGTATGGCGGTGGCCTGCGCCTCCATCACCGCATCGTGATACCTGCGGCCAGTCTCCGTCATGTTGCCCACAAACACCGTGCGGCCAAAGTCCGAGACGTACCCCCTGTACACTACGCCGAAGTCAAAAGCTATGACTGAACCGGGCTGAACGGGCACTGTCTCCCCATCGACCGCAGGCTCGGCACCACATATAGACACGGTAGTGTGAAACGATACGCCCGATCCACCGTGCAGCACCAGCTGGTGTTCGATCTCACGACCTATGTCGTATTCTGTCATACCCAGACGGATGCGCTTGAGCACTGCCGAAAATGCCGCGTCGGTAATGCGACCGGCCTCCCGCATTATCTGCGTCTCCTTTTGATCCTTTACGGCCCGCATCGGGGTCAGTATCCGGGCAGCATTGCACAACTGCAGCCCCGGGTCCGCCTCGCGCAGACGAAACAGGGCACGCGCCCACATCCGATCTGAAACAGCCAGGCGAGCGGGGAAATCCATCCGCTCCAGCGCCATTGACGCCACGCTCTCCGGGCGGTCGCCATCGTCTATGACCACGATGTCTTCGATCCAATGACTGCCCCGGGTCTGCTCCCGCACATAATCACTCGCCCCCATACGCGGGACAACAAACACCGGCCCCATTTCTGGCGTCAGAAAGGCTCCGTACAGCTCATCCCCGTGCTTGTCATCGTCGGTGGGATTGTGCGGTTGGCGCTCAACCCCGGTGAGGTACTGCAGATCCCCTGACATCATCAGGTACATCGCATCTATCTCCCGGCGCTGCATCTCGCGCCTGATTCGGGCAAGTCTGTCCTCATAAACGTTCATCGATGCCGTCACTCCCATCATTGAGTCCAAAGTGCAAAGACCGGCTGTCACCGGATGTTTTCATCGAGCAACCCTGTGCTTTTACTCCTGAGTACCTCGCTCTGCCTCTATGTCTAGCAGCTCCGGTACAGTAACGAACGAATACCCTCTCTCCCGCAGCTCTTCTATTATCTCCGGCAGGGCCTCGATGGTGTACACTGATTCTTTTGCATCAGATGCGTGCAGCAGTATTATCGCCCCCTCGTAGGAGTAATGCACCGCGCGTCGCGCGATCTCCTCTGCCCCCCCTGTCTCCGGGTCCCAGTCGGCTGGATCCACGGACCAGTTGACTGTCTGTATTCCGCGCTCAGCCAGATACCGCACCTGCCAGTCCAATATGTCCCCGTACGGCGGCCGGAACAGTGCCGGTTGAAATCCAACTGCATCGGAAATGATCTCCTGCGTGGGCTCTATCTGCCAGCGATACATGCCCTCCGCAGACATTGGCGCCATCCGCGAGTGATCGAGGGAATGGTTGCCCAATGCGTGGCCTTCCTCCACTATGCGCCGGGTAATCTCTGGCCACTTCTTGACGTGATTGCCGAGGACGAAGAAAGTGGCGGGCACATCATACTCGCGCAGGATGGACAAAACCTCAGGAGTGTGCACTGCATCCGGACCGTCATCGAAGGTCAGGGCTATCTTTCGCTCCTCATCGCCGACTCCCTCGGTGAAAAACTTGTCGCGCAGGCGTTCCGATCGGTCATTCGGCAGATAGTGACGGAAGACGGGTCCCGCCAGATCGAAGTAAATGTCCCCAGCGACATCATCTTCCAGGTGCAGATAACGCGAGTTCAACCACGTGACATCCGGCACATCCGAGAGGCGGGGGAAACTGAGCGGAATGGGGGCATCTACAATGATCTCATCCTCGTAGAAACAGTATATTGACAGGTACTTCTGCCCAGCGACCGCACTCATCTCACCGCCCGGCAGAATCCTCTCCTGTCCGCCCAGTGAGATTATCTCGTCTCCCTCGTCAGCCTCGTCTGCATGTCCCGCCCCGCGCAGGTCGAGCGCGGGGGTGGATATAAATGCCATACGCCCCTCTCCCGGACAGAAGGTCATCGCTTCGCTCTCCGGGTGGGCCACCAACCGACTTGGGCCCGGGTCGATGGACAACCTCTCTCTGGACTCCAGATCTACGTATTCATAGGCGGCGGCGAGCAGAACCTCTTCGCGATCCACGGCAGGTCTGAGACTATCCCCCATATCCATCCAGAGGGCCCCGGATTCGCGCTTATACAAAAGGGGAGACTCCCCGGGAATCTGCAGCGACAGAAACTCTCGCTCCTGCAGATCATAGATCTCGCCCCCTTCCTCCCCTTCGCCGGCCTCATCAGTCCAGGTCAGTACGAAGCGGTCGTCTGCACACATGTGCTCGCCGTCCAGGTGGGTGAACAGGGCATTGTTCAACACCACCTGCTCGTCCAGCTGACCCCGCTCATCCAGATAGAAGAGGTACTCCCTCCCATCCGGCCCGGTCCCACCCAACAGGTAATCACCGTCCACATCGCGGAAATCCCAGTGCTCCGGCCCGGTCCGCACATCTCTCCCCCGCAGCGGCCCCACAGAGGGCTCAGTGCGCGCGGATAGGGCGTCGAAAGATGGCAACTGCAGAAGCTCCACCAGCTCACCCTCCGCCGACGTCACGCGCAGATATCCCGTTCCGTCTGCCCGGTAACCGGCCAGCAGGCTGTGTTCGTTAAAGGGTGAACTGGAGAGATTGGTGGCCAGCTCGCGTTCCTTCATCTCCTCCCCCCGCAGGAGACGAAACTGTTGCACGACGGCCTCCGGCAGAGCAATATCCCGTATCCGCCATATCCCATTTTCGCGCACCAGGGAGACGCGCATCTGTGCTGACTGGAGCGAATCGCGGGGCACCTCCGCAGCCAGAGAATCCACGGCCGCCTCCAGCCCCCGCGCGAGACAGGGGGAAGCCGATCTGTGCTCGATGGATATGTTCAGATGCACCACGCCCACATCCTCGCTCCGGTCCAGGATGCGCGGCTCCCAGTGTCTGGTTAACTCATGCAGAATATGCTCCGGCGTCTCCTCCTGCATGAGCAGATGAGTGTCACCGCCCGCATCGGCATGAAGGTAGCGCCGGGCAGAAGACCGATCCCCCTCCTGCAGTGACCGCCAGAATCCATCCCAGCAGTCTTCCGGCTCCATGCGCAATGACAGCAGGGCAGAGCTGCTAAACAACACCAGCAGAAATACCAGGAAGGATGTAAACAGCGCACGAACTGGAGCAGTGAGAAGAATCGGTATCGGCCCCTCTCAGTGAAGCTGAGCATGCCTTTTGAGCAGCAATACATACTCCCTTATTTCTGCGTTAATTCTAGCAGAGGGGGCTCCCCGGAAAAAGCACCCGGGCACATACCGGGAAGGTAAATCCAACCGCACCAAAGCAGCTGGTCGTCGGAGGCGGCAATGTTACGGCCGTGTAGCGGCCGGAGTAATCTCGCCCAGCTGCGGCATGTAGCGCATGCGCAGATGCAGGGCAGCTCCCGCAAATGCCAGCATATTGGCTGCAGCCATACCGGTCCAGATCCCGTTAACCCCCAGGGGCAGCGACAGGAGATAGACCATGGGAATGCGCAGAACCCAGCAGGCCACAAAGGTCCAGACGAAATAGGGAACCGTCTTCTCCAGCGCCCGGTATATTCCACCGAGCACAAAGAATGCCCCCTGAAAACCCACAGTCATACCCACTATACGCAGCATGGCCGCACCGTGTGTGACGACCTCGGCTTCCGCGTTGAACAGCCGGATGAGCGCCTCCGGCGTCACTGTCATGGCCAGACCCAGCGCGGTCAGAAGACCCAGCACCAGACCCGTCGTCATCCAGGAAGCACTCCTGCCGCGCTCCACCAGGCCCGCCCCGAGATTTTGTCCCACCACTGCAGTGGCGGCCGAACCAGCCGCAAACCCCGGCATAATGGCCAGCGAGAGAATTCTCTGCCCCACCCCGAAGGCAGCCAGAACCGGCGATCCAAAACCGGCGACAATGGACACCAAAACGATCTGCTCGGCACCGGTCAGCAGGCGTTCACCTCCAATGGGCATGGAAACCCGCAGGATCCGTCGGATCAGCTCTGGATGCGGGCGCAGGTCCGCCGCGGTGAGCACGATCTCGTGTCTGCCCCGCAGGGAAGCCTCCAGTGCCAGCAGTCCCATCACCAGCCGGCAGATTGCCGTCGCCAGGGCCGCCCCGGCCACCCCGAGCCCGGTGAAGGCTCCCAGGCCCAACCCGAGAATCAGAACTGGATCGAGCAGTATATTTGCCGACATGCTCACCGTCCACATCTTCATGGGAGTGACACTGTTACCGACCGCCTGCAGCATGTTGGAATAGGCGAAGAACAGTTCCCCGAGGGGTAGTGTCACGAGTAGAATGCGGATGAAGATCAGCACGTCCGGCGCCACCTCCGCAGGAGCGCCAACCCACCTGATCAGTGTGGGGAGTAAGGGGTAGACGGCAATAACCAGGACAAAGTAGTACGCGAAGGTCAGGAGAAAGACCTGACCGGCCAACCTGTTGACCCGGTCATCATCTCCCGAGCCGGTGAACCGCGCGATTATCGCCGATCCTCCGAAGACTATTCCATCTCCAATGGCCCAGAAGAAGACCATAATGGGAAAGGCCACCGCCACGGCGGCCATCGCATCAGACCCGGCGCGTCCCAACCATACAGTGTTGACCACCTGGTATACCAGCATTGCCAGGTTGCCAGTCAATATCGGGCCAGAGAGCCGTGCAATGGCACTCAACAGCGGTCCTCTGGTCGCATCCACGCGCCGGCGCACCGGCTTCATCCGGGCAGACAAACTGACCCCTCCTCCGTTTCACAAAGCCGCGCCCGCGCTGCGCGCGAAAACCTCACCTCTCCGGACAGGCTAACGCCGACGGGGAGC
>PUMM01000091.1 GCA_003551365.1 Clostridia bacterium
CTATGTCACATCGATCGACACAGCTTCCGGCAACCAGGATCTGAAAGTCGTGCGTGGAGGTGTGCCCGGCCAGGCCCAGATCCTTTCTTCCCTGGCGCAGGATCTCGTGTAGGACGGCCGTCGGAATTCTATTGGTGCCAAACCCGCCAATTGCTATGTAGTCCCCGTCGTTTATGTGGTTTGCAACGGCCTCTGATACGGTGGTAACCTTGCTCTCCATTCGGCATGATTGTTTCCGGCGAAAGAAACGCCGGGCTTCGTCGACATCGGGAAACCGTTCATCTGCTCCGCTCAAGGGTCCCACCACCTTACGGTTATCGAGTGTAGCTGTCATATCTGTTTAGTTCTCGCGCGGTTGGGTGGATCCTTCGTCTGCTGGGGCCGTTTTTGCCGCAGGAGTGTGCGTCGCTGTACTGCGGCAGCGACGCATGCGGGAAATCCGCGGCCGGAGGGTGGGCTCCCGGAGATGCGGGCTCGGTTTTTCCCGGCGGCCACCGTGTGGTCGCCTGGACGGGGGAGTGCAATTGCACGTAAAATCACGTCAACAATCGGTGTTCTTCCCGGGGTTCTGACGGTGAACACGGGAGGGCGGGGAACTTCCCTTGCCTGGTCAGATGGCATGCGAGATCGCCGGAGGACTGCTGGCCGATGGGAAGGAGAGTGGGGATTCTGTATCGGCAAGATGGAACAGAGCGGGGCATCCGCGTCCCGGTGGCTGCGCTCTACGATTTCATGATGAAGCCCCTCGAGAAGCTGGTTCTCGGGCGACACCGACGGGCAGTACTGGCGCGAGTCGGGCGCCACCGGCGCATTCTGGAGGTGGGGGTCGGCACAGGCGGCAATCTACGCCATTATCTGCCCCATATTGAATTCCGGGTTGATGAAGATGCGGAGCAGTGGGGAGTGAGTGCCCAAAGCGACGAGCTGCCCGGGGGGGTGGCTGGTACGGTCGAGATTATCGCGGTCGACGTGAGCGATGCCATGTTGACGGCGGCGAGAAGAGAGGCACAGCGGCTGGGGGCAGCTGATCTGGTCCAGTTTCGCGTCATGGACGTGCAGAATCTCGATCTACCCAATGACTATTTCGACTGTGTCCTGGCCACCTGCGTCTTCTGTTCGGTCAATGACCCGGTGCGAGGGCTGTCGGAGGTACACCGCGTGCTGGCTCCCGGGGGTGAGTTGATCCTTATGGAACATGGGGGAAGCGCACGGCCGGTGCTCGGACCTTTTCTGGATGCTCTGAATCCCCTCACGGTTAGAGTCTTCGGTGAGCATCTCAACCGCGATGTTGCGCGGGCTGCTCGCGCCGCAGGCTTCTGCATACTGCGGCAGCGCAACATGGCCCTGGATGTGCTGCGGGAGATCGTGGCCGTCAAGAACGAGAATTTCTGAGCATTCAGCTGGTCTTCTCATTCACTTTTCTGCCTGTAGCCGTCCAGCTTCCTTGGCGGAGTGATGAACATGCTCTTTTGGTGTGTGTACGTGACCATGCCCGGTCTGCTTCCCTTGGGTTTATTCACATGCTTTACCAGCGTGTAGTCGACGGGAACATTGCTCGACTGCTGTCCCGAGCTGTGATAGGCGGCCAGGATGGCGGCCTCGTGCAGGGTGCGCTCGTCCGGCAGTTCATCCTCGGACCAGGGACCGCGCAGCAGCACGTGTGACCCCGGCATATCCTTGACATGCAGCCATAGATCATCCGGGTTGGCTATGCGGGTTATCAGGTGATCGTTTCCTCGATTGTGCCGTCCCACATATACGGTTGCGCCAGAGGGAGTTACATATTTTCTGTAGGGTCTCGGTCTGCTGGCCTCACGTTTGCTCGGAGCGCGGCGCTGAGGTCTCTTCACATAGCCGGCCCGGCGTGCCTCCTCGTGGATATCTTCCAGTTCACCCCGGGTCTCAGATCTCTCCGCCGCGTCGAGAAGAGAGCGCGCGTAGTCCAGTTCCCCGCGGCTTCTGGCAATTTTCCGCTTGCCGATCTTCCTGGTTCTCTGCCGTTTGCGGTAGCGCTGGAAATAGGCTGCAGCGTTGTCGGCCGGTGACAGTTTGGGGTGCAAAGATATTGTTATGGGCTGGCCCCCCTCGTAGTAGTTGCTGAGAGTGATCTCTGAGCTGCCTTCTGGTACCTGATACATGTAGGTTGTCAAAATCTCACCCCGGCGGCGGGCGTCCTCGGCGTCTTCGGGGCCGGGCAGCTCGCGTTTCTGTTTGTATACGCGCTTTTCGATACGCTCACAGGCGTCGCGGAGAGATTTGAGCAAGTCCTTGCGCAGCTGCGCAAAGGCATCCCACTCCTCGCGCAGGGCATAAAATGCGTCCAGGCACTGGGAGGGCCGGGTAAAAATCCGAACCCGCGTCTGTTCATCCTCAGAAGAGGGGGCGGGAGGAAGAAACCCGAAGGCGATCGGTTCCGGTAGCGTGGACGAATCCGCTCGACGCAGGAGGCAGAACGGATGCCAGCTGTCATCCTGCACTACCCGGGCACACTGTTGCAGCTGACAGACAACGCGATGCAGATCATCCTCATTTTCCGGCATGGGATCATTGGGACGAACTCCCGCCAGGCGGAGCAGGCGGCGCACCTCGGCGGGCCCCGGACCCTCCACATTTCGCACCAGCCACAGCCACGCCGGGGGAGGATTGCTGTCGCTGTCCGGCAGGCGCCCGCGCAGGGAGTGCACGGAAACTTCCTGTAGTGGCACGACATCCTGTATTGGCGGGCGGCGGTATGGGTGACCGGGGAGAACCGTTCTATGCGCATTGCGGTCGGCAGAGATCAGGCGACGCGCCGCCAGGATTTTCCTGTCTTCGTCTACCAGCAGAACGTTACTGAAGCGGCCCATGGTTTCCGCTATCAGCGTGAATTCGCGGGTCCGTCCCAGGTCGTCATAGCTGCGAATGGTGATCTCGGCGATCCGGTCCATATCCACCTGGGTCACGGACTGGACCTTGCCGGGGGTGAGGTACTTCCGCAGCATCATACAGAAATTGCTCGGTTGACGCGGATGAGCATATTTGCGGCGGGTGAGTTGTAGGCGTCCGTGTTCACGGTCGCTCGACAGGAGGAGTACCCGCGTGCCTCTTCCGTCGTACAGATGCAGCAGTATTTCCTGCTCATCGGATGTTTCATAGACCTTTTGTACCCGGGCTCCCGTCAGTTCCTGCAGTTCGCGTATGGAGGCGCAGAGGGCAACGGCGTCGAATGCCACGGAAGCTATTACCTCCTTCTAACTCGTCTCATCAGTCCCTGCTCGGCAGGGATGCGGTCACGTCCTCGCACTGCTGGCAATTCCGGTCCTCGGCGCAATCGGCGGTAGAGGTCCCACTGCATTGTATCAGCTGAACTATTGCAGTGCTCATTCCCTTCCGGGGGCAGTGTCCTCATCCCGTCTGACCGATCGTTCACCCGGGTTGAATCATGTGTTTCTTCAGCAGGGCGAGGTTCTCCGCGATTTCATCCCGGTTGCGCATGCCTATATTGAACGCATGAATGAATGGCTGCCTGCAGACATACTCGAGCGCTCCCTCGAGGTCATATACCAATTCACCGCGGCCCAGAATCTTGATCACGTATACACCCTTGCCCCGAGAAAAGCAGAGCCGGAGCGCCTCCAGCATGTCCTCCCGTGACCCGTCATCGATGCGCGATCCATCCCGATTCAGTGTTCCGCAGACTATTTCGATCTGTTCTTCAGACGCAGCCTCCTGCAGCAACCGCGGGGAGTGGCTGGATAGCCCGACGTGGCGCACGAGCCCGGATTGGCGGGCCTCACACAGATATTTCAGGGCTCCCGCCCGATTCGCCAGGTCGCCCGTCGGAACATTGTGCAAAAATATTATGTCCACATACTCCGTATCGAGTTCCGAGAGAGTCTGTCCCATTTCCCGCTCAGCTGCCTCGTAGCTCTTTGCGGTCGTCTTGCTGGTGATAGTGACATGCTCGCGTCCGACCTGGCGCAGCCCGGCAGCCACCTGCGGGTGACTTTCGTAGGCCGGCGCAGTGTCCCAGTGGTCAACGCTGAACTCCTCCCACGCCTCGGCAAGTATGCTTCCTCCCTCTTCCGGCGAAAGGTCGATAATGTGCTCAGTGCCGAATATCAGACGGGAGACTACCGGTCCGGTATTGCCCAGGCGGATCCGTGGGGTGCTGCTGTGCTCGCTGTTCACGTCGATGCTCTCCCTCCCACAGGAAGCTGTGCTGCTCGGATTGCCGACACAATTACAAGGTATCACGAAGGGGTCGTCCTCGACCATCGGCTCTGCGCCGCCGGTTGGAGGAATGGACCACCCCGGGGAAGAAATCTACAAAAATGGGGTCATTTTTTGCGAGAGAGGGGAGCTGGTGTCCGTGCAGCACTGGTTGGAGCATGCCATAAGGAGTTTTGTCGAGTGTGATCGGGGTAACCGTCTGCCGGGAAGCTGTCGTCCGATATTTGGTGCTCCACTGGTCGGATACGCCGATGCTCAGGACCCGATCTTTGCGCGCCTGCAGGAGGAAGGGGTGGTGGGACCGCACCATCGCACTCCCGTCGACTGGCTGCCGGAGGCCGCAACGGTCGTATCCTATTTCCTGCCCATTGATCCGGACATAAACCGGAGAAACTACCCGGTTGACTATTGCTCGGAGCGATGGCTGTATGCACGATTTTACGGTGAACTGTTCAATGAACGTCTGCGCCGCAAAATTGCTGCACGATTACGTGCGGAGGGATATGAGGCCTGCTCTCCGCCCCTCATGGATGAGTTCGCCTCTCGCGAGCTGAGCAGCAACTGGTCAGAGCGCCACGTGGCCTATGCGGCCGGCCTGGGATCTTTCGGTCTGCACGCCGGGCTGATCACCGACAAAGGGGTGAGTGGGCGCTTCGGCAGCGTGATCACCGAGCTGCAAATGCAGCCGACGCCGGGTGAGCGCACTGACCGCACAGAGAATTGCCTGTGGTTCAGCGGCGGCGAGTGCCGGACCTGCGCCGATCGCTGCCCGGTGGGGGCTCTTCATCCCGATGGCAAGGACAAAGCAGCCTGCCGGGCACACCTGCGCGGCAGGGGACGATCAGTGCAGCAAGAATACGGGTTCCCTTATTTTGCCTGTGGAAAGTGCTACGTCGACGTGCCCTGCGAACGCACGGTACCGCAGGGGTGATGGCGGACGTCAAAGCCTTCGATCGATTTTGCTCGAATTGTGCAACTTATTGGTGATAGTCGGTTGCACCGGGAATGTGCTACACTATAAGGGAACGAGTTGGCTTTGATTGCCATGCAGTTTTGCATCCAGC
>PUMM01000125.1 GCA_003551365.1 Clostridia bacterium
AGCGACTTCTCGCTCGACTCCATAGAGGTGAAGCTGGTCTGGAACGACAACCACAACTGGGTTGAGATGCCGTCTCCTGAGATTAACTACGAGGAAGGCAATGAGGTGTCCGGGGAGGCTACGCTCGAATACCGAGGTGCCGAGGAAGGCATCAGTGCCGTTCTCTCCATTCCCGCGAAGGATGACCTCACGGATGAAACGAACGAGGAGGGCGAATTCGGTTTTGAGGACGTGTACCCCGGAGACACCTACAAGCTGACGCTCAACGCTGACGGCTTCCTCCGCACCACTGTGAAGGACATCAAGGTGTACTTCGACCTTGAGCAGCCCACGGAGTTGCTAATGGAGAATGACAACGGTGCCATTGAACTCCTGGCTGGCGACCTCAACGACGACGGTCACATCAACGTCGTCGACCTGTGGCTCGTAGCGCAGAAGTATGGCGCCGGGCTGCGTCCTGGGGATGACCCATACGATGGAGTCGAGGACCTCACCGGAAGCGGCTATGTGGATGTCAGCGACCTCAGGCTGGTGGCCCGAAACTTCGGCCAGAGCATAGAGGATATGACGTTTTACTACTGCTCCGACGACGATGTGATAAAGGTAAACCAGTAACTAAGGATGTAGGGGTGGGCCTCTTCGGGGGCTCACCCCTTACTCATTGAGCTGCAGTCATAGGCGCGGAACCAGAATTATCAACCCGGAGTGAATCCTTAAGGAGGTACAGGAAATGCCTAGAGGCTTGACCGTTCTGGCGGTAATAGTGGCGTTTGCGATGGTGTTTGCGGTGGGGAATGTGGCTTCGGCGGAGGAAGTGCATGTCCCATCCGACTGGCCTGAGAATCTTGAAATCCAAGAGATTGACGTGCAGGATGACCTGGGCTCGGTCCTGGTTGGGGTCGATACAGCCTCACCTGACTACCTATATGTTCAGATTATGGTAGAAGATGGGACGGACGCACGTGAAGGTGAGAATCCTGTGGGTAGTGACCAAACTGGGCTGAATATTAACCCAACTGATGGGGCCGACTGGGGGCATCCATACGATATAATTTTCCAAACGGGTGCGGACCCAGATGCGTGGCATGGAGATAGTTCTGGTGAGATTGACGGGTGGGGAACAGATTGGTCGATTAACGGCGAGCATCAGGAGTCTTTACCCGACGGCTTGGAAGTGACGACTACCTACCATGAAGACGGGCGACGTGAGCAAGTATGGCTGATTCCCTTGGACACCATTAACTGGCTGGAGTCTGTTTATCGCCTCTTGGTTGGTGGTGCTACCGAGATTGGAGATGGTGCCAGCTATTTGTACCCAGCTGACCTGCTGTGGAGTGACGCATCAACCTTTGTGGTTCTTCAGGTGGACAGGCCAGATACTGTCTGGGTTGATGACGACTATGATTCTGATACGGAGGGTTGGGGTTACGACCGTTTCGATTCTATCCAGGACGGTATAGATGCGGTGGCTGAAGATGGAATGGTGAATGTTGCTGCAGGGACTTATGAGGAAGACCTTACCATAGATAAAGCAATCACCCTCGAAGGTGCCAATGCCGGTGTGTCGGCTGGCCGCTATCCAGGAGAGCGTGGTGAGGAGTCCATCATAAAAGGCACTCTTTGCATCTTGGGAGGTTCTGTGGTTGATGGGTTCCGCATTGAGAATGAGCCTGAAGGGGAATTTGCGCATGCTAACCATGGTATAAGTATCGGCGATGCTGCCCTGCGCAATAGTATAGTTGTTAGGGACGGTGATGACAGGAAAGGGATAGGTGTCAAAGCTGCTAACGTGCGAGACGCTACCCCAAAGGTTATTGAGAATACTGTTGAAGGATACTCTTATGGTATTGTTGGCGAGTGGGAAAGACCCGAACTAATGAAGGTGGAGGCTAATCAGCTAAAAGACAATTTTATGGGAGCCTATTTTGATAGTAGCATGACAGAGGGTAACACGATTACCGATAATGACTTCGAAGAAAACGCAATTGGATTGATGCTGGCCAACGCTGATAACAATGTCAGCGGCAACAGATTCGAGAATAACGCCACAGGTGTAAGACTGTGGGAGACTGCAGATGACACCAATACGTTCACAAGTAACGACTTCAGGCACAACCCCGTTCAGTTCCGGGATGACTCGGCAACTCTTAACTTGGATGGAGTAGAAGAGGATAGTATCATCAACTCTAACGATTTCGATGAGGCCATCTTCATCTACGGCAGTCCCCTCAAGGTACCCGCCATCTATGGCTCCATCGAGGCGGCCTTGGAGGACGCCGAAGACGGAGACACCATCGTGGTGGAGGTCGAAGGAGAAGCCACCTTCGACCCTGACGCCGTCATCCTTGGCGACACCGAACCCTTCACCCTCAGCGTGGACCTGGGGGACCTAGGCAAGAACTTCACCGCCTACGAGGTGAAGGTGGAGTACGACCCCGACCACTTCAGTGCGGACAGCGACTGGATAGAGTTTGTGGCCGAGGGCGACACAGAGATTAGCATCGACGACGATGCGGGTCTTCTGACTGCTGCTGCCACAAAGCATGGTGGCGAATCGTTCGGTGGTGATACCGGCCACCTTGTGGACATCGACTTCCAGTCCGCCGGTGACGTGTTCGACACCTTCTCGCTGGACTCGGTCACCGTGGAGCTAGTCTGGAACGACACCAAGAACGCCATCGAACTGGTACCGCCCTCCGTTGCCTACGAGAAGGGTAACGTGGTGACCGGTGAGGCCGAGATGGAGCGTGAGCGCGACGACTACGCTCGAGACATCGTCGTCGACCTCAAGAACGTGACCGACGAGCCGTTTGGTGCGGACCGCACGGTCACCATCGAGGACGAGCTGCTGGGTGACGATTTCGAGTTCGTCGATGTTTTCCCCGGTGACGCCTGGGAGGTCCACGTCAACGCCGACGGTTTCCTCCGTGCGGTGATGAAGGATGTCGAGGTGGACTGGACGCTGAATGAGGTCACCGACGTCGAGCTCTTCACCCTGCTGGCCGGTGACATTAACGATGACGGTCACATCAACGTCATCGACCTGTGGCTCATCGCCCAGAAGTACAACCAGGAAGGCGAGTTCACCGAGGACCTCACCGGTGACGGTAAGGTCGGTCTGCTTGACCTGCGAATGGCGGCGAGAAACCTCGGCGCAAGCGTTGAGGTTCTATTCTACAACGACTGAACGACAGCACCCCGGGGTGGCCCCATCAGGGGTCACCCCACAATATTTTGCACCTTCTAAGGAGGAGGAGAGATGAGACATTTGACGCTCATGACAATTGCGGCAGCCCTGGTGCTTTTTCTACCGGCGGCTGGAGCCTTGGCCGGCTCTCCATTCATTGAGGTTACCCCGGACGGTCTTGAGATTGCTCCATCCATAACGGAAATGGACCAGGAAACCACGCTGCAAGTTGACGGTTCAGGCTTTTCTGACCTGGGTGCCCTCGTGATGACCATAACTCTTGCAAACGCTGATGTGTTGGAGGTAAGGGAGTTTGCCAGGGGAGAGGTGTTCCCCGCTACCAATGTTGAGGAATTCACCGAGCCAGAAGACTTGGAAGATATGGATGATGAATGCGAGTTTATCGTAGTGATACTGGGCGGTGGGATGGTTGCCTCCGTGGACGGCACGTTGGCTGAGGTAACACTGCGTCCTAACGAGGTCGGTCAGACCACTGTAGACCTCGAACTGGAGCTGCTGCATGACTTGGGTGAAAATGAGAAGAAAGCCGACGTTGAAAGCTTTGCAGATAGTTTCACGATACATGTGACCGACGTACCAGATTACCCCGATATCAGCCTGGACAAGTCGGTCAGCCCCACCTCCGCCGAGCCCGGCGACACCGTTGAATACACCTTCAACGTGCAGAACACTGGTGATGTGCAGCTTATGGATATCGTGCTGACGGATGACGAACTGGACGACAGCTGGGACATCGATGACCTGTCGGAGGGCGAGACCGCCGAGGTCACAGCCGAGTACACCGTCCCGGCTGGTGCCGAGGGCAGCATCCAGAACACCGCATCGGTTACCGCGGTGGATGCTGAGGAGCGGGAAGTCTCCGCCTCGGCCACCGCCACCCTGAACATCGTAGACGACCCCGATGACCCGCCACCGCCGCCCGCGCCCGACCCGGAGCATACCGTCACGGTTGAAATCGAGGGTGAGGGCGAGGTGGACCCGGCCGCCGGCGAGCACAGCTTCGAGGACGGAGAAGAGGTCACCCTCGAGGCCACCCCGGCCACCGGATGGGTCTTGCACGAGTGGCTCATCGACGGCGATGTCTCCGATGTGCAGGAGCCCGAGCTGGAGGTCACCGTGGAGTCGGATGTGACCATCACCGCGGTCTTCGTCGAGGCCCCGGTTATCCTGCCATACGTGGGTGAGTTCATCACCCGGGATGACGGCGGGGAGCTGGTTGTTGAGGACCAGTTCCGGCTGGTAGTGCCCCCCGGAGCGCTGCCCGAGGATTCCGAGGTCGGCGTGTCGGTGGAGACGGCCACTGAGGAGGTCTGTCCCCCGGACGGGCCGGTGGATGGTAACGTGTTCACGGTCTTTGCCGAGACGGAAGAGGGCGAGCCGGTAGAGGAGTTCGCCGAGCACGTCCAGGTGTTTTTGCACTACGAGGAGGACGTGGACGAGCCGGAGAATCTCGCCATCTACTACTACAACGAGGACCTGGACCTGCGGGTTCCGCTTCCCACCGAGGTGGACGTCGATGAGCAGGTGGCCACGGCGGCAATCGACCGCCCCGGCGAGCTGGTGCTGTGCCCCCTCGAAAAGCTGACCGATATCGATGGGCACTGGGCCGAGCGGGAGATACTGAAGCTCACCGCCCTGGGTGCGATATCCGGGTTCCCGGATGAGACTTTCCGGCCGGAGGAGGACGTCACCCGGGAGCAGTTCATCACCATGCTGGTGGAGACGGCCGGTCTGGAGCTGCCGCGGGTGGCTCGCAGACTGCCGCTTCTCATCGAGGATGCGGATGAGATTTCCGACTGGGCGGAGCTGCACGTGGAGGTGGCACTCATCGAGCACATCATCGAGGGATACGATGACGACACGTTCCGTCCCGCCCGCAGCATCAACCGCGCGGAGATAGCCACCATCGTGGTCAACGCGCTGGGCATCATCCCGGATGCCGACCCGCAGCTGGACTTCGTCGATGAGATTCCCGCCTGGGCGCAGGGATACATCGCGGCGGCCGAACGCACGGGGATAATTGCCGGTTTTCCGGACGATACGTTCCGCGCGACGGACAGCGCCACACGGGCACAGGCGGCGGTGATGTTGGCCCGTTATCTGAATGAGTTGGAGTGAGACAGTTGACTTGGACAGGGGTTGATACGTTTTGTGGGCCCACAGTATGAGAACGACCGGCCTACTTGTCACCCTTTCCGTGGTCGCGATGCTTCTGGGGGTCGGTGTGTGGTCGGTGCATGCCGCCGACCCCCCCACCACAGTATGGGTGCAGGTGCCGGATGAAGAGGTGGAGGTCAATCAGGAATTTGACGTCACCGTATGGGTCGATGACGTCGAGGATATGCAGGCGGCGGAGATTTCCTTGCAGTACGACCCGGACCTCGTATCCAAAAAGGGCGTGGCCCCCGGCGACTGGGTTCCGGAGGAGGATGGGGCCTTCAATATTCTCAAGCAGGAGCCGGGCCACGTGGTCTTTGCGGTATCGCTGCTGGGTGACGACGAGGGCATCTCGGGCGACTACCAGCTGATAACCGTTACCTTCCAGGTGGTGGCGGTGGGACAGCTAGAACTTGATGATGAGGCCGTCGGCGTGAAGATGTTGGACAGCGATGATGAAGAGATAGATTATGCGTTCGAGGATGCGACCGTGGACCTCACCGGCAAGGAGCTGGTGATAAATGTTGACGGTGAGGGCACACCCAAGCCCGCGGCGGGCACGCATTACTATCCTTCCGACGCCGAGGTCGCTGTATCGGCGACCCCGGACGATTGCTGGAAGTTCATCGAGTGGACGGGGGATATAGGTACAGTTGATAACCCGGATAGCGCCGTCACCACCATCCTCATGGACGATGATTACGAGATAACCGCGGTCTTTGCGGAGACCTTTGAACTCACCTTTGTGGTTACAGATGAGTACGACGACCCGCTGGAGGGTGCGACGGTCGAGCTGGAGGATGTGGGTGTCAAAGATACCGACGCCGATGGCCAGGTGGTCTTCGAGAAGATGCTGCCCGATGAATACACCTACACGGTCAGCAAGACCGGATACGATACCGTGTCCGATTCGGTGGACATCGTAGATGATGATGTGATCGAGGAGGTCACCCTGTATTCCACCCGATACGATGTGACCTTTGTCGTCCGGGATGAGGACGCGGTGCCCCTGGAAGGCGCGACGGTTGACCTCGCGGATGTGGATACCAAAGAGACTGACGCCGAGGGTGAGGCGGTCTTTGCTGATGCACTGCCCGACGCATACGACTACACCGTTAGCAAGCGGGGTTACGTGCCCGTCTCCGATGCGGTACAGATAACCGATGATGATGTCACTGAGGATGTAACCCTGCAGCCGCAGACCGAGCTGTGGGTGGCCGAGACGGGCGACGATGAGGGCGCCGGTACCATCGATGACCCCTTCGCGAGCATCGGGCACGCCATCGACGAGGCGCGATTCATCGATGATGACACCGATTTGCCGTCGGGTGACGAGCTGACCATCTACGTGATGCCCGGTACCTACGAGAAGAGCATCGAGATGGACGTGGAGGGGCTCACCCTGCAGGCAGTTCATGACGTGGACCCGGATGCGGGTACGTACGAGATGACCGATGCCACCGATGAGGAGATGGAGGCGGACGACCTGGCGGTGATATTGGGTAAAGCACTCGATTATGCGGTGGACGTATCAGCCGATGGAACATCCTTGCGGGGCTTTGTGGTAGAGAGGCCTTCGTCCCATTCACATACAGTTATAGTGTGTGCCGATGATGTGGTTATTGCCAACAACTGGGTCATAGGTTCTGATGACGATGTGGGCATAATGGTCACGGACCACGAGCGCTTAACGGACAACGACCCCGAGGTAATATCCGGAGTCGCGGTCATAGACAACCGTGTTGAGGGTTTCGTAAAGGGTGCGGAAAGTTTCGGCGTTCGTGTCATACCGTTTGAGTGCGAGATTGATGACCTCCGCATCGAGGGCAATACCCTGAGCGAAAACTCCTACGGCTTGGCCTTGCAAGAGGGTGTACCGGCAGGCAGGATTGACGTCGATACTTTGCAGGTTGAGGGTAATAGTCTGCTTGAGAACAACGTTGGAGTTGAAGTGGGGCTATCCGATGCTGAAGTGCTCGCTCTCGAAGATGGCGAGGTTGGCATAGAGGAGACAGATATTGCTACTGAGCTGGAGGTAAACGACCGCATCCTTGCTGACAACACCTTTATCAGCAATCTGGTGCATGTCCGGGATGCAACCACAGATGCCGACCTGGTGCCGGTGCTGGAGGATAACCTGTTCCCGGATGACAAGGCTGTGGTGACCGATGCTCACACCATAGAGGATGTCGCATACCGAGAGGATATCATCCAGCTCAACTGGGAAGATACAGATGATGCCGACATACTAGATGACGAGAATGCGGAGTTCAATGTTCATCAGAACCACGAGTTTGCGGCCGAGGTCACCGCCTCATTGGGGACAGATGTAGAGATGAAAGACGGCGATATCCGCAACATCGTGGCTGCTGACCGCATCCGGTTTCAGATTGCGTTGCTTGAAATGGGTGAAGAGGTTGCCGTAGCTGTGGCCGACCCAGTCACCGACGAAGAGGCCACCATACAGGCGGTTGATGCGCCCGAGGATTTCGAGGCCATTTTCGATGAAGTGCACGGTATATGGTGGTATGGATACGAGGGTGATGCCTACACCTTTACTGACGGCCCTTTCACGCAGGAGTTCGCGGTAACCCTGCATGAGGATGGACAGTTTGAAGGGGCCGTGTCCGCCCAACGCAAAGCGGACGGTCACTATATAGCATCCAATCAGCTCGGGGCTGCACTAAATGTGGCTCCCACTTTCGACCTGACGTTCCAGGTGCAGGACGAGGAAGATGACCCGCTGGAGGGTGCCGAGATTGAGGTTGATGGGGTCGGTACTGAGACCACGGATGCTGATGGGAATGCCGTGTTCGCCGACCTGATACCCGGCACTTACGAGTACACTGTCAGCAAGGACGGTTACGTCACCGTCACAGATGAGGTGGAGGTAGCCGACGAGGACGTGACCGAGAAGGTCACTCTGGCGGTGGCCGAGCACACCCTCACCATGCAAGACCCAGACGGCGACGGTGAGGTAACCCCGGATGTTGGTGACCACGTGTATGAGCACGGTACGGTGGTCGACCTCATAGCGGACCCGGCCAGCGGCTGGGAATTCGATGAGTGGATAGGGGACGTCGACGATCCTGACTCCGCCGAGACCACCATCACCATGGAGCAGGATGAGGAGGTCCAAGCGGTGTTCTCCGAAGAACCTGACCCGGACCCGCCGCCACCTCCACCGCCGACTGAGTACGACCTGACCATTGAAATAGAGGGCGAAGGTAGCGTCGACCCCGAACTTGGCACCTACACGTATGAGGAGGGCACGGAAGTCACCATAGAGGCCACCCCAGACGCTGCAGGGTACATTTTCGGCTACTGGCGAGTCGACGGCGAGGAAGTGGACGTAGACCCGCCACCTCTGACCATTGACGTCACCATGGACGATGACAAGACGGTGACGGCGGTGTTCGTGGAGCCACCGCTGGTGTTGCCCTATGTCGGTGAGACCTTTGACCCGGATGTGGGCGGTACCCTGAGTGTCGAGGATATGTTCGACCTGAACGTACCGGCTGGGGCCATAGATAACGAGGCTGAGATAGGCGTTGAGGTCCTGACGGTGCCCGACCCGGACGAGGTCTGCCAACCGGAGGGTCCGGTGGACGAGGTCATGTTCGAAATCAGCGCACTTGAGTGGGACAATGACGAGGAGCAGCCGCTGCAGGAGTTTGCCGAGGATGTCGAGGTCACGCTCCAGTGGGAAGAGGACCTCGACACAGAGGATGCCGAACGCATCCATATTCTCTACCACCACGAGCTTCTCGACATGTGGATACCGCTTCCCACCGACGTGGACGTGGATGCGCAGACGGCCACTGCAGAAATTGGCCGGCCGATGACGCTGGTCATGTGTCCCATAGATAAGCTCATCGACATCCAGGGCCACTGGGGCGAACGGTACATTCTGCTTCTCTCCGAGTTCGGTGCCATATCCGGCTATCCCGACTTCACCTTCCGGCCCGATGAACTGGTGAACCGGGAGGAGTTCGCGAGGATACTGGTGGACTCTGCCGGCATCGAGGTTCCGGAGACCATCCGGATGCTGCCGCTGCTGATGGAGGATGTCGATGAGGTATCTGACTGGGCCCAGCCGTATGTGGAGGCTGCCCTGAGGGAGCGGCTGATTGCCGGATACGACGACGATACCTTCCGGCCGCACGAGTCAGTGACCCGGGCGCAGGTGGCGACCATGCTATCGCGGGCCCTCGGGTTGACGCCAGTTGGCGAGCCGCCGTTTGCCGATGCCGATGAGATTCCGGACTGGGCGGCGCGGCAAGTGGCTGCGTTGTCTGAGCTGGATATCATCAGAGGTTACCTGGTGGACGAGGAGTACTACTTCCGTCCGGACGAAGTGACCACGCGGGCCGAGGCGACGGCGTTTCTCACCAGGTACCTGGAGGAGCGGCTGAGGCGATAGCGAACGGGGTGGCTCCGGGTTGCCGCCCGGACCAATCCCCTGGTCAGGGAGGTCGGGCCGTTGGATAGTTCACTCGATTCTGGCCACAAAGAGGAGGCAATCCTCTCGACGGTCCGACCCCTGTTTCTCGTATCGCAATGAGGGACTGTAGCAGCATATTGCCTGATAAACTACACGAGGGAGGGCAGTTCCAGCTCCAGGGGAGAGAGTCGTTGGCTGCGGCGTCTATCCGGGGGCAAGCTGGTCTCCCTCTCCAGTTTCCATGGGGAGAGTCCAGAAGTGCGGTCCGCAGTAACCGGCCAAGGCACTGCCCGCACCGAAACGGGTACCTCCCCATGGGTCTTCTGTACTCCTTGTATCGGCATGTGGAGTGAGGGTTTGCAGCGGTGAGCTCGATAAATCCACAATACAGGCCGCACCCAGCCTTTGGAGAATGGGGTCTTTGTGTGTCGAGGACAGAAGTCTGCCAAGTTCCCACCCTTTTCTCGGTGGCCGTTTTCAAGCTCGCAGGGTCCGTGTACGTGGGCGAGTCCATCCGCGCGGGCGGCAACCATACCCATTTCGCACAGACAGTGTACTCGAATGTAAGTGAAAGATGTGTGCCGGGGAGGTACAGGCGGGGCAGTCGGTTGCTGTGAAGTTGGCCGACCGGGTTATGTCCGGGGTGAGGTGTTCAGGATAGAGATATGATTACTGCGAGTCCGCGCCGCAAGGAGGGAAGCGCAGGGTTATTCGTGTTTGGCGATTAGTTTCAGTTGTTGGCAGTGTTCGTATTGTAGTGTGAATTTTCCGGAGGAGGCCTGACTAATAGGAGCGAGGATGCAGGAGAACCATTGCTGTGAATGAACGAGGAGTAGAGAGATGCTGGGAGTCCGCGCTCGATGTCTCGTTCGATTGCGTCAAGGCAGGACATACTAGTTGGCTCTGGAGGCTTGCAATCTTGCGGCCAGTAATTTTGCTCTTCGCACCGGGGCGGCGGAGGGTCGATCCGCACGGCAGGACTTTGCCGCAGATAAGATCGGAGAACTGGGGGCTGAGCCTCAGCTCCCTGGGGTTACTCATTGGGCGACGCAGGGATGTGGCCTCCGTATCGTAGATTAGAATTCGGGCGCAGGAATTGTTCTTCTGAGGCGGATTGGGAGAGAGAAGGGACGCCCTTCGACCGCCCCGCAGTGTCTGGTTGCTGTCATCTCCCATAAATATTGCCATCCACATATACATATATGCGGATGATAATGGCATGAAATTGAGCAAATATATTTCTGTATGGTTACAAAAGCAGGAGCTAGATATAGCAGGATTAAAATAGTAAGATAGGCAAGGCACGGCATACACGCCAACTGGGAGAGCGAAACAGGCGGGGCCATTCACCCATAGATGGCCCGCCGAATAGACGGCGCGATATCCTGCCGGCAGGGACTGACCATTTCGTGTGCACCTGATACTTCCCCGTGCATGGTTGCACAACATGGTCCACAGCCCCAGATGTGTCAAAAGACAATCGAAAGCCGGACAACTATCCGTAGTCGAAGGTCCGTACGAGATGATGGTTCAAGCAGCCAGGCAGTCTTGGGAGGCGCCCTGGTAGGACTATTACATGATACATTCATACGGCCATACGAGAACGTTGACTGAGGATACGGGATTGCATTCCAAGGAGGATGAACATGAGGAGTAAGGCGATTGCGTTAGCACTAGCGATGATGATGACGATAGCGCTAAATGGAGTGGCAGTGGCGGAAACCCCGGGTATGTGTGAGGTGACGTTCACTGTACTGGATATGGAGAATCAGGCTGTCGATGGTGTGTACATAGATATAGACGACGGAGAACCGCCCCACTTCACTGATGCGGACAACACGGTCACGGTCTCACTCGAGCAAGGTCGACACTACGAAGCTCGTGTTGAGGGTGAATCCCCTCCCGAAGAGGGGCTGACCAGATTCTACACTGGCGATGCCACAACGATGCAAGTCACCATCTACATGCTCTATGATGCTCATGATGAGGGAGATACTACTAGGGTGACTTTCGAGGTTACCGAGGCTATAGGCTTTACCCTGCACGCCCACCAGGACCAGAGCTCGATACGTGCCGGGCAAACTGATTTCCCCGCAGTCCAGTTCGATGCCAAGGTACACCACGGAGGGCATAACGAGGTCTATGAAGGCGAAGTCACAGCATTCACCAAGCCCGGTGATGGCGACGGCGACTGGGCCGTAGTGGATGCTGTCGACGAAGCGGGCCAAATCGCGTTCCAGTTCAGCGCTGATGGGGAGGAGTCTTGGACTTCGTTCAACCCGGAAGGCCATGAGCTGGACGACTTCCAAGTTGATGCATGGAATCAGGAGTTCTGGCTGAAAGGAATCACAAGTGACGAGACACCGGCGAACACAATGGGCAACATCTACTTCAGACTGGAGTTAATCCCCTAATGAATGAATGATCTCAGGGTTAGGGCGCCTCCCCATCATCATTTGCGTTAGCTCTACTGGACACGTACGAACAGGAGGAGAGAGGTCATGGGTCGGGCAGTGTCTGTCATGTTGATCGCGATGTTGCTGCTTCTAACCAATGCTGGCCTGGCAGTGGCCGGTGCCGACTTACTGGTTGGCCCCGGTACCATTGCGGCCTCTCCCGCCATCGATCCGGGGCAGCGAGTTATGCTGCCCGCCCACGAGATAACGAACAACAGCTACCGTGCACTGGAGATGATCGTTTCCGTTTCCGACCGCACCGGTGATGAGCGCATTTTGCCCCCAGGCGAGTGGTTTTCCATTACCCCTGATGAGTTGATAGTGCAGGCCAGGTCATCGGCGGAGGTACAGGTAGAGCTGATGCTGCCAGACGATGCGCCACCGGGCGAGTACAAGGTGTGGTTTCTGTTTGACTCCATGCCCATAGGAGCGTCAGGCATGATTGCAGCTGCGGCAGTCAACGTGTCCTTTACCTTCGATGTGGCCGATGCCGGGCAGTCATCGGCGAGGACTGCCACAGAAGAAACGCAGGTCGAGGAACACACCCTGACCCTGACGGTAAGTGGCGGAGGAGCCACTGAACCGGCCCCGGGCACCCACGCATACGGGTCCGGTTCGGATGTCGAGCTGACTGCGGCTCCAGATGAGGGCTGGAAGTTTCACAAGTGGCTGGGTGACGTTGCGGATGTGACCTCAGCCAGCACCACAGTCAGAATTGACGCCGACACAGAGGTGATCGCGGTGTTCACCCAGGAGGTACCGGACGCCGTTGGATTGACTGTATCGCCCACCGATCTTGCACTGGATGTGGGCCAGTCGGTGCAGCTGACGGCCGTTGCCGAGTACGACGACGGTGAGACGCACGAAGTAACTCCGGTCTGGACCAGTGTGGATGAAGACGTTGTCACTGTGGATCACGCGGGGAAGATCACCGCGACGGGTGCGGGTGAGACACAGATTTCTGCTGAGTTTGAGCGGCATACATGCCCCGTCGACGTTCTGGTGCTGCCACCCAGTTCAGAAGATCCCGAGCCGGTTCCCCCGGGCGAAGAGGCCGGAAAAGGCGATGGACAGACCGCATCTTGGCCCATGATAGTGGGGCTGGTCGCGCTGGGCGGTTTCGGATGGGCGCTTTATCGGAGGCACCACACACAACCCAAGAGGTGATATGATGTGTAAACTGCGTATACCGATGACGATGGGGGGCCTCGTTCTGCTTGTGGTGTTTTTCGGCGGTGCGGTGGGAGCTGACAGTGCTGCTGAGTCCGATCCGGCCGCCGTCTGGTACCAGGTGCTCCCACATGCCAGCATTCACCCAGATGAGGACGATTTTGACCTGGGCGATCCAGATGATATTGAGACGGTAATTACATGGGGTGCTGCCGCTGAGATCGTGTCCGTGGAGTTGAACGGTACTCCGCTGGACGATCTGGAGCACTACACCGTGACGGACATTGATGGGGACACCGCCACCCTGACCATCCTGGAGTCCCTCTTCGTGGACCAGGCCCCCGATGAGGGTGATGAGCTGGTGTTCAGCATTGAGTTCGACGTTGGTGACGATGTGACGCTGACGGTGAGCGTGGTGCATAATGAGCCGGACCCGCCGACGCCCCCAGCGACCCACTGCGAGCTAACCATAGAGGTGGAAGGTGAGGGCACCACCGACCCCGAACCCGGCACCCACACCTATCGTACGGATCGGGACGTTATCATCGAGGCAACACCGTATACGGGCTGGGCATTTCACCAGTGGCTGGTGGATTATGAGATCTCCGATGTGGATGAACCAGAGCTCACCGTTACCATGGATGATGACCGGGACGTCACGGCAGTGTTCGTGCAGGATCCGGCCGTGGTACCTTACGTCAGTGAGATCTTTGCCCCGGACCGGGGCGGCGTGCTGCATATGGAAGACCTAATACACATAGACGTACCGCCTGAGGCCCTGCGGCACGAGACGGAAGTGCAGGTGGAAGTGCTTGTGGCTGACTCTGGTGAGGTCTGTCTCCCGGCGGGACCGGTTGACACTCGCCTGTTCCGGGTGAGCGCCCACGAGAGGATCAACGATGAGCGACAACCGCTCGAGAGATTCGCGGAGATGGTAGAGGTCACATTGCACTGGGAAGAAGAACTGGAGACAGCGGACGCAGAACGCATCCTGGTGCACTACTGCAATGTACTCCTGGAAACAATGGTTCCGCTGCCCACTGAGGTGGACGTTGATGCGCAGACCGTTACCACTGAGATAGACCGTCCGGTGGATCTGGTGATGTGCATCAAGGACAAGTCCACTGACATCCACGGCCACTGGGGCGAGCGGTACATCCTGCTTCTATCCGAGTTCGGTGCCATATCCGGCTATCCTGACTTCACCTTCCGGCCCGATGAACTGGTGAACCGGGAGGAGTTTGCCAGGATGCTGGTGGACACCGCCGGCGTCGAGCTCCCTCGTGCGGTAAGGATGCTGCCGGTTCTCATGCGGGATGCAGATGACGTCTCCTACTGGGCCAAACCGTATGTGGAGGCGGCGCTTCTGCAGCGGCTGATTGCCGGATACGACGACGATACCTTCCGGCCAGACGAGTCAGCGACCCGGGCGCAGGTGGCGACTATGCTATCGAGGGCGCTCAACCTGACTCCAGTCGGTGACCCACAGTTCGCCGATGCAGATGAGATTCCCGACTGGGCGGCGGGCCACGTGGCCGCGCTGTCCGAACTGGACATCATCAGGGGCTATCTGGTGGATGGGGAGTACTACTTCCGACCGGACGAGCAGACGATTAGGGCTGAGGTGTCGGCATTGCTCACTCGTTACCTGGGGGAACGGCTGCGCAGAGGGGAAGAGTAACCGGATGTGACTGAATGAACTGGAGAGCGAACCCGGGCAATTCAGCCGTAAGTGCTGTGGGTATGGCTCCGGATTTCTGCCAGAAATGGGGGGAGGGCAGCTGCAGACTCCGACCCGGGAATCGGCTCTTCTACCCCCGAACCCGGAGAGCGACCTCCCGTCCGCTATGCGAGATGCGTTTTCCATCCATGCCGGGTAGAATGAACCCACTCGCTGTAGGTGAGAGGAGCATTCCCCATGGTCCCGAAGATTATCGAGGAATGTGTGTTCACACTGGCAGGAGTGGACTTCTACGGTAATCCCTACGAGCAGGCCGGCGGATGGTCGGAGGAAAACGCCATTGGACAGCTGTGGAATCGATTCAATGCGATTTCAGAGGCGTACGGGGGACGCATTCCGCATCAGGTATCCGAAACGGGTTATGAATTGTGGCTGGGTAAGGGCGAGGATGGCAACGAGCACATCTTCGCCGGCGTCCCGGTCGACCGCACTGACGAACTTCCGCCGGAGCTCATGGCCAAGACGCTTCCGCGCACGCGCTACGCTGTCTTCACGCTCAAGGGCGAAGGCATACGCAGTGACTGGCCGCGCGCCATCGGAGAGAAGTGGCTGCCCGCGGCTGATCTTGAGCAGTCCCACGACTACATCATTGAGTGCTATGACCCCGAGCGCTTCTCCGGACTGGATGACCCGGAGTCCGAGCTGGATGTATATGTGCCCATAACCTGAACCCTCGGTCTCGTGCGTTTGCTGCGTCATCTGCGGGGACGGTGCGCCCGGATGCAGGCCCATCCCTGGCCAGAACAGGGAGAGGGTTCCACGATTCAGCCACAAGCAGCGCATGGCAGCCCTCCGGGCATAAAATGCCTTGCTCCCCGGGACAGCAGGGGCCAGGCAATACCCCATTTCGCGAAGAACTCGGGCACGTTATTGCAGTTTGCGGAGACCTTGCGCCTGAGCCAGACGCGGATGCGAGCAAGCATGGTGTCGGCCCTGTCTGCCCCGACTCCGCAAAAACAGGGAATGTTGGCGTCATGACTTTCCTGGGTGCCCGCGGAAGCTATGGCCGATTGACGGTCATCCGCCCTTCATTGGCGGGCGGGCCGGCTGAATCCTCCCCCAGCACGGCGACCCATGCGCCATATGCTTTGCGGCATGAGGAGTGGGGCCGTCACTCCGCATGTTGTCATCCTCGGACGGCCCTGCCGGAGCTTCCCTTCCAGGTCTGTTGGACCCAGAAGTCCACGGAAAGAAATAAGTGGATGAGCTGACCATAATTTATCCCGATAAAGATATGGCGGAATATATTTCTTCTGGCAGGAGATTGCAGTCAGCTGCAGAATAAGGTAGTATCACATTGCCATTCACCATCACAGCCCCGACCGGGAGCATGCCTCACCCCGACCTGCCCTTGCCTCATGCAATTGATCGGGGGAGCTCAGCGGAAGCTATGATGCCGATCCAGTAGCCTGGACGCTGAGGATCGGAAGAGCTGGAGCGTAACCGGCCGCTGTCGTACCAGTCGACAGCGGCCGGTGTGTTGAGGGCGACTCCACGTCCCAGCTGTACTAACTCCCGGCCCTCTACAGTTCAGCTCAAACTCACAGGTTGATAGTGGCGATTTTTGCTGCGGTAGGCTCGTTCGTCGGAGGAGAGGGTGATCATGAACATACTGAGTATTGCGTCGAAGGCAAGGACAGCGACCGTTTTGCTCCTGACACTGCTTCTGCTGCTTCAGCCGCTGGGTCCCGTGTTCACCAATGGTGGGCCTGTCCGGGCCGCAGCGGGAGAGGCAGCTGCACCGGTTCCGACGTACGGGTTTGTGGATGATGCGCAGGCTATTGTGCTCTTTTCCGCTAATCTCGACCCCGCTTCTGTACCTGCAGGTGAGGATTTTTTTGTCAGCGCAGACGGTTACGATGCGGTGACGCCGTCCGGCGTCTGGGTGACTGATGAGGGATTGCTGCTCGAGTTCGATCTATTACCTCCTCCAGAAGCTGAGAAGACCCTGCATTACCTTTCCGCACAAGATCAGCCCCTGCTTGGGGCAGACGGCCTGCCCGTCGAAGAATTCACGCTCGTTCTGCACGGTGCGACCGTGGATGCTGTCGATGAGGAAATTTCTTGGCCCGACGGGGCCCGAGTAACTGTAGATGAGTTGAGTCCGACCCACCTGAATGCTTCATGGGATGCAGCATCGGGTGCCGTTCATGCCTACCACATTTTCGTGCAGATAGGGTCAGATGTGGTGCGAGTTGAGGAGTCGTCGCATGAACGGATTGTCCTGCATGACCTCGACCCCGGCGAAGAATATGAGCTGACAGTGCTGGCAATCGATGCCGCGGAGCACTCCGTGTCAGGTCCTTCCGTGGCGGTGAGACTGCCGGAAGATTACGAGGCGGAAGAGGAGCCGGCGCCCCCTGCAGGTGAGATAGAGGATGACCCGGAGCTGTCGGTGAGTGAAGAGGACGTACGCCCCCTCGAGAGTGTCGCTGAACCGGGCGAGGACGATGAGGTGGAAGTTGAGGAGCTGGTCATCGCCCTTCAGGATGGCTTCGATGAATTACCGCAGCTGCTCAAATCGCACGGGCTGGCGCTCAGGCGTACCCTGCTGAATGATGCCGTTTTGCTCGATGTTCCGGGGAAACAGGATCTACCGGACATCGTCGGGGCTTTGCGGTCAAATCCTGCGGTGCGGTATGCGCACCCGAACTACATCCTGTCCGCTGATGGGCCGAACGACCCCCTTTATCCGCAGCAGTGGGGACTGTACTCGGAGGACTGGGTGGGCATAGACGCGCCGGGTGGCTGGCAGAGAGTGCTAGAATCCCTCGACGATGATGCCCCGGTACCCGTGGTCGTTGCGGTCATAGATACCGGCGTGGACCATGAACACGAGGATCTCACGGACCGGGTTCTCCCCGGCTATGATGCGACCGTATCCCAGGAGGGCGAAGGGGCGGCCGCAGATGTGGATCCCGACGGGCACGGTACCCGGGTGACAGGCATTATCGCTGCCGTCACGAACAACGAGACGGGCATCGCTGGCGTGGCAGGGGAGTACCCCGTGTCCGTTCTCCCGGTCAGGGCCCTGGATGAAAACCGGGAGGGGTCAGTGGCGGATGTTGCCGATGCCATTCTCTGGGCTGCTGACTGGCGGGGAGAGGACGGGGAGTCAGTTTCTGTCATCAACCTGAGCCTGGGCGAGCGCCTGGGCGAGGAGCCTGACGTGCTCAGGGATGCCGTGGAGCACGCCGTCGCCCAAGGCATACTTGTGGTGGCCTCGGCGGGTAATGACGGTCGCTCCGTTAGAGGTTACTACCCCGCTGCGTTTACAGATGTTGTGTCCGTCACCGGTGCTCAGATCCAGGAGACCGATGGTGACGAGCATCTGACGCGATTGGGTAACTGGAACGCGGACGTGATTGCTCCGGCCGGCGATATCTGGTCCACCGTCGCCGGGGATGAATACGGAAAGGACTCGGGCACGTCATATGCCGCACCCTTCGCCAGCGGTACCGCCGCCCTGGTTCTTCTTGCTGGACCAGACACGGACCTGGATACCCTGACCCTGGCCATCACAAATGGTGGAGAGTGGGTTGGAAACTGGTACCTTCTCAATGCTCCGCGCACCATCGATCTTCTCACCCTGGAGGTGCCGGCGCCCACGAATCCGCGGGCCCTCAATGAGTACGGCATCGTCAACCTGTGGTGGGAGGAACCGGAGGGCCACGAGGATCTCGTTGAGTACGTGGTCTACCGCGACGGCGATGAGGTTGGCAGGGTGGAGGCAGGGGCGTGGTGGAACATTCCCAACCTCATCTTCTTCGAGGAGACCGGCCTGGAGCTGGGGGTCGACTACCACTATGCTGTCCGGTCCGTTAACGTGATGGAGCGAATGTCGGAACCCCTCGAGATAACCGCTTTTTACCATGACCCCCCGGATATCACCACGGCCATGGCCAGCGTTCCGACGGTGGGTATGCCCGACGACGAGTCGGACGGCGGGGTGTTCGATTATGCTGACATCAGTGCCGATGGTCGCTTCGTCCTTTTCATCTCCCGTTCGACCAACCTGGTGGAGGAAGATACGCATGGAGTCCACCAGCTGTATCTCCACGATCGTCACACGGGAGAGACGCTCCTCATCACCCGTGCACAGAACGGGACAGCCAACGTGGGTGAGACCAGGAATCCGGCCATAAGCGCTAACGGCCGGTACGTCGTGTTCGATTCGCGAGAGGATCCCAACCTGCTCGAAGACGGTGGTGAGGGTATCTACATCTGGGACCGCGAGACTGAAGAAATGGTCTTTACCGGACACCAGGCGAGGTGGGGGCGGTGGGCATATCACGGCAACATGGGAGGAATCAGTGATGACGGCCGCTTCGTGGTCTTCCGGGACTTGGGCAACCGCCTTTACCGCTACGATCGCGATGCCAATGAGACGGGGGTCTTCGACGAGGAGGATGGTACCGAGCTTTTTGAGATAGGGACGGGTATAGACCCCCATATCTGCCGGGAGGGCCGCCGCGTTGTCTTTGAGTCCGAGGACGAGGTCATCACTGGCATCCCCGCTGGCACCTGGAGAGCATACCATTATGACTTCTTCGATGATGAGTTCGAGGTTCTTTCCCTCGACCAGTTCGGTGAGACACAGGGTGGAGGCAGCCCACACATCAGCCCCTGCGGTCGCTACGTGGTCTTCAGTTCTGGCTCGGACCTGTTGGGCGTGAGTGACCACTGGGGCACTTACTGGAAAGACATGAAGACGGGAGACATGGAGTTCGTAAGCGTCAACAGCGCGGGAATACCGAGCATGTCTGGGGCGTATCAGCCGAGGGTGAGCGAGGGAGGACGTTTCGTGGCCAGCGTTTCATCCTGGACCACGGACCTTACGGTGCACGGCACCACCGGTGTCTTCCTGCACGACCGACTGGGCGGTCGAACGGTGATTATGAGCGTGGGCGAAGACGGATACCCCCCGGAGGACGCCTATTACTACGACCTCCACGGTGCCTTTGCGCTGAGCGGCCGGGGCCTGGATGTCGCCTACGTTTCTGCAAGTCCCGACCTTGACGAGGCCAAGACCAGCCCACACTATTTGGATGTCTTTGTCTCCACTCTGGGTGTTGGAGCACCGGAATGGCCTCCCGGAAGCGTACTGGAGGCATCGGAGGTGGGGGCGACCTACGTCCGCCTGTCGTGGAGCCCCGCCCTCAGTGCAGCGGAGGTGGTCGCATACCGCATATTCCAGGATGGAGAGCCGATCGATGACGTCGGGGGAGACGTCCTGGAGTACGATGTGACCGGTCTCGTGGCCGACACAGAGTACGCGTTCGAGGTGTACGCCGCAGATGATGCCGGCCAGTGGAGTGAAGAGGGGCTATCTCTCACGGTGACCACCCTGGATGCAACGGAGCCCGGGGAGGCCAGCCTGAGTGTGTCGGCCCGTCCCGGCGGCCTGGTGGATCTCATGTGGGATCGCGCCCCCCTGGATGGTTCACCAAGGGTTACAGGATATATCGAGCCCCGGAGGATGGAGA
>PUMM01000101.1 GCA_003551365.1 Clostridia bacterium
CATTGCCATCGGTGACCAGGGCCAGCCCGCGCTCCGTCCCCTTGATGCGCATGACTGCAGCGTCAGCACCAGGTGGCAGGACTGTATCTATACCCACCATGTAATCGTACTGCTGATAGATGGGGCGCCGGGAGCAGAGATTAGGATGCGACAGCATCTGGAGTAGAACCTCCCCAGCATCCTGCGGGACCGGAATATCTTCCACGACAACCTCCCGCGCAGGGTTCGCCGGAGCTTCTGCGGGTCGATCATATCTGGGGGCGCCGTTGGTCAGACTCTGCACCGGTATGCGGGCCAGAATCTGCTCGCCGTCCCGGATGCTCAGGATCTCGTCGTTTGTGACCCTGCCGATGCGGGCAGAACGGAGCTCCCAACGGCGGAATATACTCTCTATTTCTTTCTCGCAGCCTCTTCGTCCGATGACCAGCATACGTTCCTGCGATTCACTGAGCATTACCTCATATGGTGTCATGTCAGGCTCTCGCCGCGGCACTGCCCCAATGTCGATGTCCATACCTGTGCCGCCCCGGGCGGCCATTTCAGAAGCTGCCGAAGTCAATCCAGCCGCGCCCAGGTCGTTGAGACCGATTGCCGCATCGCTCTGCAGCATTTCCAGGCATGCCTCGATGAGAAGCTTCTCGCGGAAGGGGTCGCCAACCTGAACAGCCGGTCGCATATCCCCGTCTCCGTCACCCAGCTGACGGGAAGCGAGCAGACTGGCTCCATGGATGCCGTCCCTACCCGTGGGTGCGCCGACTATGTACACGGGATTACCGAATCCAGCGGCTGTACCCCGGGTCAGCTGCTCTGTGGGCATTATCCCCACGCACATTACATTCACCAGAGGATTCTCTGTGTAAGCCTCGTCGAAGTACCCCTCGCCCCCCACTGTCGGGACGCCAACGCTATTGCCGTACTGGCTTATGCCCGACACCACCCCCGAGAATAGGTGTTCAACGCGGGAGTCGGAGGGATTTCCAAAGCGGAGAGAATTGAGCAGGGCGATCGGCCGGGCCCCCACTGCGAGTATGTCGCGCAGTATGCCTCCGACACCCGTCGCCGCGCCCTGCACCGGTTCCACTGCACTGGGATGGTTGTGCGATTCTATGCGGAAGGCTGCGGCCAGACCATCTCCCAGGTCGATGACTCCGGCGTTTTCTCCGGGTCCCTGCAGGACCCTCTCCCCTTTTGTGGGCAGCTGCTCCAGATGCAGCAGTGAGCTCTTATAACTGCAGTGTTCGGACCACATCAGGCCGTACATCCCCAGCTCGAGCGCATTGGGCGGCCGCCGCAGCTGCTCGCAGATACCGTCGTACTCGGCCGCGGTCAGCCCCGCCTCCTCCCAGCGGGCCGTGCGCTGCTCAGATCCCATACCTGCCTACCTCCTTCCACCAGTCAACCGCTGACTGGAGAACGCGCATTCCGTCCTCGCCTCCCAGGATGGATTCCGCACAGCGTTCCGGATGTGGCATCATGCCCATCACATTGCCCCGCTCGTTGGTGATCGCCGCTGTCGAGCAGTGCGAGCCATTGGGGTTGTAGTTCTGTCCGAGTTCGCCCGCCAAAGAGCAATAGCGCAACGCAACTCGCGGCTGCGTACCATCCGGGGGTGGCCTGTAGTTACCATCTCGATGCGCGATCGGCATGCGCAGAACCTCCCCCTGTTTGAGCGAATGAGTGAAGGGCGAGGGATCTCCCTCCGTGCGGACATGAACGGGAAGGCAGGAAAATGTGAGATGATCGTTCACAATGAGTGATCCCGGGAGGAGTCCGGCCTCACACAAGATCTGAAAACCGTTGCAGATACCCAGCACCAGACCGCCGGCTGCGGCGAAGTCGGCCACGGCACCGGTAACCGGCATGCGGGCGGCAATGGCTCCCGGGCGCAGGTAGTCTCCGTAGGAGAATCCGCCGGGCAGCACCACGCAGCTCGTGCCCCGTGGGACCTGCTCGGCCCAGTGGCGGAGATATCGGACTGGCTCTCCCAGCACCTCGCCTATAACATGATAGCAATCGCGGTCGCAGTTGGAACCCGGATAGGTTACGACGCAAAATTGCACAATGGCACCTCCAGATATCCCCTCATCCGGGGGGCTGCACTTCCGGCATGCGCTCGATGTAGTAATCCTCCATAACCGGATTTACCAGAAGTGATTCGCACATCCTCTCCACCTCACGCCGAATACGATCCTCATCCCGTCCGGGGATCTCGATGTCGAAGTGCCGCCCAACCGCCACTCGGTTGACTGGCGCAAAACCGGTCCTCTGTAGGGAATCAGCGATGGTTGCACCCTCCGGATCCTGTACGCCGGGCTTCAGCGTTACCACCACGCGCATAAGCACGGAAATCAACCTCCCCATAACCCTATATCCGATATATAAGAAGCACTTACAGTATAATCATTCGGTATAGAGCGGTCAATAGCGGACTATCTTCCTGGAATATGCGGATATAAGCGACCCGCACCCGCGCCTCTGTAATGGTCGATTCGCGGGAATGACGGAGCATCTGCTCAGGAGAGTGCACCCACCCTGGGTCGCAGGTAGAAATGGGCAATAGACTTATTGCAATATCGTGTCCGCTGTGCAGTTGGCAGGAGTGTCGTTTCCGATTTACAATCAACTCATACATGTGCGGGGAGGAGATCGCCATGGGCGCTCCCGTAATTGTGGTTCCGTATGATCATCGCTGGCCGCATCTGTACCGCGAAGAAGCCCGGATAATCCGCGGCACAGCAGGTCATATGCTCGTGGCCCTTGAGCACATTGGCAGTACGGCCGTACCGCACCTGCGAGCCAAGCCCATCATCGACATTATGGCTGGCGTGCCAGATGCAGCTGCGGCGGAGTGCTGTTGTCGCGCCCTGCAGGGGTTGGGGTACGTTGCGAAAACTCCGGGAGAGAAAGACTGGCACTTCGTGCTGTCCCGACGCGCCAGTGGGATGCGGGTGGGATATCACATCCATCTGATGTCGCATGACAGCTGGCAGTGGCAGCGGCACCTGCTTTTTCGTGACTATCTGCGGACGCATCCCGATGCGGCAGAAGAATATGCATGTCTCAAGAGCGAGTTGGCCCGCCAGTGCAGCGACGACAGAGTGGCCTACACGGAGGGCAAGACTGCCCTGATCCGCAAATTCGAACGGCTGGCCCGAGAGACCTTCCGTCCGTGGTGACGGGATGTGCGGGACGGGGGCGACATTCCGGAGTCGGTTGAGGTGGACTGCGGGGCTGGCCTCCGGCGTGGATGTAAAGCATGCTTGACATGTCGGGGGATGGAGATTATAATCTCGGCAACTGAGTGGCGCTGGAGGTGTTGCCATGTCATTTTTGCGACGGCTGGGATTTGAGAGGGGAGATGAGCGCGGCGAGGCGATAGGCCTGCGTTCCTGCCGTATATCCTGGACTTTGACCACGGTGGGCCTGGCGGGTTGGTCCCTGTACTCCTTTGTTGACACCGGTACGTTCCTGTCCGCACCGCTTATCCTGTTCCTCTCCTCGCAGATTGTGTACTGGATCTCGTTTGTCTACTACAGTTCGGAGATGGGGAGCTGAGATGAAAAGCCGACTGCGCGAACTGCGCGAGGGCCGCGAGCTCACGCAGGAAGAGCTGGCGGGCGAGCTGGGCGTCTCCAGGCAGACCATCATAGCTATCGAAAGAGGGCGGTACGATCCGTCCCTGCGTCTGGCCCTGGACATTGCCCGGTTTTTTTCTGCCAGTGTAGAGGATATTTTTGCCTGCGGCGATGAGTGATGCGAGGTAGCGTTGATGTCAGGCGCCTCTGCGGGGCTTCTGTGTGGAGGTGGGTGCTGCTGTATGCTGGGTCAGAATATTCCGGCGACCTTTGTGTGGATTGCTTGTACAGCATGGGGAGGGTGAGCATTTGTCTGCGGTAGCGCTCCTGCCTCTGGATACATACGAGATGGATGAAGTCGTCCGGGTGCTCAGGCACGGCCTGGATCTGATTGATCCCGGTTGTCGCCTTTTTGCTGGTGATCAGATCCTGATTAAGCCGAACCTACTGGTGCCGGCCCCTCCCCGGTCCGGTGTGTGCACCCACCCGAGCATCACAGCTGGTCTGGTGGATTTGGTGCGCGAGCGTGCAGCCTCAGGTGTGACGGTTGGAGACAGCCCGGCAGTGCACTCGGCCGCCGCAGTGGCGGAGATGCTGGGTCTATCGGAGGTGCTGCAGAGCCGCGATGTTTCTCTGCAGGAGTTTTCCGATGCACAATGGATGTACTGTGCGGAGGGCGAGGTCTGTCGTCGTTTTCCCATAGCCCGACAGGTGTCCGAAGCAGATGGAGTTGTGAGTGCTGCCAAGCTGAAGGCGCATGGTCTGACGCGTTATACTGGAGCCACCAAGAATCTGTACGGTTGTGTCGTGGGTACACACAAGGCCCAGTTTCACCTCAGGTATCACCGCGTACACGAATTCAGCCGGATGCTCGCTGACCTGGCACTTCTCATACGCCCGCGACTGTCTGTGATCGACGCTGTGGTATCCATGGAGGGAGCGGGGCCGCGTTCGGGTGACCTCAGATGCACTGGTTTTGTTGTGATGGCCCTTGATCCAGTTACCGCTGATGCGGTGGCCTGTCAACTGGTGGGGCTTTCTCCCCGCGAGATTCTGCACCTGCGATACGCTGCAGAATCGGGAATGGGTGCGATCGGGCCGGAGGGCATATCCATCCTGGGTACCGATCCTCAGCAGCTGCAGGTTGCTGATTTCCGCGTGCCTTCCGGTAGAACTACCACCACCTGGCGCATACCGGGCCCCCTCTTGCACCTGGCAAGACGCCTATTTCTCCCCAGGCCGCGGATTAGCTCCGATCGATGTACCGGCTGCGGTCTCTGCCACAGGATCTGTCCAGCCGAAGCCATCATCCCCGGTCAGCCGGGGCGGGTCTCACAGCGGGACTGCATATGCTGCTACTGCTGTCATGAAGTCTGTCCGGAGGGGGCCATCACGCTCGTACGGTTGGGTGCCTTCTGGGCAATGTGACGCCATAATCCTCCCCCGGCCCGCCGCCCGGCGTTTCCGCACCCTGGCGGGCAGGACATATGCAAACGGGACTGGAAGAACTCCTGTGATCCGTACATTCCGGGGGTGATTTGGGTTGGTCACGTTGATGCGGACCAAATATCGCATTCCTCCGCTTTCCCCTCATCTCATACGCGGGGAACGCATCCGTGCCCATATGGAGCGGGATCTGTGGTCCGGCGGTGCATTTGCGCGCAGGCTGACCCTCATATCTGCACCCGTGGGTTATGGCAAGACAACGGCTGCGGTACAGTGGTTGGGAGAGTGTCACTGGAGGGTCGCCTGGGTCACCCTGGATTCTGGCGACAACGATAGTGGGGTTTTCTGGTCCTACGTACTTCGCGCCCTGTCTGAGGTGGATGATGGCGTGGGCGGTGCCTCTGCCAGCTATCTCGCGGCAGGGAGCTCACAACTGGCCAGTATGAATGAAGGATCATTCGACTACCGCAGATTTGTCAGGAGATTGATTAACGAACTGTATCAGCTCGAGGCACCGGTGATTCTGGTGCTGGACGACTATCATTCGATAGAGGAGCGAGAGATTCACAATGGCGTCTCCTATTTCCTCGAACACCTGCCGCCCACAACTCATGTGGTTTTGATCACCCGGGCCGACCCCCCGGTGAACCTTGGTCGTGTGCGAGGGCGGGGTGACCTGCTGGAAGTGAGGGAGCAAGACCTGCGCCTTGGATGCAGTTCGATACGGGAGTTTATCCGCCGCACCACGGGCCGGCAGCTCAGCAGTGATGATCTGCAGCGTCTGGCCCGACGCACCCGGGGCTGGGTGGCCGGTCTGCAGATATTTGCAGCTTCTGTACAGGGACATCAGGATGTAAGCGGCATGATCGACAACCTCACGCGCGACAACCGGTACATTCTGGAGTATCTGATGGATGAGGTGTTGGAGCAGCAGCCGTGCGAGGTTAGAGATTTTTTGCTGTGGACTTCTCCGCTGGACCGGTTCACCGCCTCCCTCTGCGATCGCGTGGTGCAGCGAGACTCGGCACGGGAGATGATAATGCGCTTACACCGGGAGAATCTCTTCATCCTGCAGATGGACGAGGCTGGCAGATGGCATCGCTATCACCCCCTGTTTGCCAGACTTCTCCGCAATCAGATGAAGGGAAAATCGCGGGAGGAGTATATCCGCATTCTGTGTGCGGCGGCTGCCTGGTACGAGGAGCGCGAGCTGATACCTGAAGCCCTCGAGGCCCTGATTTCGGCCGGGGAGTACGCTGATGCCGCTGATCTTCTGGAGCGCTGGATTGAGCAAATATGGCATGGTGGGCAAAGTGGGCGACTCATTGCCTGGCTGGATGCGCTGCCCGCGGCCCGCATCAAGGAGCATCGCCGGCTGGCTGTGTTTTACTCCTTTCTTCTCCTCATCAATCTGCGCCCAGCGGAGATTCGTCCCTTTCTGGATGCGGCTGACATGTCGGATGGCGAAGCCGGGTCGGACGGGCAGGCATCACTGCCGCGCATGACCGGCGAGGAAATGGATGGAATGGCCCGGGCGGTGCGCGCTCACCTCGCCGGTATTGAGGGGGATGAGGAAGAATTTCTGTCGTCTGCCCGGGGGGTGATGAAATATTTCGAGAAGCGTCGCTCTGCGTGGCGGCCGTTTGCAGCACTCATTGCGGCGGATGCCCGGGAGTGGGTGGGGGACGAATCGGCTTCGGAGCGCATGTGGCGCATGGCCCTGGAAGATGGCCGATCGGGAAAGGATCCGCTCTTCTGTCTGGGTGTTGCTCACAGACTGGGCATGATGAAGCTGAGGACGGCCAGATTGAAGGATGCACTCGACATCTGTCGTGAGCAGCTGCGATTTGCCGGGGATATGGGCTTCGCTGATGCTCCGAGAGCCGCGGCACTGTGGAGCATCCGGGGAGAGGCGAGACGAGAGCAGAACGAGCTGGAGAAGGCGGCTGCCCATCTGCAGCGAGCTGCGTCACTGAGCGAGGATGCAGTTATCTCCGTGCGCGCCTGGGTGCAGCTGTACCGGCTGCGGTTCATGCTGTCCACCGGCGAATATGCAGGTGCAGAGGAGGTCCTGCAGCACCTGGAAAGAGAGGTTTATGGACTGGTGGCGTTTATGGACGGGCAGATCGCGGTCTGCCGGGCCAAACTGGAGCTGCGTCGGGGCAATTGCTCCCGGGCGGAGAGGCTGTTGGAGCCACACCTGGATGCGGAGGAACCGCTCGGTCCCTGGTATGACGACATCCATCTTATGGGGGCGCGCGTGCATCTCGCCCGCGGTGCAATGGATGAAGCCCGTCAGATTCTGGACTCCATGTCCCACTACTGTGAGAAGCGGGGATCCCGTCGTGCGAAGATGGAGACTGCCCTTTTGTACAGTATCCTGTCGCAGGCAGAAGGTGATGTGGGCGGTGCGCTGCGGCACCTGAAACCTGCCATGCATATTGCCGAACCGGAAGGATATGTTCGACTGTTCCTCGATGAGGGAGAGGCGGTATATGATCTGCTGCTCAGGGCCAGACGCCAGGGGGTGTCTATTTCGCATGTCGATGGGCTGCTGGCTGCTTTTGGCGATGAGGGGAAGCCTGCGGTGGCTGCTCCGTCGGGGGACGCAGTGGAGAATCTGAGTGCGCGGGAGATAGAAATTCTGCGGCTGGTCGCGGCAGGTTTTTCGAATCGCGAGGTGGGAGAGAGACTCTACATATCTGAGAACACCGTCAAATGGCATACGAGCAACATATACAGCAAAATGGGAGTGTCCAATCGCACCGAGGCCGTGAATCTGGCCCGTGAGACCGGCCTTCTGCAGGAATGATGGATTTGCCCCTTCACTCGCAACGCCCGCGGACTCCTGCAAAGACAACCCATACCTGCTTTATGGTCTGACCCATACTTCCGGGTGGTCACAGCCATACTGACCGTGCGCTGTAATGGGAGGGCAGGTGATCGGAGTTTATGCTGCTGGGAAGGTGGAATCTGGATGCCGATGATAAGGATGAAAGTACGTGGCGCACTGGGAAAGGACTGGAGTGAATGGTTTGGGGGTCTGCGGCTTTCGCATGACGAAAACGGTGACACGTTGGTGGTGGGGCAGGTGGATGATGATGCTGCCGTGTACGGGATGATAGCCCGGGTGAGGGATCTGGGGATGGGACTGCTGCGCGTGGAGGTAGAGGAGTGAAGTGCGTATGAGCTGGCTGCGATCATTGCTTGCAGGGATCATGGCGCGGTTTTCCAGCAATTCAGTGAAGTGAATAGCATGAGGAGGGGTCGGGTCTCATGTCGGAACAAATCATCAGAGCTGAGGGCATCAGCAAGGAATATGGGCAGGGTGAGGTCAAGGTAAGGGCACTGGATGATGTCTCACTGCAGGTGAAATCTGGAGAGTTCATAGTCATAGTTGGGCCCAGTGGATCGGGCAAGAGCACCCTGTTGAACATCCTGGGTGGCATGGATGTTCCCACGGACGGTCGGGTCATCTATTCCGAGCGAGATCTGGCTGCGCTGAGCGAATCGGATCTGACCGAGTATCGCCGGTCGGAGATTGGCTTTGTCTTTCAGCTGTACAACCTCATGTCTGCACTCACTGCGCGCGAGAACGTGCAGCTGGCTACAGAGCTGGTCTCTGGTGCCCTGGATCTGGATGAGGTCCTGCAGAAGGTTGGATTGCATGAAAGGAAGGAGCATTTTCCCTCCCAGATGTCCGGGGGAGAACAGCAGAGGGTGGCCATCGCTCGGGCGCTTGCCAAGAACCCGGGGGTTCTGCTGTGTGATGAGCCGACGGGGGCACTGGATTATGAGACCGGCATACGCATTTTGGGCCTGCTGCGCGATCTCAATAGTGACTATGGCACCACGGTTGTGATCATAACGCACAATATTGCGGTGGCAGATATGGGGGATCGGATGCTGCGTATGCGCAGTGGACGGATAGTGGAAGAGCGAGAGAATGAGGATCCCCTGCCCGCAGAGAGGATTGTATGGTGATGAGGGCACTGGACAGACGTTTACTGCGAATGATGTCCAGATCCAGGCTGCAGTGTCTGGCGATCATCACGGTAATTGCCCTGGGTTTGCTCGCCTTCGTGGTGCTCAACAACACTTTCGAGAATCTGGACGGGGCGACCCGCGACTACTACGAGCAGCAGGGATTTGCCCACCTCTTCGCTGATCTGGCTCCTCAACCGCCGGACTATGTCGAGGGACTGGACGAACTGCCGGAGATTCGCAGTGCCGAGGGACGGATTGTCGCTGATATGCAGGTCGATGTCGGACGCGACGCCTATCCGGAGCTTCATCTGGTGGCCCTGCCGTCGGATGGGGAGATGAACCGTCCCTTCGTACTGGAAGGTGATCTCCCGGGGGAGAAGAGCCGCAACGAGGTGGCACTTTTCACGGGATTTGCCGCCGCTCATGATCTGCAGGTGGGCGATGAACTGGATCTGATCGCACGCGGGGAGGCCGTCACCGTCCGGGTGTCCGGCCTGGTGGATAGCCCCGAGTTTCTCTATCCCATAACCGACCTGGAAAATATCTTCGCTCCGGATGAGGAGCACTATGGCATCGGGTTCGCCGATCTGGACTTTGCGGCCGACATTCTGGGGATGCCCGGGCAGGTTAACGATGCCACTTTTGAGGTGGCACCGGGCTATTGCTTCGAAGCCGCGGAGGATGCAGTGGAAGAGGAGATGGAGGGGCGCGGTCTGCGACGGATCATAACCCGGGACGATCAACTGAGCCATTACAGTGTCTCGCTCCGCTTCGAGCAGCTGGAGGAGCTGGCAGCCACCGTGCCGGTGGTCTTTCTGGGGATAGCCGCCGTCATCATTTACATGCTTCTGATGCGTATGGTAGAGGCCGATCGAACCGTCATCGGCGTATTGAAGGCCATGGGGTACAGTGATTACCATATACTCCTACACTACCTCAAGTATGCGCTGGTACTGGGCGCAGTCGGGGCAGTGCTGGGTATGGGAGTCGGACACCTTCTGATCCGGCCCATAACCGAGATGGTATTTCTCGAGTTCTTTGCGATCCCCCTGCTGCGGATGCAGATTAACTGGTCACTGATCATAGTGGGGAGCTTCCTGACCCTGCTGTTCTGTGGGGGAACCGGGATGTGGGCCGCACGGGGTGTGCTGCGAATCGTTCCGGCCCATGCCATGCAGCCGGCGGCGCCGCCTCCAGGCGGCAAAAACCTGCTGGAAACCTATCTTCCCCGGGTGTGGGGTTGGCTGTCCTTTTCCTACAGGATCATGCTGCGTCAGCTGTTCCGCAACAAGAAGCGCTTCATTCTGGCGGTGTTGGGGGTTGCATTTGCCTATACCCTGGTGCTGTTTCCGTTTTATATGCTCGGGATGGTGGACTCCATAATCTACGAGCCCTTCGAGAGGTTTGAGATCTATGACTACTCGGTGAGTTTTGATGAGCCAGTGTCAGATTCGGGCATCGCTGGACTGGCGGAACAGATAGACGTGCGGGCCATGGAGCCTGTCATTGAGCACCCGTTTGAGGTGTCCAGCGGTTGGCGAGACATGACCGTGCTCCTGCTCGCTCTGCCGCATGACGCGCAGCTGCGGCGCTTTGAGAACGAACGCGGTCAGCGCATCCAGGTGCCCGACTCGGGGGTGTTGATCTGTGAATACATGTCGCGAACCCTGCAGGTTTCGACGGGAGATGAGGTGGTTCTGTCGTCGCACGTTACGGGCGAGCGTGAGCACGCGGTGCCGATCAAGGGAGTGATTCGACAGGATTTCGGCACCGGCGCGTACATGTCCCTCGCGAGCATGCATCGTCTGACCGGGGGTGGCGATGCCTATACCGGAGCATTTCTGCAATCAGATGATGATGTTCGCTATGGGCTGCGGGAGGCCGGCAACGTGGCCTCCATAAGCTCGGTTGAGCAGATGATTGAGGGATTTGATGAGTTGATGGGGCTGCTCGTTGGCATGTGTCTGGTTCTGGTGGCAGTGGGCGGGGTGTTCGCCTTTGCCATCCTTTTCAACATTGCCACGGTGGGCATCATGGAGCGAGCGCGGGAGTTTTCAGCTATGCGGGTACTGGGTTACGGAAGGAGTTCCATATTCCGCATCATCCTACACGAGAACATTCTGGCGACCGTCCTGGGGCTCCTGCTCGGGGCTCCCATGGGGCATGCGACTTTTCTGGCGGTGCTGGAGGCCTTTCAGCGCACGGAGATGATCTTTCTTCCGATGCCCTTCAGTCCAGTGTCACACCTCATGAGCGGTGCGGTGGTGTGCTGCTTTGTGGCGCTGGTCATGGGCGCCGTCTGGGTGAAGGTAAGAAATATTGACCTGCTGGAATCGCTATCGAGCCGAATGACCTGAGAGGAGAGTTGACTGTGCGAAAAAAGGTTATCGCAATCATTATCGCCGTAGTAATAGTCGGTGCGGGTTCTGTGATGGCCTATGGGCAGTTAGCCGCAGTTGAGGTGGATGTTGATGTTGCTGGCGAAGAGCGAGTGCAAAAGATTATTGCCGGTACCGGCCATCTGGTCGGCGATGAGGAGAAGGAAGTAGTGGCCCGTCATTCGATGGTCGTCGATGAGATTGCCGTGGACGCCGGAGATGCGGTCGAGGACGGCGATCTGCTGGCCCGCGGCGATAGCGAAGATTATGAGCTCGAAAAGCACAATCTGCTGGTTGAAAGGGACGCTCTGAGTGATGAGATCAAAAGCCGAGAGGATACCCTTCCCTCGCGAATGGACAGTGCGCAGAGCAGACTGAGCGCGGTGCGCGAGTCTCTGCGGGAAGCCGAAGAGGATGCAGCGGTCATGAGTGATCTATTTGAAGCAGGCGCGGCCGCAGAGAAGGACTACCGGGCAGCTCAGCTGCAGGTGAGCGCTGCGCAGGCCGATGTTAGCGAAGCAGAAGCGGCACTTGCGGAGATCAGACGCCAGAAACGACAACTGCAGGCGGAAGAGCGCCGCCTGGAAAGTATGGATGAACAGATTGCCTCCCTACGGCAGAGGATTGCCCAGCATGAGTTGACTGCTGATGTCGGCATGGTAGTCGGAGAGAAGCTGGTGAGCGAGGGAGATGTGGTTTCCGCCGGAACCCCCCTGTTTCTGCTGCACACAGAGAACATGTTGGTAGAGATCGACGTGCTCGCCGAGGATGCGAGACAAACAGAGGTTGGGCAGCTGGCCCTGGTTTCCGGCGATGCGGTGGGAGATGAAAAGTGGCAGGCTTCGGTCGACAAGATCCATCCCCGGGCAACAGAACGGGTGTCCGAGTTGGGCGTGCGGCAGCGGCGGGTCCCGCTGGAGCTGCGGCTGGCCGAAATGCCAGACGGTGCGCAGCCGGGGTATCCGGTCGACGTGGACATTATTGTGCAGGAGGAGGAGGGTCTCGCCGTTGATCGCGATGCTGTATTTCAGATAGAGGATGCTGATTATGTTTTCCTGCTCCGCCAGGACACAGCTCATATCACACCGGTGGAGATAGTGCTGGAGGGCGATGATCTGGCGCTCGTTGAGGGTCTGAGCACCGATGATGTAGTGGTAGTGAACCCACCGGAGGAGCTGGATGACGGTGTCAGGGTTCGTGCAATGGAGTGAGTCTGCAAATATGGGGGGTGCATCCATGATACAGAAAAGAGCAGTAATTACCACGGCTATCCTGGTCATTGCACTGGTGGCCGCCGCCATGGCTCCTGGCGAACGGTCCGCATCGGGGGCACATAATCCGCAGCATGTGACCCTGGAGACGGCCGTTGAGCAGGCCCTGGCGGAGGGCGGTGGTGCCGAGCGCGTTCGTCTCAATCTGCACGACTCCCTTCTGGAGGCGGCAGATCTGCAGCGGGAGCATGAGACGGGGCCGCCGCGGGCGCAGAGGCTAACCCTCCCTGCGAACGAAGATGAGGTGAGTATTACTCTCGGTGCTCCCACAGATTTTGAGGAGGCCAAGGTGGAAGAGCTTCTGCCCGTTCAGTTTGCCGCGGTACGGGAGACGGCAAGATCCATGTTTGTGCGTGAAATGGCCGGCTTTCGCGCCGAGGTGATTGATGCCTACTATACAGCGTTGCTGGCACGTGAGCGGAAACAGGTGATGGAAGCGACGATTGAAGTACTGCAAGCGCACCGCGATCGTTCTGAGCGCCTCTTTGCGGCGGGTGAGGTGCCAGAGGCCGACGTTGTGCAGACCGAGGCCCGATTGGAGAGTGGACATGGGGAGCTGGTGAGTGCAAAGAGCGAGCTGGACCGGGCGCGCATGGAGTTGGCCAACAAGATCGGATTCGAGCTAGACGCAGAGCTAACTCTGGAAGATGAGTTGAAAAGACCCGCGGTGGAGACAGAGATGAGTCTGCCGGATGATCTGCAGGCGGCGAGAGCTCTGGATCCGGCAGTGGTGGGCGCACAGGGTGAACTCGCCGCGGCAGAGAAGGAGAAGGAGCTGTTCACTGAGCATCGGGGCACCTACACTGGTCGCCGTTCTTACCGGGAGAGAACCCTGGGCATTGAGGAGGCCGAACATGAGCTGGAGGAAGCCGGCCGCGGTGTTGAGGTCCAGGTTCGTGCCGTACATTCGGAAATCGAGGAGGCCCTGGGCAAACTACAGGCAGCTGAGAGGCAGATGGAGAGGGCCGAGAAGATGGAGGAAATGGCGACGGTGCAGTACGAGTCGGGCCTGGCCACCGTAACCCGTGTGCTGGATGCTGCACTGGAGGCGCAGGAGGCCCAATTTGCGGTGCAGGAGGCGAAGGTCAGCTGCTCAATGGCCCTTGCCCGCCGCGATGCGCTCATCGGAGAGGGCGTTGAGGGGATGGAGGAGGAATACCGGGACATACTGGAGGAGATCGAAGAACTGCGGTAGATTTTTGGCGATCGTGTGCGGGCGCAGCGGTGCCCGCCCGTAGGGTCATGAATGGGCGGGCGCCGCTGGGCAGTTTTTCCCCGCGGTTGTGATTCCCGAGATGCCGGGAGTTCGCGGGGTGTTCTCATTATTTCCCGGCAGGGCTCCTACGGTGACCGGTCACCGGGTCCTCCATTTGGGTTTCTCTTCCATTTCAGTGATGCTTTCGTCCAGTATGTCAATTATCTCATCAATTGCTGCGCGATCGATCGTGAGGGGAGGAGAGAGAACGATGAGATTTCCCGCGCGAATGGCGAGGCCGCGATCGCGCAGTTTGGCGGTGAGAGCCTGTGCGTACGGATGATCCCGGCCCTTCGCCCACTGCTTCTTGGTTTCCCGGTCCTGCACCATTTCGATGCCCATCAGCAGCCCAAGACTGCCGATGTAGCCCACTGTGGGGTGTTTTTCGTACAGGACCTCCATGGCTCGTCTGTGCAGGTAGCCACCCATTTCGGCGGCATTTTGCACTATGCTCTCTCGCTCCATGATCTCGATGCTTTTCAGCGCGCTAACCATGGTGGCAGTATGACCGGCATACGTTACTCCGTGGTGGAAGGTGTCATCAGCAAAAGCTTCGGCGATTTCTTCGCTCGCTGCCACCGCACCTCCGGGGATGTATCCACCCGTCAGAGCCTTGGCCATGGTCACAATATCCGGTTCAATGTCGAAATGCTCTATGCCGAACCAGGTACCCAACCTACCAAAACCGCACAGCACCTCATCGTCGATGAAGAGTATTTCGTTTTCCTGCAGGATATCCCTGACTCTGGACCAGTACTCCGGAGGCGGAACCTGATTGCCGGCAGACACCGGGGTGGCGATGAATGCGGCTATGGTTTCAGCACCCTCAAACTTGATCAGCCGCTCCAGATCCTTGACGCACTGCAGGTCACAGGCCCCGCCATCGTATTCCAGCTCCCAGGGGCAGCGGTAGCAGTAGGGGCGCTCGACGTGTCGGGCCTGTGGGTCGTGTGGCTCAAATATTCCCCGGAAGCGGGCGGGCCCGGTGAGGCTCATTGCGGCGTAGGTCGAACCGTGATACTGTCCGCGCCGCGCGATGATCTTGCTCTTGTTCGGCCTGCCCCTCAGATGATGATACTGTCGTGCCATTTTCAGGGCGATCTCCACTGCCTCTGACCCACCGCCGCAGAAGAATATGCGGGACAGATCGCCGGGAGTGATCTCTGCCAGCTTCCTACTGAGCTCTGTCGCGGGTAGGGTGCTGTATGCTCCCGAGTTGACGTAGGCCAGTTTCTTCAACTGCCTGGATACCGCATCAGCCACTTCCTCCTGCCCGTGCCCGATGTTCATGAGGAAGAGGCCCGCTATGGCATCGACGTATCGCTTTCCCTGTACGTCAAATAGGTGTATGCCGTCTCCTTTCACCATTATGCGGGACAGATCGTCGACGGCCTGATCTGCGCCGTAGTGATCCTGTAGCCAGTGATGGCGCGCAGCATCTCGCCACAGATCTTCCTGGTTCGCCTCTGGACCGGTGTCTTTTTCTTTCATCTCCCCACCTCCCGTTATTGAACTTCACGTGTGCCGGCTCTTTGACGCACCGCGTCCTTCGCATGGTGGGTGCGCGTCCCGATGTTCAGTGCTCACCAGAGCAGAGCAGCTCATCGGAGAACTACTTATAGAGGATTGCGGAGAATCCTGTTGTGTGTGGGGAGCTGGTTTGTGCTCGCTGCACACAGAGGAGGTCGCACGCGATGGTCTGTGGTGCAGGACATTCCCTGGTTTGGTGGTCAGGGCACGGGGTGGCCACTTTGCTGCGCCCGGATTTGTGAATTGGCAGGTTCCAGAGACGTCAGTAGAGAAGGTCGCGATAAACTCATCAGGGAACCGGAACGGTGCACTGGATCCTGGCTCCAGGTCTCCGAAGGAGCACACTGCAGGCTCACTGATTCTACACGCATACATTATGCGCGGCGCCAGCCAAACCTGCTGAGCAATCCGCGAAATGGGAGCTTGGCGTGATGTGGCCGGGTCAAAATGACAATGGTCCGGGTAGAAGACCGGGTACTCGGGGAGGTGTCTGTACGTGGACAATGAAGGTGCCGACTGCATGGTAATAGTCGTCTGCGTGTTGGCAATGTCTCTGCTTCTCAACGCCTATTTCCTGCACGGGGTGTGGACGGCGAATCGGCAGTTTGCGGGGTCGGAGAATCTACCGGCCCCCGGTTCTGAGGATCCACAGTTTCTCGGTTCGGTGGGGACGCTGCACCGGTATGTGGATGAGGTCATGAGTGAACACCAGAAGGTTTGTGCGCAGAACCGTACCCTCAGGGAGGAGAATGAACAGCTGTTGACCCGCAACGCCGAGCTGTCTGATCGGCTGCACGAGGCGACACTGTATCTGTACGGCATTTCCTACACCCATTATCTCTACTTTCTGGGCAAGGGCATACCCTGAGAGGCCGGGGTGAGTGGCGGACAGTTTGTCCGTCATCGCTGCTGCTTCACTTCATGCACGGATCTCGATGGGGCAATGGGGCAGGTATGAGGGACTTCATTATGGAAGCTGCGGATGGTGATGTACATAGCGATGACAGTGACAGACTGACAGGGAGGAATGTCTACATGGATACGCAGGAAGCGAGCACCTTTTTCTCTTCACTGTTCGATTTTTCATTTCAATCCTTTATCACTTCCCGGATCATCCGGCTACTTTACGTCCTCTCAATGGTGGGTGCCGGGTTGATGTATCTGATGATGATAGTGCTTGGATTTCAGATTTCGGCCGGCGTCGGGGTACTCAATCTGCTGATTGTGGGCCCAATTGCTTTCCTGCTCACAATCATATATGTACGGGTGATTCTGGAGCTCATTATGGTGGTGTTCAGCATCGCTGAAAACGTGCGGGGTTTGGCCCGCCGAGCTCCGGAGAGTCCTGAGCCGGCGGTGGAAAACGCGGGTTCGGAACATGACGAAGAAGGGACAGTCTGAAGCTGGCGGGGTTTGCGGGGGCGACCCGACTCGAGATCGGGCCAGCGATGGCGCCATTGCCCGACTGTCCGGATTATACTCAGCGCGGTATGTGTGATCATCTCAGCCCGCGGTGTCGTATCTATGTGCGTGCCCAGGGGCTGTCTGATCACTGTGGCCCAGAACAGCGCACGCGCGCGAGCGTGGGGGCAGGGCTGGGGCTTGGCCAGTTCTGCCCCGCCTACGTCATAGCCTGTGACCTTTCTGAGTGACAGATCGCGTCGCCGGGAGGGTCTTTTAAACCCCGTTTGTCTTCCAGACGAATCGTTTGCGCCGATATGCCGGGACGGCATCCGGATAAGCATCATACTCCATGGAGTCAAGAGCTCGCTGCAGTGCATCTCGGCCATAGCGAGATTCCAGTATGTGCAGGGTCATGTCTGTACCTGCAGATATTCCGGCCGAAGTTACGATGTGGTCCTCGTCGACAATCCGACTCCTGCGATCGACAGTCACTTCCTCGAATCGATCAAGCTCGGATAATGCCCGCCAATGTGTCGTCGCGCGCAGCCCGCGGAGCAATCCGGCGGCGCCGAGAAGGACGGATCCGGTACAAACGGTGGCGATGAGAGTCACCTCCTGCGCCTGTCGGCGCAGCCAGTTTAGAACCCTCTCATCTCTCTCCAGGGCGCGCGTCCCCGGTCCTCCAGGTACAATCAAAAGGTCCAGCGGCGGGCAATCGTCCATCCCGCAGTCCGGGGTGACTGCCATCCCTGACGCGGCCCTGATGGGTTCAGGATCTGGGGCTGTTGTTATGATATCGAACTCCTTGCTCGTATAGAGGACTTCCATCGGTCCACAGAAATCCAGCACCTCAACTCCCTCGAAGATGAATATGCCGGCCCGGTCTCTATGGTGTTCTGCCACTTGCCAACCACTCCCATCAGATGAAGGGTTTCACTGCTCGGCGGATTCTGTTTGTGGGAACGTCAATGCCCTGCCCTGCCCTGCTCGGCCGCCCCGGGAGGAACCATGGCGCAGGGCAGGGGATTGACTGACCTCATTCGTACGGTTCAAGAGGCTCAAATGCGCGTCGGTTCAGAACCACCGTAATGAAGAGGAAAACCAGGGGAGGAGCAAAAGTCGATGCGGTGGGTCCCCACCCGGCCAACATAATCCAGAGACACGGGGTTACCACAAACAGCACCATGCCCGCCGCTATGAGATGATTTAAAAACGTGATGACTCCTCCGAGGACATCCTCCTCATCCCGCAGGGCGGAGTGAATGGAGAGCCCCAGCCATACGAGAAGCCACAGCGCGGTGAGGGAGGCCACGGACACGAGAGTGTTGGGGCGCACGAAGAGGGCAGCGGCGACCTCAATCCATTCCATCAGTTCTCCGCCCAGCATCGCCGAGAATCGCGGCACGCTCTCCTCATCAACGCCGGCCAGTAGGGTACGCAGGGTCCAACCGAAATGAAGCACAAAAGGAATTCCGGCCGTGAGCCATCCACCATAAGTAAGAAATAAAGCCGAGGCCGAGAAATCGCCCTGCTGACTGGCCGTTTTGACCTGTCGCAGTTTTTCCCTCATGAGGTCATCCTTCCCATTCTGCACTTAACCACTACAACCATAACCTTCGTCAACCTTTCGCATATAGATACCGGAGGCAAAGTATAGCCAGTCCGGCGGGGTGTCCGGTGTAGACGGAAGTCTCGAGGCGGGTGTGACCCCGCTGCTCCTCTAGCCGGTCCAGTGATCATATGAGTCGTCCGGATGCTGCATTGCCGGGAGCCATGTTCGGGGAACGCGGCAGATGCACATACTGTGCCACTGATTTCCCCGCGACCGAACACCGGTAAAAACAGTTTCGTCACGCATTGCGGGTTTCCCTCCCGAACTAAGGCGGATGGGGCGAATCTCCCGCGCTGGTCTCCAACTGGCCGAGCAGCGCTCACACTCGGTATCATAACAGGTGGTGGCGGTCAACCGATGTTGCCCGTTGGAAGGAGGGATGTGCGTGGCCATTGTGGCAGTCAGTATCAGTCCGATAGGGGAAGGTGTCAGCGTGAGCCGCTTCGTTGCGCGTGCTCTGCGAGAATTGGAAGAGGAAACAGATCTGATCTACGAGACTGGCCCCATGTTCACCACTATAGAGGGAACCCCGGACGAAGTCTTCGCTGCAGTGCGCAGGATGCAGGAGGCCATGTTTGCAGAGGGGGCCCAGAGGGTCACCACGGTGCTCAAGATGGATGACCGGCGGGATGCAGAGCACGGAATGCATCAGAAAATGGAGTCCCTGCAGCAGAAGCTGGAATGATCGAGCGATTTACCGCAGGTCTCAGCTGGCGGACCGAGTTTGGCTGCGATGGAGGGATGGAATGTGAAACCTGAGAGAAAGACGGGGCTCGTTTATCATGAGGATTACCTGCTGCACGACAATCCTGGGCATCCTGAGAACAAACAGAGACTCAAAGATATCAATGCACTGCTGCGGGACCGGGGGATTTTAGAGGGCCTGACGCCGATATCGCCCCGGGAAGCGGAAATAGAGGAGATTCAGTATGTTCATCCGCGAGCGCACATTGATTATATCGCGACCCACGCCACCGGCGGGCTGAGCTCGCTGGATATGGACACGTATGTGAATGAACACAGCTTTCCCGCCGCCCGTCTGGCAGCCGGTGGCGTGCTGACGGCTGTGGATCGGGTCATGAATGAAGATCTGGACAATGCTTTCTGCCTGGTTCGGCCACCCGGGCATCACGCCGAGCCGGACCGTGCCATGGGGTTCTGCCTCTTCAACAATGTTGCCATAGCAGCTCACCATGCCGTGCGGGCGTACGGACTGGAGCGCATCCTGATCCTGGACTGGGACGTTCATCACGGCAACGGGACGCAGACGGCGTTTTACAGTGACCCGCGCGTTCTGTACTTCTCGGTGCACCAGCACTTCATCTTCCCAGGAACCGGCGCAATCCACGAGGTGGGAGCGGGAGATGGCCGGGGATACACCGTCAACGTTCCATATCCCGGGGGATGCTCCGACGCGGAATATGAGCTGGCTCTGCGCGAGCTGTTGATGCCCCTCTGTGCAGACTATCGTCCTCAGCTGGTTCTGGTATCGGCAGGACAGGACTGCCATGAGGAAGATCCCCTTGCCGGTATGAATTTAACATCGGCGGCTTTCGGACGGATGACGGAGTCAGTCAAAAAAATCGCCGACGAACATGCGGATGCAAGAGTGGTGATGGCGCTGGAGGGAGGGTACAGTCGGAGAGGGGCTCCGGAAGCATTATTCTTCATACTCGATGCGCTGGCCGGCCTGGGCGCCGAACGACCCGAAGGGCCGGATATGGGCGCCGCGCGTGAAGAGGCAAAAAGTACGATACAGGCCGTTCAGAAACAGCTGGATGGCACATGATCCACAGGCGCGCTGTGGACTTTGCCTGCATCTGCAGCAGCGGGTGTCCGGCTGTGTGAATTGATGGGCAGCACAGCCGGACCCCAGTGGATGTCATGCGCTTCCGGTTTCAGTCCATTTCCCGGAAGGCCTGCGCCCCAGCACCGCAAATCGGGCATCTGTCTACCGGCGCAGTCTCCAGATTGCCACAGACCCCGCACAGGTGAAGTTCTATATCCTGTTGGAGATCTTCCAGCAGCTGTTCGTACAGACGGGCGTGCACTTCTTCCGCCTTCATTGCCAGGCGGAAGGACCGGGCAGCTTCCTTTTCG
>PUMM01000138.1 GCA_003551365.1 Clostridia bacterium
AGGATGGGAATAGCCCACCGTCAGCACCAGTCTGTCACCCTGCATCTCGGCCCGATAACCGGTTCCCTCTATGAGCAATGCCTTGGTGAATCCCTCATGCACTCCGTGCACCATATTGGCCAAAAGTGACCGGGTCAGGCCGTGCAGCGACTTGGATCTTCTATCATCACGACGGCGCCGGACGGTGATTTGGCCATCCTGCATCTCGACCGTAATGCCTTCCGGTATCTCCCGCGTCAGCTCACCCTTGGGGCCACTGACCCCTACAGAGTCTCCGTCAATCGAGACCTCAACCGCATCCGGCACCCGAATCGGTTCAATGCCTACGCGTGACATGCCGCACCTCCTTCCACATTCCTCACCAGACGTAAGCCATCACTTCTCCGCCCGCTCTCTGCTCTCGGGCATCTCCATCCGTCATGATGCCCTGCGACGTTGATATGATTGCGATCCCCAGACCACCCAGGACCTGGGGGATCTCCTCGCGCCCCACATACACGCGCAGGCCGGGCTTGGAGATTCTCCTCAACCCACTGATGACCTGTTCGCCATCCGGGGTGTACTTTAGGTGAATGCGAACTATCCCCTGGTATCCATCATTGATCCAACTGACACTGCGGACATAGCCCTGCTCCTGCAGGATGTTGGCAATAGCCCACTTCACGCGGGAACCCGGGATATCCACCTGATCATGCCGGGCCCGACTGGCGTTCCTTACCCGCGTCAACATGTCCGCAATGGGATCAGACATTCCCATGAACGACATACCCCCTTCCAGAACGACGCAATAACCGCCACCTCACCACGAGGCCTTGCGGAGTCCCGGTATCTCACCCTTGTGTGCCAAATTCCGCAAGCAGTGCCTGCACAGTCCGAACCTTCTAATATATCCGCGAGGTCGGCCGCAAATCGAGCAGCGATTCCGGTGACGCGTTGAAAACTTCTGCTTACCTTTGTTCTTTTCGATTAGGGCCTTTCTGGCCACGATATACCTCCCCTCGAATTCTCGTCAGCCTTCCCGCATGGGCAGGCCAAGGTGGTGCAGGAGGAATCTTGCTTCCTCATCTGTCTCCGCTGTTGTGACAATGGTCACATCCATGCCCCTGACCCGATCCACATCGTCGTAATCAACTTCGGGAAATACCGTCTGTTCACGGAGGCCCAACGAATAATTTCCCCGACCGTCAAAAGCATTCGGGCTGAGTCCCCGGAAGTCCCTCACCCGCGGCAAAGCAACATTGATGAGGCGCGACAGGAAACTCCACATCCGATCCTTGCGCAATATTACGCTGCACCCGACGGGATCGCCCTCTCTAATACGGAAGGCGGATACCGACTTGCGAGCCCGGTTGATCACCGGCCTCTGCCCCGCTATTGTACTCAGCTCGTTGACCGCGGCCTCCAGTTGATTGGGGTTTTCGTTTGCATCCCCGATACCCATGTTGACCACGATTTTTTCGACACGGGGCACGGCCAATTCGTTGTCGTAACCGAACTCCTCAATGAGATCGGGCACCACTTCCTGCTTGTACTTCTCGTGCAACGGATCCACTTTCCTCCGCCCCCTCATCGATCGATGTTCTCGTCGCAGTTCTTGCAGTACCTCACCTTGCGTCCCGAGGACAACGTCCGGCTGCCCGTCCGCACGGGCCGGTCGCAATTGCGGCAAACCAGTTTGACGTTTGATACGTGCACCGGCGACGGCTGTTCAATGATGCCGCCCTGCATCATCTGGCGCGAGGCCCTCTGGTGCTTGCTGACCATATTCAGGCCCTCAATGATGACGCGATTCTCGCGCGGTAGCGACCGCAGTACATTGCCCACCTTCCCTTTATCTTTGCCGACGACAATCTGCACTCTGTCGCCAGTCCTGATCCTCATCTTACCCTGTGGCATATTGCCTGCCTCCCTCCAGCAATGAGGTGAACCGGAACTACCTGCCGGTCCGCCTATAGCACTTCCGGTGCGAGGGAGATGATCCGGGTGAATCTTCTCTCCCGCAGCTCCCTGGCGATGGGCCCGAAAATTCGCGTTCCGTGCGGTTCGTTGGCATCGCGCAGGATCACCGCGGCGTTCTCATCGAACCGGATCGTCGACCCATCGCGTCGCTTGATGGGTGCCTTGGTGCGGACAATGACCGCACGCACAACTTCGCCGCCCTTTATCATGGCCCCCGGCGTCGCAACCTTGACGGACGCCACGATTACATCACCGACTCCAGCGTAGCGACGACCGCTGCCGCCGAGGACCCTAATCACACCTATCTCTCTCGCACCGGTGTTGTCGGCCACCTTCAGCCGGGACTCTGCCTGAATCATAGCCCTCTTCCTCCCTTAACCTGCACTGACCACATCACTTGGCGCGTTCGATGATCCTTCGCACTCTCCACCGCTTCCGCTTGGACCGGGGGCGAGTCTCCACCATATCTACACGATCTCCCTCACGGCACTCGTTGCTCTCGTCGTGCGCCATGAATCTCTGCGTACGCCGCATCCTCTTCTTATAGAGGGAATGCTGCTGTAGATACTCGACCTCAACGACCACGGTCTTATCCATCTTGTCGCTGACCACGACGCCGCGACGCACTTTCGGGGTGCCGCGCGTATCTGTCTTGCTCACTGGTGACCCCCCTCTCCATCAACGCTGCAGCTCCTGTGCCAGCTCACGCTCTCTCTTGACGGTCTTCAGTCGGGCAATGTCCTTTTTTACTTCGCGAATGCGCATCGGATTCTCCATCTGCCCGGTCGCACTCTGAAAGCGAAGGTTGAACAGCTCTTCCTTGAGATCGCGGACTCTTCTATCTATATCAGCGTCACTGAGTTCGCGGAATTCTTCAGCCTTCACTCGGACCACCACCCTCGTGCTCCAGGAAGCGACATTTAATGGGCAGCTTGTGCGCCGCCCTTTCAACGGCCTCTTCCGCCAGTTCACGCGGCACGCCGGTCACTTCAAAGAGTATCCGTCCCGGTTTCACGACAGCCACCCAGTACTCCGGAGTACCCTTTCCCTTTCCCATTCGGGTCTCTGCGGGCTGCTTGGTGACCGGTTTATCCGGAAAAATCTTGGTCCACACCTTGCCCCCGCGCCGGATCCGACGGGTCAGGGCAACGCGCGCCGCCTCAATTTGGCGGTCAGTTACCCAACCGGGTTCCAGAGCCTGCAGACCGTATTCACCGTACAGGATTTCTGACCCGCGATGGGCCTTACCCTTCATCCGGCCACGCTGTTGTCTGCGATATTTGACTCGCTTAGGCATCAGCATTGGATGCAGCCTCCTCATCCTCGTCGTCAACCTCTGGAAGCACGTCGCCGTGGTATATCCAGGTTTTGACGCCGATAGTCCCATACGTGGTGTTGGCCTCTGCAAACCCGTAATCTATATCCGCACGCAGGGTGTGCAGCGGCACGGAGCCGTCGGCCTGCCACTCGCGCCGCGCCATCTCGGCACCGCCCAGCCGACCGGACACCATAATCTTGCAGCCCTTTGCGCCATCGCGCATGGCCCGCTGCAGCGCCTGCCGCATTGCGCGACGGAAAGCTACTCTGCGCTCCAGCTGTTCGGCGACACCTTCGGCCACCAACTGTGCGTTAAGATCCGGCTTTTTGACCTCCACGATCCTGATATTCATACGGTTGCCGGTCTTCTCTTCCAGCGCCTCTCGCAGCTGTTCCACAAGGGTTCCCCCGCGACCGATCACCATGCCGGGGCGCGCCGCATGCACTGTAACCTTAACCTGCGCCGCAGCGCGTTCAATTTCTATTCTGGGGATTCCCGCATCGTACATATCACCCTTGATGTGTTTGCGGATCTCAAAGTCTTCAAATACCAGATCAGCAAACTCATCCTTGTCAGCATACCACTGGGAATCCCAGCCCCTTATCACTCCCAGGCGAAAACCCTTGGGGTGTATCTTCTGACCCAAAAACCTACACCTCCTCTCGTTCCTCCAGTACCACTTCGATGTGGCTAGTTCTTTTCTGAATCGGCGCCGCCATCCCCCGCGCCCGAGGCCTGAACCGCCGGAGGGTGGCCCCCTCATTGATGTAACACTCGGCGATAAAGAGCTCATCCTCGTCCATGTCAAAGTTGTTGACGGCATTGGCTGCCGCCGAATTGATGACTTTGGCTATCAGACCGGCCGCCCGCCGCGGCGTGTGTTGCAGTATGGCCAGCGCCTCATCGACGGACTTGCCCCTCACCAGGTCGATCACTGGCCGCGCCTTCTGCGGGGAGATCCGAACGTGGCGCGCCGATGCCCTTGCCTGCTGCTCCATGATCAGTCAACCTCCTCATTGCCGCAGCTAGTGCACCTCGATCGTGCGTTCCGATCTCTCACCATGACCGCGAAACATCCGGGTGGGTGCAAATTCGCCGAGCTTGTGACCCACCATATCCTCAACGATGTAGACCGGTACGTGACGGCGACCGTCATATACTGCGATCGTGTGCCCCAGCATCTCCGGAACTATGGTGCAATCGCGCGACCAGGTCCGGAGAACCTCCTTCTTTCCCGAATCATTCATCTCACGCACTCGCCGCAGCAGCTTCCTGTCAATATGGGGACCCTTCTTCAGAGACCTGCCCATGTCCGACGATCACCTCCTCTTCTGTCTTCTGTCGCGCACGATGTACTTGTCAGAATACTTCTTGCGCTTCCGCGTCTTCTGTCCCTTGGTCTGCGTAGCAGTGGGATTAACCTGATGTCGGCCTATGGGAGAGCGTCCCTCTCCACCGCCGTGCGGGTGATCGGCCGCATTCATGGCCGTACCGCGAACGACGGGGCGCTTGCCGCGATGCCTGTTGCGGCCAGCCTTGCCACCGACCTGGTTCTCGTGCTCCACATTACCGACGCGTCCAATGCTGGCCCGGCATTCCATGGGAATCAATCTGACTTCACCGGAGGGCAGCCGGACATACGCGCGGGAGCCTTCCTTGGCAACGACCTGCACTCCAGCACCGGCCGCCCGTCCCAGCTGACCTCCACGCCCTGGCTTCAGCTCGACGTTGTGGACCACAGTTCCTACCGGGACGCTGCGCAGGGGCATGGCATTTCCCGGTTTTATATCGGCACCAGTGCCAGATTCGACCGCATCTCCCGGCCGCAGACCGACTGGAGCCAGAATGTAGGCCTTCTCTCCGTCCACATACTGCAGTAAGGCAATGTTCGCGCTTCTGTTGGGGTCATACTCCAGTCGCACGACCCTGGCAGGAATTCCGTCCTTGCGGCGGGCAAAATCGATG
>PUMM01000060.1 GCA_003551365.1 Clostridia bacterium
CCAACGAGTACCCCAAGGAATGGGTAGATGACAGCGACACTCACACAGTCGAGATCCGTCGCCGCTCCACACCCACGCCCACCCGCTACTACAACCTCACCCTCAACGTCAGCCCCGAGGGCTCGGGCGTTGCATCCGCCGCCCCCGATCGTGACCGATACAGAAGAGGCACCGAGGTCGATATCTCCGCCGAGGCCAACGAGGGCTACGAATTCTCGCACTGGATAGTGCAGCGCGACGAGATCGAAGATGCCGACACCACCGTAGTGATGAACGGCAACCGCACCGCCACTGCCTACTTCGAGGCCATAGTCGAGCCAGAAGAACCAGAAGCCGAACCGAAGCTCGAGATAAGCCTGACCAAGACCGCCGATGTTGATTCAGTCGAACCCGGCGAGATCATCAACTACACTCTGGTAGTCGAAAACACCGGTGAGGCCGACCTGACCGGCATACAGCTGGCCGACACTCTCTTCGGTTCCGCCTGGACCCAGAGCATTGAAGTCCTCGAGTCCGGCGAATCGGTATCCTTCGAAGAAGCATACGAGGTTCCCGATGACTTCGCCGAAAGCAAGATAGTTAACGCCGCCCGCGTAACTGCTCGCGAGGACGTCAGCGATGAGGCCAGAGCCGAAGTGGTAGTGGAGACTCCGAAAATCGTGGAGATTGACGTGGATGAACCGGAAGCACTGCCGCACACCGGTGGCAACGCTCTTCTGCATGTGCTTTTCGGAAGTGGACTGCTGACTGCGGGATGGACACTGATCAGAAAGAGAAGCAAGTGATGATCACTGAGTGAAACGACATCGTGCGAGGCGGGAGGACCTCCAATCCCTCCCGCCTCTTTCTTATCTCATCATCCATTCCTCAACGGTTTCAGAGCGAGCGTGGCAATAGCTTTCAGGGAGCAATCGATTCCCGATCTTCCAGCCTGACTCTCTCAATGTTTTCACTCATCTGCCCGGAGACTCGGCCTCCGACGTGGCTGACCCGGGCGCCAGTGTCCTCATACCATTGCGCCACGTAGTCAATGTTATCATTCAGACCCGGACTGGCCGAAAAGGTTGGATCAGCCGGAATCCATTCACCATTGTCCGACAGATATTCAACCCAGGTGTGCCGCGTCCAGTTCTCCCCACCGTCGAAGCCCACATACCCGTACACCGTGCGCGCAGGCACGTTCACCGAGTTCGCCAGGGCCACTAGGAGCAGTGCATAGTCCTCACACACTCCCTCTGCCTTTTTCAGCGCCTGAGCTGCGTCTCCATTTCTCCAGGGAGAATCAAGGTTGTAGTCGATATGACTGTGCGTGAATCTCTGTAGTGCAGAAAACCTGGCGTCCCTTTCCTCCATGCCCCGGGTCGCAGACCGGGCCGCAGCGGAAATCTCGTCATCCTCCACCGCGTTGATGAGACTGCCCGTCTCCTCATCGTCCGGGGCAGCAGAGAGGGCACCTTCCGGATCTATAGTATAGGTCAGGGTGAGAGTGGCACTCTCACCTGGCTCGAGCTGGGGGATGAGGAATGAACCCTTCCGTCCTCCCTCTTCCCTCTCCAATACTTCCTTTTTCTCCACATTGAACTCTTCGTCCACGACCTCACCGTAACCGGTGACCTCGGCAACCAGGGGTAGCCGCACCCGTATGTGTCGCATGGGATCGGACCCCACATTCTCCAGCTGCAGCTGGGTCTCCATCGTCCAGACGTAACCATCATCAGCTGTGGCGTGAGCCTGTGCAGTGGGTGCCAGAAGCAGAAGTACTCCTGTGAGGATGAGCACATATCTCAACTCAGGCAACCGACTCATGATAGGCTCCTCCCTCATGGCGAGAGGAAAGCCGCTCCCACACGACATGGATGGGAGACAGAAAAAACAAAAGCGGTTCGTTTCCTTTCGGTAGCCCGGCCGTCCTGGCTCTGTTGAGCGTTAGACCCGCAGCTTTGCGTCCACACCTTTCGGTGTGTTTGCCCTTGTCGCTTGAAGCGACCCGCCTCTTGCACCATATTATTTTCGGATTGTTTACCGTCGCCTACTCTATCTCCTATCTATGTTATCGGCAAGGCCGTGAAAAAACTTCACCCCCAATTTCGCATCGGTGATGAATCCCCAGCTGTACCGCCCTACATCTCTCAGTGATTCGGATACCCCCGGGTGGCAGCCAGAAATCCACCCGCGACGGGATGATCTCGCCAGTGTTGGGACACTCTCATTCAATGAAGAGACACCCGGGCAGAAATGGAAGCATCACATCCGCAAGGCGATCTATATTCTGCCGGAGAACAGCACTATGAGTGGTGAATGTCAGACTACCCCCCTATTGGCAGGGGGAGGATGTGGGGGGAACGGAAATGAGAGGCAATGGGCTCAACACACAGCAGCCCTGAGAAAGAAAGAGGAGCACGACAGCTAAGTCGCTGATCGAATACACTGCACACCCCCCATGCGGTGCAGGCACCCCCGGACCACATCGAATGCGTGAAAAATATGGCCATCGTCTCCCCGGAACATCGGAAGAGCTGCACGACACTCTCAATAGTTGTCCAGTACCCCCACATGTAGCACACCAGCCTCGGGCCCACCCGGCGCAGCAGTCGCTCCTGCCCACCGCCATATAGATTATCACACGCAGAAGACGGGCCACACAGGCGTTTCATGTGTCGCGTTGACGCTTCTTCGCTGTCTCGTGTATACTCCCAAAAGACAAGCAAAGGCGATGGGGCTCGCCTATGAATGCTGGATAAGACAGCTGATGGCTCCTACACGCAGAGCGTGGAGGGGCCATTTTTATTTGCGGGGAGGAGCGGGAGGAAATCGATGAATGAAGTGCTGGGTATAGGACTTATAATGATACTGGGCTTCTGGGGAGGCAGGCTCGCAGCATACATCAAGCTCCCTTCACTAACCGGCTATATTGTTTTTGGCCTCATTTGCGGACCCTACGGTGCTGGGTGGATATCGGCTGACCTGATTGAGACCATCAAGGATCCCCTCAGTGTGGTAGCCGTCAGTATCATTGCCTTCATGCTCGGCGGTGACATCACTTTCAAGGCCGTGCGGCGTCTGGGCATGAACCTTCTGAAGGTGGCCGGCATTGACACCATTTGGACATACGTGTTGGTGTTTCTGGGCCTCTACTACATAGCAAATCAGCCTGCCCAGGTTGCCCTGCCGCTGGCCGCCCTCGCCACTTCTCCCGCTCCCACGGTCGTAGTTCCCATTGTGAAGGAACTGCGGGCCAGGGGGAGGTTCACGGACAGCTTGCTGATGGTCTCAGCTCTCGAGGACATCACCTGCGTCATCCTCATTTCCCTGTCCATTGCAATCTCCCGGCCACTAATAGCCGGCGGAGATCCCTCCGCCGACGCCCTTCTCGTCAGTCTGCTCGAGATAGTGGGTTCTGTAGCTCTGGGAGCGGCTCTTGGCTTTTTGCTGGTGTATCTGTTTCGGTACGCAGGTGGGGAAAAACCCCGCCTCCTCTTCGTGCTCAGCATGATTCTGGTGGGCTCGGGCATAACGACGGCAATAGACTTTTCTGCCCTGATCACGATTCTGACCATGGGAATTGTGGTGCGCAACTATGCTACTGACACCGAAAGCATGTTTGAGAGAGTTGAGGGAGTGGCTGACCCACTACTTCTTCTCTTTTTCACGGTAGCCGGAGCTACTCTTCAGCCCGGACTCATACCCGCAGCCGGGATAGCAGTCGTTGTGTACATCGCCGTCCGGATATTCAGCAAACTGTCCGGCGTCTATGCTACAACCAGGGCTTTCGGTATGCATGAGGATACATGTCGGCACCTGCCGTATTGCCTGCTTTCCCAGGCGGGGACCACTCTGGGACTTACGATGCTGGTGGCTCAGCAGCTTCCCGAGGTCAGCGATCAGATACTGACCGTCATGCTTTCAGCAGTCATCTTCTTCGAGATAGTCGCTCCTCCCCTCACAAGAAATGCCCTGGTTACCCTGGGAGAAGCACACCCGGAGCAGGTTGACGATGACGATGATGATTGGGACATTGCTGCCTCCGACTGAATGAACAATCAGCGCACGCCCGTTTTCTTTCGCGTGCGGCCTGCCGGCTGATGCCGAGTTTATGTGGGAAACGAATGCGCGTCACTCCGGGACATCCGTCCGGCAGGATTCCCCAGGATGTACCGGGACGGACCGACTCATACAGCCTGTCGCCCGAGATCCGCTTAATTCTGCCCGACCTCACCTGGGTGCAAACTCACGTCGCCCGGGACGGGCGCAGGACCCATCCCGGGCGCACGATATCCGGGCTCAGATGTGGCAGATCCCGCGGTTCTCTTCACTGCACGCGGGGAAAGGTGGGCGGGGACATCTCGTCTGCTGAACGTCCGGAGCGATCACGCTCGGGAAACCGCGGCCACATGCGGTCGGCGATCTGCTGCAGTTCCGCAGCGATGGCCCTCTCATCCAACCCCTGCACCGATCCACCCTGCACGAGGAACCTTCCTCCGATCATGACACTGTCTATCGCAGCCGATCCGGCAGAATAGAGCAGGTTGCGGATGGGATCACGCACCGGACTCATGTCGAAGGCAGCACAGTCCACAAAGAGCAGATCGGCCTTGGCTCCCGCCTGTACGCGGCCCAGATCGCTTCGTCCCAGCGCCTCCGCCCCACCGATCGTCGCAGCGTTGAAAGCATCCGCCGCGCTGACCGCCAACGGATCGTTGTCTGCCGCCTTGCCAAAGACCACGGACCGGCGCATTTCCGTCACCATATCCTGCGGGAAGGTATCCGTACCCAGTCCCACGTTCACTCCATCATCCAGATAACGCCGGAACGAATGCAGCAGCGTTCCCCGCCTTCCAAACACCCATGGGCAGTGAGCGACGTGGGCCCCGCGGCGGCCCAGCAGCTCGGCGTCGCGCGTAAAAGACAGACCGGAGTCCGGATGCGTTCCAGTGATAATGCAGTGGGCGACCACCAGATCGGGACCGAGCAGCCCCACATGATCGAGAAACTGCAGGGCAGTCATGCCGGTGCGCCGCATCATCTCCGCCACCTCGACGTGCGATTGAGCGGCGTGAATGTGGATGCGGCATCCCAACTCATCGGCCGCCTCGCGGGTACGGCGTAGAAGATCGGGCGAACAGGTATCCACCTGGGCCGGGCCCAGAGCGGACCAAATCATATCATCATCCTGCAGCTCCCGCACCCACTGCACATTCTCGCGCAGACCGGCGCGCC
>PUMM01000140.1 GCA_003551365.1 Clostridia bacterium
CCAGCTCAAATAATCTGCACAACTCCAGCTCAGACAATCTGAGCATTGACAGCGGGTGACAGCCGTCCCGGTCCGCCCCATGGCCACACCGATGTGTGCCTCTCCCAGGGCAGGGGCATCATTTACGCCGTCCCCGGTCATCACCACCACCTGTCCCGCATCCTTCATATGACGCACCAGGCTCAGCTTCTGACGGGGAGTCACCCGCGCGAAGACCGGACAGGTCCGGGAGAGTCTGCGCACCGTCCGTGCGTCTGCAGCCTCCAACATCTCACCCGTCACCACCGCCTGATTGGGGCGAATTATGTCCAGGCGCTCGGCCACGGCGCGCGCGGTCAGCGGGTGATCGCCCGTAACCATTACAGTTCTGATTCCAGCGCCGGCACACTGCTGAACGGCAGTCGCGCATTCCGGGCGGGGAGGGTCAAAAAGAGCCACGAAGCCCAGGAATGTAAGATCGGTCTCTTCATCTTCCTGCTGCTCCTCCTTCGGTCGCTCCTCAACAATTCTCCGACGCTGAGCGACCCCAAGGACGCGGTAACCCCGGCGTGACAGATCAGCTGCCGCCCCCAGTGTCTGCCGTCTCCTGCGCCCACTCATCTCGATCTCAACATCCCGGTCCGGACAGTGCACCATCGAACAATAACGAAGGATAGTTTCCGGGGCCCCTTTCATTATGAGCAGATTCTTCCCATCCCTGACGCTTCGCCCCCACACAGACATCCGTCGACGGCTGGCGGTAAAGGGAATCTCCCCCGTGCGCACAAACTCTCCCTCACCACCAGCCTGCACCTCGCTGGGACGACTGTGCAGCAGGGCCTCTGCCAACGCCACTTCAGTGGGATCCCCGGAAAACTCAGCTGCCTCTCTCTCTCCCGGAGCAACCCGCCGAACATCTGAGCAACGCACAGCCGCAGTCAACACGTACAGATGGGCGCCAGATGGAGCCTCATCCTGTACGTGCCACTCCCTTCCTCCGACGCTGACCAACTCCAGTCGGAGCCGGTTGCGGGTCAGCGTGCCGGTCTTGTCCGTGCATATGGTAGTGGCGCACCCGAGTGTTTCCACCGACTTGAGGTTGCGAACCACCGCACGCTCTCCGGCCATGCGCTGAACGCCCACCGCCAGAGCCACCGTCACCACCGCCGGCAAACCCTCCGGTATGGCGGCGACCGCCAGACTGATCCCGGTGAGCAGCATTTCGTAGAGAGGTTTTCCCTGCAGTATCCCCATCACGGCAATCAAAGCAGAGATCAACAGGCATCCAATCAGCAGCAGCCGACCCAGTCTCTCAAGTGCGCCCTGCAGAGGCGGGGGCTGCCTCCTCTCGGCGTCACGCAGCATGGAGGCGATCTCACCGAGCTCAGTGTCTACACCCGTGGCCACAACCACACCCCGCGCTTTTCCCGATATGATCGATGTACCACTGTACAGCATGTTGCGCCGCCCGGTCAGGTGAGTATCCTCAGAGAGGACACCTGACGACTTGTGTACCGGAATGGATTCCCCCGTGAGTACGGCCTCGTCCACCCGCCCCTCACCAGTGGTCAGTCGAATGTCCGCCGGTATGCGTTCGCCAGCCTTCAGCAGCACTACATCACCGGGAACCAGCTGTTCCACACCAATCTGACGGGCACATCCATCTCGCATTACCAGTGCAGTTTCCGCAGTCATCTTCTCCAGCGAGGTCAATGCCACCTCAGCTCTATATTCCTGCAGGAACCCGAGTACACCGTTGGCGACCACTATGCACAGAATCACCACGGCATCAGTGGTTTCTCCCAGAAAGAATGCCACCGCGGTGGCGCCGAGCAGAACAAGAACCATGAAGTCATTCCACTGGCGAAAGAGAATCTCCCACAGTTGGGAACCTGTGCTTTCCGGCAGCGCGTTCATGCCGAAGTGGGCGCGCCGACGGCTGACCTCGCCAGGAGATAGACCGGCAACAGCATCAACTTCCCAGAATTCCTTCACCTCGTCGGCAGTCATGGCATAAAATGGAGGGACAGGAGCCGTCAGAATACTCACTCCTCAGCGAGACTGTTGTCACGCATCCGACTCCATCCGTATGCGTCCTATCGAAAGGATATGATTGCAGGTGACCGGAGCAATGCTGCTGTCGCCCGCCTTCACCCGGATGGTCGCACGGACCAACGGGTGCACCTCACCGGTGAGATTGTCGGCACCGCAGTACGGCCGGTAGGGCACATAACAGGACAGCGCAGAGCTGTCCTGTGCATCGGGTGAGGAAGCTTTCGATGCCGTCTCCGGCATCTGGTTTGCGAGGCTGCAAGGGATGATGTTCCAGATGATGCGAAGTGCCGTCAACCACCCCAGTACACCGGGGTTACCGGACCACGCATCGGGCGCACCTGTGGGCGGGTCCCCCTGGCGAGAGTGTGCGGCACTGCCGAAGGTGCAGTGCTGCTACTGACCCTTCAGGTCAAATGTCACCAGGGTGAGATCCTTCCGCTGGAAATATTCAATTATGGCCGGGAGAGCCTCCAGAGTCCGTCTGGTCTCGTGCAACAGATAGATACTGCCGCACGAATCCGATCTGATGATGTAATCCACGATCTCTTCGGGCGATCCGATCTGCCAGTCTTCCGGGTCGCCATTCCACATCACCGTAGCCATCTGCTCTTCACCCACAACCTCCGCCACCGCTTCATCCATATCGCCGTACGGGGGGCGGAATAGACTCACTTCGCTTCCGGCAATGGAGTGGATCAGGTCGTTGGTTTCGATGATCTCCCGTTTTAGCTCACCCGGTGAGAGATTGCGCAGGTTAGCGTGACTCCAGGAATGATTGCCCAGCCCCATGTCCTTTGCGGCAGCATATTCAACGGCATCCCGATACCCGACAACATGTTCTCCTATAAAGAAGAAGGTGGCCACCGCCTCGTACTCCCGCAGAGTATCCACAATCTGCTCAGTATAGGGCGTTGGGCCGTCGTCAAATGTCAGGGCAACGTAGCCCTCCGGAAGAGAGTAGATCCTGTCGCCCACTTCAGTCTGGATGCTCTTCTCTGTGGGTTCCTCCGCCGCAGTCTCCATCTCCTCCGTGGATACGTTTCCATCGGATGAGCTGTCATCTGGGTCAGGATATTCCATGACCAGGCTGGCGTTGCTCATGTATGAGTTCGTGGTGACGGAGATGTTGCTCGGACCGTCGTACGCCGCCGCCGCTTCTCGCACATGCCCATTCGGTGGCGCATTGACTCCATCCGGGAGCCGGTCCACCTCGCCCTGCAGGACCATGGCAGTGAGTGAAATGCACAGAAAGGCACAGATCACAGCAGCGGTCAGCCTCAGAGCCCCATTCGTTGAATCATTGGCGGCGGAGGGGCGCGGTCCCCCGTAACCACCCGCTTGCCCACACGTGGTCCCGGAGCCGGGCGCAGACCAGGATTCGCCCAGGCGGTGCAGTGAACGCCGGAAGCGCTCAGAACAGGGAAAATACTGCACTTGCCGGTCATTGTGAGTTAGCGTGGTTACCACAGCAAAATAACGTTGCATGTACGGATTCCAGCGACATTGGGGCGAGAGCCGATAGCGAACCCGGGGATTCAACTCTCCCAGGCTGATTCTCATTCCCCGATAGGTCTGTTCATCAATTACCATGCTTATGTAGCGCCGTTGACCATCCCGCGAGGCCCGGAGGAACAACTCGCACATACCACGCGCCGCCTGCACCGATACGAGCTCAAGTGCCGGCCCGGGATGGTTCTGCGTCATTCCGAATCACTGTGTTCTTCCGAGCCCACCTCATCCGGATCGGAGACGATGCGATCGAGGGACCCGGATACCTGATCGGTGAAATCTCTGACAACATTCATCAGGTAGCTGTTTTGCTGTTTCACTTCTTCCAGCTGCTGCCGCAGGTTCGCGTTCTCGCCCTCCAGCTCATGTATACGACGATCCCTCTCCTCGATCTCCCGTCGGGCCCGCTCCGCCTCTTTGTGGTTCTGCTCATACAGCTGATGATACTTGTGCTCCTCCACATCGATCTTGTTCTTCAACTCATCCACCGTATCAGACATCTCGGACTCGATGCGGCGGTATTGCTCCATAGCGTGATCGATCTGCACATTCTTGTCGGCCAGTTTCTGCTTGAGGTCTTCCATCTGGTCCTCTTTTTCCGCCAGCAGTGCCTGCGTCCTTTCCAGATCCTTGCTGGTGATGGCAATCTGCTCCCGGGCATCCTCCAGCCGATTGTGCAGTTCGCCGATATTGTCGTCTGACATCCGCTTGGCCAAAACGGCGTTCTCCACCGCCAGCATGAGATCCATAGAGGTCTTGTCATCATGCAGAACCTGATTGCTGCGGTCGAACAGTCGGCTACCTCGCTCGTTCACCTCCTCTACCTCCTCATCATGGCCCGTTTCAACCCATGCCTCCTCCTCTTCGACCAGTCCATCGTCCTGCAGGACCTTCTCTTCATCCCGCTCAATGTCCGGCTCCGAGTTGTCATCATTTTTGGAACGACCAAGCATCCTGTCAATCATTTCGGTGATACTCACTAGTGAACACCCCTCATGTGAGATGCTTTGTGGCCGGCGCGCGGGCTGCATCGACGAATGCGCCTGATCATTCACCGACGACGTGCCGGCAGTCTGACAACTGCATGGTCAATGGCGATCATATCCACCGGAACAGGCAAAGTGATTGCCCGTGCGGTCCATCCAGCGCACACCACTCACTCGATCGCTCACTACCCTAACTTCCATTTGTCACTATCACCCGACCTCCCGCTGTGCGCCAACGTTTCCGGCAGAGTTTCTGGGCCAATACCCCTCACCCTCTGCTAATTCGCCGTTGACCGCTTCATTCCTGCGAGTTATGACCCCAATCCCCATATTTCGACATACACTGCGTAACTGCCCTGCGGCACTACGCGATTGGGACTGCTGTGTGCAAAGCAATGGGCGCGAGAATATGTCGAACCTCCGACGCGGCCCCCTGCGTCTTCGCAGGGCGAATGCCCGGGCAGACAGCCAGGAGGGGTTCGCCAGATGGATGCAAAGAACATCCCCGTTGGGGAGGAAGCTGTAGTTGGGGGCTACAGAGACTCTTCGCCCCTCGGGGGCGGCAGATGAACGCCGGCAAATCCGTACTTCAGTGGCCTCTTGGAGATGTGATTCCGGATGGGAAACAGCGGCAGGCGCGCCCAGCGGGG
>PUMM01000096.1 GCA_003551365.1 Clostridia bacterium
ACGGCGGGCGCTGCCAGCGCCGGAGTCCCGTGGCCCGGTAGATATTGCGATGTCTCCGACCGTGCCGGCCTGCCCCGCGTCCCCGGCCAAAGGGAGCAAAGCCATATCCGGGTTGCTCATAGGCGGTGCAATAGCCAAAGCCGCCACCAGTTGGTCCACGTCCCTCCGGACCGGTTCCATCTCCTCTGGGCATTTGCTTCACCTCCTTTCAGCTCTGTTGATGATTTGATGCCTCTAATCCCACCTTACACCTCGCACTCGATCAACCCGTTGCCTCACCCGACCTGCGGCCGGACACGTCTCCGCGCACTGATTCTTCCCTGGCATTTCCATTCGCGTGCTCTGAACACTGACCGCACAACCCGAAGAACGACATGGAGTAATCCATCACATGAAAGCTTTCCGCCTCCAGCAGGCCCTGCATTTCCTGTGGCGCAGGACAGGCAATGTCGCGAACTTCGCCGCAGCGAACGCAAACCAGATGGCAGTGAGGTGCGGAGTCATCTTCGTCAAACTCGTACCTCGCCACACCGTCCCCCACATCCAGGCGCCTGATGAGTCCCACGTGCTCCAGAACGGTGAGAGTTCGATACACGGTTGACAATCCCAGGTGTGGGTGTTCGCCCCGTAACCATTGATGAATCTCTTCCGCCGTGAAGTGGTTTCTGGAATGTCGAACCAGAAGCTCCAGAATAACCTCACGTTGAGGCGTACATCGGTAGTTCTCACTCCGAAGCCGTGCTTTCGCATCCCGGAGCAGCGTCTGCAAAAAACTCACCCCCGTCCGCCAGAGCCGCCGCCCCGACGTCTCCGGCGCCTTCTTCGCCCGGAAGCCGGTCGCACCAGCTCCTCGCTTCCACAACTCGAGCAGGTGAGCACATCAGCCTCCCCTGTCCCATCCCCTGATACGATCTGACCGCAGTGGCTGCAGAGATAGCTCCGGCGCAGTCGGAAACGACCCCCCTCAATCCTGATGGCTTTTCCTTCCGTCAGCGCCTCTGCCACCTTCCGGTGAGCCGAGGCCAGAATTCGGTGAAAAGTCGGGCGAGAAACCTGCATACGTCCGGCACAGGCTTCGTGATTCAGCCCCTCTTTGTCCTTCAGCCTCAGTGCCTCCAGCTCATCAACACTGAGCCTGACTTCCTCCAGCCCGGACAGCGGCGCCCCGGGTGGTTTGAAGTAATCGTGCTGGGGTAAAGCATCGACTGTGCGTCTCTTCGGCGGCCTCGGCATGTTCATCTCCCTCCATTATGAACATATGTTCATAACCTTTGCCCTCATCCTAATCCTATAACGCCCGCCTGTCAAGGCATCCGGTCTGCACTTCTGCACTCACACCAGTCGGGATCCCCCATATGACTCCGAGGCCAGACCTTACTCAGAGTTAGTCGACCCCGCACGACCGGTATGTGACTGCCATCAGCAATCCGCCGTTGTGTACGCTGGCCGCCCACTATTCCGTATCGTCTCGCCAATTGAGGAGTTCGACAACCGCTCCCCAGAGCTCCCTTATGCTGTCTGCGGCTGGCCCTCCTGCGTACTCCACTGCCGACCGCTTCTGCATCTGAGCCTTTGTGACATTGTTGTCGTAGGGGATATGCCCGAGTACCGACAATTCCTCCTCTTGCGCCACGGCTGCAATCCGGCGGGTGAGCTGCATATCCAGATCACAGCGGTTGATGCAGACGGCTGCCGGAATGCTGAAGTGATCACACACCTGAACTACCCGGCGAAGATCATGTAGGCCGGAGGGAGAGGGTTCCGTAACTATCAGTGCCGCACTCACTCCAGCAATAGACGCAATTACCGGACATCCGATCCCGGGCGGTCCATCCACCAGTATCAGATCTGCGCCGATGCGTCTCGCCTCCACACGAGCGGCCTCCCGGACCCTGGCTACCAGCTTCCCCGAGTTTCCCTCGCCAAAGTTAAGGCGTGCGTGCACCAAAGGGCCGCAAGGGGAATCTGACATGAACCAGCACCCGGAGGATATCTCGCGCATTTGCACCGCCCCGCGCGGGCATACCAGCTCACACAATCCACAGCCCTCACAGGCCACATCGTCAATCCGATAGGCAGCGTCTATGGCGCCAAAGCGACAGTAATCCCGGCAGGTCCCGCACTCATCACACAGCGACGAATCCACCTCCGCCACCTCTGAGGCGCAAAAATCGTGCTCACTGCGTTGGGTCGGGCGCAACACGAATTGCAGGTCCGGAGCATCGACATCGCAATCCGCCGCCACCACCTGCTCAGATGACAGTGCAGCAAAGGACGCCGTAATGGAGGTCTTACCCGTACCACCCTTACCGCTGATGACCACCAGTTCCCGCACGAAAGATCACCTCCCTCTCCAACTGAAGCACATCCTCTGCCAGGGCAGCGAACCGCTCAGCCCAGTCCTCCGAACTCGTCGCAATGAGCTCTCCGCGGGCATAGGCTTCGGCCAGTCCGCGGTCCCACGGCAGTCGGGCCAGTATAGAGATGCCCTCCCGTCGGCAGTATTCAGCCACCCGGTCGTCTCCCAGGTCACACCGGTTGATAATTGCGCGGACGGGAACACGGAGTCGCCTGCACATCCCGACAGCCATCCTCAGATCACTCAAGCCAAATGGAGTCGGTTCTGTGACCAGGAGACAGAGATCTGCCCCCCGAACGGAGGCAACCGTCGGGCAGGTAGTGCCTGGAGGCGCGTCGATTATGGACAGTGCAGTGGGGTCCACGGCATCTCGCACTGCCTCGATGACCGGATCGGCCATCGCCTCACCCGGATTGAGCTCCCCTCCCACGAAAGCAACTGAATCGGCAACGCCTCGCCGGAGAAACCCCACGGGTCTTCCCACCTCATTGATCGCGCCGCGCTCACACACATAACAACAGACACCGCAGCTGTGACACAGCTCCGGGAACACCAGAACGTGCTCTCCCAGTACCGTAATGGCATTGAACCGACAATGAGCAGCACACCGGCCACAATGGTTGCACCGGGATTCATCCACCTCGGGAGTAAATACGCGCACATCCTCGCGCCCCTCCTCTTTCAGCCGGAGGAACAGGTGACCGTTCGGCTCTTCCGCATCACAATCCAGGACCTGCACGGATCTCTGTTTTGCCAGCTGCACAGCAAGATTTGTGGCCACGGTTGTCTTGCCCGTGCCACCCTTGCCGCTGGCACAGGCGATTATCAAGATGGTTCATCCTCTCCGCGTATCCGCACACTGCGTGACCAGTACAGCAGCAGCGTGCCGGCACCAATCATCAAGTGGCCGATCAGTTCCCCTGTCGACATCCCCCCGTCCCTGCGGGGCAGGGAAAAACCGGAGATTTCGCGTCCTCTGCCGCCTCTTCTCCCCCCGCCACCGTGTTCAGACATGCCCATCACCCTTTCAGCATCCGGACGATTCGTCATCGGCATGATCGCAGAGGTCTGTCCCGGTTTGCAGCTCACCCGAGATCCAGTCTGAGACCACACGGTCAACCGATCCCGTCGCACCAACCACCACCTGTATGCCGCGCTCGGCAAACATGGACTGAGCGCGCGGACCCATGCCGCCCGCCATCACGCAGTCTACTTCTCTTTCTGCCAGGAAACGGGGCAGGTACCCGGGACGATGTCCCGGACTCTCAATGACCCTGCACTGGACAACCTCGTCGCCATCGATATCCGCCAGGGTGTACTGGCCGCACCTGCCGAAATGTTCTGCCACTTCACCTTCCTGCGTCGCTACTGCCAGTCGCATAATACGAGTCTCCCTTCACCTCCGGCGGAATCGTCGCCCTCTTCCGCCAGAGCCGTAGTGTGAATCCACCGTTGGTCCCGCCGCCTCCGTCAGCTCACCGGCAGACAGAGCAGCGAGGTTCTCCCGGGCAGTCCGATGCCGCGGGCGGAAGACGCGGATACCCGCAGCCTGCAGGGCCCGGGCCGCGTTCGGCCCGACATTCTCCGCCACCACTGCTTCTGTGTCCTGTTCCGAGAGAAACTCGACCGTTCGCACTCCCGCACCCCCGCCAAGCGACAGACTGGGGTTCGCGACTATCTCCTCGCCATCATCGGCAGTATCGACCATTAGAAAGAACGCAGCCCGCCCGAACCTGTCATCCATCATCGGCTCAGTAGCCTCATCTCTGATGCATATCGCCACCTTCATCTCAATTCACCTCCCGTGAGTGCTGCCTCTATGCTTTCAAAGTTATGGACATATGTCAATTATGAATCGGGTGCGGCAATCTTCCCCCGTTCCGGCGGGCCGAACATAAGCCGGAGCCTCGAGCAATAGCAATATCGAGTCACAGTGGGAGGTAAACCTGCATCATTCACGAATTCATGGATACGGCCTGCGCGGCGGCAACGTGCGCAGACGCAAATGCGGCAGGTACGGGAGGGCAGATCATGATTCGCTTCATCCACACCGCAGACTGGCAAATGGGAGCCAAGTTCGCTCATCTGGGAGAGCTCGCATCTCCCACGAGAGACCGGAGAGGAGAAACGGCGCGGCGCGTCGTGCGCCTGGCCGAGGACCGAGAGGTGGACTTTCTGGTGATAGCAGGAGACATGTTTGAAGACCACGCCGTGGGCTCCAGCACCATACAGGAAACACTGGATGCCCTGCGGCAGACCGCGGCCCCGGTCTTCATCCTGCCGGGCAACCACGATCCGCTGCAAAGTGGTGGAGTCTGGAACCGCAGGCCCTGGCTCAGAGCACCTGGTAATGTGCGGCTGCTGGAGGAAGAAACCCCTGTCGAGTGTGGGGGAGCACTCCTGTATCCCTGTCCGTTGAGGCAGAAGAGAAGCCAGAGAGATCCTACCGAATGGATACCGGACAGGGGGGGAACGGACGCAATCCGCATCGGCATCGCACACGGTGCGCTGGACGTATTGGGACGTGACGTGAACTTTCCCATACACCCCAATAGAGCACAGGCCGCCGGTCTCGATTACCTGGCTCTCGGTGACTGGCACTCGCATTACCAGTACGACGAACGCACTTTCTACAGCGGCACTCCCGAGCCCACCAGCTTTGAAGAACGCGACCCCGGACAGGTTCTCGAGATACAGATAGATGCACCGGGCGAAACACCACAGGTATGTACGCATCGGGTTAACTCGCTCAGGTGGATGACCCGGGAGCACAACATATCGGCCGACCCCGGACTACAAGAACTGCAGCGCTGGGTCGAGTCCCTGCCCCAGCCGGGCAGAACACTCGTCCGCCTTCAGCTCGAAGGAGTAGTGGATCTTGATACCGCACAGCGAATCCGCCACACAATCACGGGGTTGGGCGATGACCTGTATTATCTGGATGTGCAGGACACCCTGCAGCTGGCACCAGGCGAACAGGACCTCGCCCAGAGCTTTCCCGCCGGTCCGGTCGGTGAGGCGGCAAAGGACCTCATACAGCTGACTGACGGGAGAGTTCCGGACGGACCAGGACGCGACTTCGCTGACCGGGATCCCGAAGTGATAGAGAGGGCCCTGCATCTCCTGTATGCAGCCGTTCGGGAGGTGGAATCGTGATAATCCACCACCTCACCATACAGGGATGGCGTCATTTTCGTGAGGAAATCAGTATTTCCCTGCATGATCACATCAATGTCATCCATGGTCCCAATGAATCGGGCAAATCCACTCTCATCGAAGCGCTGACTCGCGGACTGTTCGATAGACACAGTGTCACCGGCCAGGAGGTGAGCGCAATCCGCCCCTGGGGTAGTTCACTCACTCCTGGAGTCACTGTAGAATTCACCGCCGGCGGCGACCGGCACCGATTGCGCAAGCGCTTTCTCGATTCTCCGTCTTCCGAACTGTGGGTCCGGGCAAACGACACCTGGCAGCTAACCGCCGACGGCGATGAGGCGGACGAGCGGGTGCGGCAGCTCACGGGCGCCCGGCCACCCGGTCGCGGGCTCACGCGTCCCGAGCATCGGGGTCTGACCGAGGCACTGTGGGCCCGTCAGCAGGACCACGACATTCCCTCCGCCTGGAATCAAGAGATAATGAATAAGCTGGAGCACACTCTGGGTGAGGTTATGCGCAGCACCAGTTCCGGAACCGTGGAACAGATCGTCAACGAAAAGCATCTGTCGCTGCTGACCCCGGCCCGGGGGGACCCGGCAGCTGGAGGTGCCCTGCATCAGGCGCGCGAGGAGCTAATGAGCCGGCAGGAAGAACTGGAGCGGGTGAGCAGACAGCGCGCAGACCTGGACGACCGAATGGAAGACCTGTCGGGCATCCGGGACGAGAAGAAGATGTTGCGCGCGGAACTGAAGGGGGCCGAAGAACAGCTGGAGGAAGCCGATTCCGCCCGGCGCGCTGCCAGCGAACACAGGGATTTGCGCCTGAACGCCAAAACCTCATACATGGAGACAGAGAAGCGCTGGCAGGATCTGAATGAACGAGTGGAAAGAATTGAGCGGGCAAGACGGAGGGCTGGGGAGAAGGAAGAGGAGCTGGAGGAAGCAGGTGCCGAAAAGACGCAGACGCGGGCTGAGTTTTCACGTGCACAGAGCGAGGTCGAGACACTCGATCAGCAGCTGAAGGAGAAACGACATGAGATGCGTCAGGTGCAGGACCGGCTGGACGCCCTCAATTCGCTGCGCCAACTGCGTAATACGGAGGATGAAATCCAGCAGTATCGGACCGCACGCGATAGAGCCACCCAGCTGCACGAACGCCTAGAACAGGTCAATGACGCTCGTGAAGAAGAGGTTTTCCCCACGCAGGACACTGTAGAGCGGGCCGCGCAGCTGCAGGAGAAGATTCGCGAAGGCGAAGCCGTCCTCCGCACCCAGGGCCTCACCGTCGAGCTGCAGCCGGTCAAAGAAGTCAGGATAAACGCACAGCTGGACGGAGAGACAGAGGAGACCGTACAGATGGACGCTCACACCCCACACACTCTGTCCGCCGCCAATGCTCTCGTCATCGAGCTGCCCGACCTGGTAAGGCTGGAGATAAGCAGCGGGAATGAGCGGGCAGCCGAGGCTGTGCATCGACTCCGGGAGCATCGAGAGGAGCTGCAGGACATGCTCGCCGGCTACGATGTCTCCTGCACAGACGACCTGAAAAGGCAGCATCAACGCCGCCAGACCCTGGACGACAGGGTTTGTGATCTGAGGGAGAGGCTGCGTGATCTCCCGCAGGAGGGCGATGAAGCACAAATCCGGAGACAGCTGCGCCAGCTGCAGAGCCGGCACGAAAGACTGCTGGATGAGACGGAGGAGGCCAGGATTCCGTCCGAGTGGTGCGGGCACCCTCTCGAGGTGTTGGACGAACTCATCAATGAAGAGGCCCGCAAACGAAACCAGCGACAGCGCCAGGTCGAGCAGCTGCAGGAGCGACTGGAGGCAGCTCGGAAGCCAGCTGCCCAGCTGCAGGAAAAGACGGCCGAAATTGAACAGAAGATTTCTGCGCTCAATCAGCAGAAGTGCGATTGGCTGCAGGAGGCAGAAGATCTGGCTGCCCGGGACGGCTTCTCGTCGGACGAGAAGCGGCGTCAGGCACTGCGGGAGGCCTCACTTGCCGCCGAGAAGGCCCGGCAGGCCTGGGAGGCCCTGGAAGAAGACAGGGACAAAAAAGAGAAGCAACCAGAGAGAGAGTATGATGAGGCACAGCGTCGCAGGGAACAGCTGAGCGAGAGAATGGCCGAACTGGAGAAGACCGAGGCGGGTCACCTCGAGGTAATCGAGACGGCCAGTGCATCTGACCTGCGCGAAAGGGAGGGCGACCTGGAGGCCGCAGTCAGTGCCGCACGCGCCCGCACCCGAAATCTGCAGCGCGATGCCAGCGCCTATCGTTTGCTGGATCACCTACTCACCGCCCACCGCCGGGAGCAAATGCGCTCACTCGGTGGCCCCGTAAAACAACAGGTGGATCGTTGGACGCCCCGGCTGCTGGGCGGGGTATACGGAGAGGTTGAGTTTTCGTCCGAGCTCACGCCACGCGGAATTACGGTTCAGCATTCCGACATTACCGCCTCACTGCAGAGCGATCTCTCTTTCGGGGCGCAGGAGCAGCTCAATTTGCTGGTCCGCCTCGCCCTCGGAGTGGTCCTGTCGCGTGAGGAGCCACAGATGGTAGTCCTCGATGATCGGCTGACAAACACTGATCCCGGGCGATTGAGGAGAGCCCGCGGCATCCTGTCCGAGGCAGGCAGAACTGCGCAGCTGGTGTTGCTCACCTGCTTTCCCGAGCGGTATTCGGGGCTCGATGCCCGCTTCATCGACATGCGCAGCCTGCGCGACAGTTGATGCACCGGGGCAGCTGTCGGTCGGCTCCGGCAGCTGTCCATCCTCTCCGTACAGCATCGGATTCAGCGGCGCAGCCTGATCCAGCGACCGCCTCCCTTGAGGATTAGCCCGGCAATCAGCGCACCCACTGTCGCACTGATACCGAACGGAATGACCAGTCCGAAGGCAGCCATTTCCTGTCCGAGGACCAGACCAACGATGGGCACAGACGCCAGTGCTCCCAGCAGTCCAGTGCCGAAGATTTCTGCCGCGGCAGCAGCCTCTTCCCGCCGGAAATGTCGATAGGCGACCCCCGCGAGAAAGGCTCCGATCATGCCGCCGGGCAGAGCCAGAACCGTACCCAGGCCCAGAATATTGCGCAGCACCCCCACCAGAAGAGCGATAATCACGGCCTCCACCGGCCCGAGGATGACGCCAGCCAGGACATTTATGGTGTGCTGGATGGGAAATGCGTTGGCCGGTCCCACTGGGACCATCAGTGGTCCGGCGGCGGTACCGAGAGCAACCATGAGACCCATGACACTGATGGTGGACGCATCAAACTTAACGGAATAGTATCTCGCCGCCATCCAGAACGAAAAAACCATGGTAATGGCAGATGCTGCGAAAAGAAACTGTACGACTGTCATGCACTCGATCCCTCCAGGCTCTCAGTGAGTCTTTGTGCAGCGCACTGCGGGTCATCATCGCCCATGACACAGGACACCACCGCGACTCCAGCTGCACCCGCGCGAATGATCGCACGGGCATTGTCCGGCTCAATACCCCCAATGCCCACAACCGGCAACCGCACTCGCCCGATTATGCCCGCCAGCCCTTGCGGACCGAGGACTCGTCCGGCATCCGGCTTCGTGGCCGACCGATACACGGGACCCACTCCCAGATAATCAGCACCCCCCGACTCCAGGCGGCGGGCATCCTGTGCGGTCTTGGCGGTGGCTCCGATGATGGCAGCACTCCCCAGCACCCGTCGTGCACAGGATAGGGGCATGTCATCGGCACCGAGGTGCACGCCATCGGCGGCCAGGGCAGCGGCGACATCGACGCGATCATTCACCAGGAAAGGTACACCGTACTGTCGGGCCACATTCAACATCTCTTTCCCCTCAGACAACATGGTACGTATGGGCACATTTTTGGCCCGATACTGCAGACAGGTGCCGCCCCCCTCCAGTGCCGCACGGGCACCTTCTACCATTCCGGAACGGCCGACGGCCTCGCGGTCGGCGATGATGTAAACCCGCAGTTTGTCCCTCAGCGCATCACTGGCAACCGCCATACTCTATTCCTCCTCCCGCACCGCCAATGACTGCAACTCATCGAGGGCATCCGGAGCACTCCGGGTGAGATGAAACAGTGAATCGATGAGTTGGTTTCGATATGCCACGGGGCCGGGACTGGATGCGGCAGCTCTCTCGCCAGCCAATCCATACAACTGCAGAGCGAGGCAGACAGCGGATAGAGTGTCGCCCCCCACAGCCAGAAAGCAGCCGGCTACCGCGGAACACAGGCAGCCAGTGCCGACGGTGCTGGCCATCATGGGATGCCCGGAATCGATGCGGACGCTGCGCCGGCCATCCGTCACCCAATCAATCTCGCCGGTCGTGGCGACAACGGCACCCGTGGAGCGCGCCAGTTCTACAGCGTGCCGCCACACGTACTCCGACTCCAGATGTCGGCTTTCAACTCCCCGCACCGTATCTTCCTCCCCGGCCATTGCGGCAATTTCGCCTCCATTTCCGCGGATGGCATCCACATCGACACGTCGGAGCAGGTCTTCCGCCAGCGAGTGACGATATTCTGTGGAGCCCAGTCCCACCGGGTCCAGCAGAACAGGAATCCCCATCCGCCCGGCCTCCTCCCCCGCCTCAATCATGGCCAACGCTGAGTCGGAGTCCGGTGTGCCCATGTTGAGAACCAGAGCCGAGCAGTGCCGGACCATGTCATAGGCCTCGACGGAAGAGCGGGCCACCACCGGAGACGCTCCCACAGCGGCAGTTACATCGGCCACCGCCGTCATGGCCACATAGTTGGTCATGTGATGAATTAGGGGGCGCTGCTCCTGCAAATCCCGGATGATTCCTCTCATACCCATGATCTGATCCCCCATCTAATCCCCCCCGTGTTGTTCCGGCCAGTCGGGAGATACCAGGTGATCAGTAGGGCCGTGGCCGGAACCCAGAGGAAGGGCAGAACCTATGGCCCGGGTGACGTAGGATTTGGCCGAACGCACAGCATCGAGCGGAGGCCACCCCCGGGCCAGTCCGGCGGCAATGGCTGAGGCAAATGTACATCCAGTTCCATGGGTGTTCTCAGTCTCGATCCACTCAGAGGACAGCTCTTCTGTACCCTCATGGTCGCAATATACATCGACGGCAGCATGGCCACAGAGATGTCCTCCCTTAACAACCACAATGCCCGGGCCCATCTGCCTCAGGCCCTCCGCCGCCTCCCGCATATCATGCAGATCATTTATCTCCTCATCCAGAAGCGCTTCTGCTTCGGATATGTTGGGAGTCAGCACAGTGGTCAGGGGCAGTAAGTCTCCTACCACTACTTCCAAAGCAGAGGCTGCCAGCAGGTGATCTCCGCTTTTGGCCACCATCACCGGATCGACCACGAGCGGGCGCATTTCCCAATAGGATACCCGTTCGGCGACTGCCTGCACGACGGAAGAATCCGCCAACATCCCCGTCTTGGCGGCATCCACCCCAATGTCGGACAGGACGCTGTCAATCTGTGCAGCCACAAAATCGGCGGGAATAGAATGGACACCCTGAACACCGACGGTGTTCTGCGCGGTCAACGCAGTGATGGCGCTCATCCCGTAGGTGCAGTAGCGGGTGAATGTCTTGAGATCGGCCTGAATCCCCGCACCGCCACCCGAATCGGATCCCGCCACCGTGAGAACTCGAGGTACAGACAACATCATCATCCTCTCCGGGGCGCACAGGGCAATAAAAATAATGCGGGCCTCTCCGAGCAACCCGCATCCCCCAGCTGCTTCCCTGCGCCGGTATTACCCGGATCAGGTTCGAAGGGTTATCTCAGCCCCTGCGGGCACCCCTAGCTCATTCCATCTTTTGTACACACAAATATCAGGTTGCATCTTCTGCGTCAAGTGCCGTCGCGCATGGAGGAATGCAGGCGCTGCAGTAGAAACCCCACATTGAGGTGAGCCTATGAGCATCCGGTACTGGGATAAACCACATGGACCGGGGTGAACGATATGAGCGGGATGAGGGTGAACAATCATCCGATTCTGCATCCACAGGATGGAAGGTTCATAACCATTTGTCTCGACGGGCAGCCCCTGCCGGCAGTGGAGGGCGAACCAATTGCCGCTGCCATATACGCCGCAGGGTACCGAGTCCTGCGGCGCACGCGCCGGCGGGGTGATCCGCGGGGTATTTTCTGTGCGCTGGGCCACTGCACTGACTGCACAATGGAAGTGGATGGCGTATCCAATGTCAGAACCTGTATCACTCCGGCTGCACCGGGCATGCAGATCAGGACGCCAGAACGGGAGGGCGCCCAATGAGCCTGCCCTCTACCGTCGAAGTTGCCGTGGTGGGGGGAGGCCCCGCCGGCCTTGCCGCAGCCAAAGAATCCGCATCCGCGGGATGCCAGACCATCCTCCTGGATGCATCCACTGCCCCGGGCGGACAACTCTCGAAACAGATTCACAAGTTCTTCGGCTCGCGTGCGCAGGGCGCCGGGGTGCGGGGCCCGGACATCGCCACCCAGCTGGTGAGCGCAGCGGAAGATGCTGGCGCCACCATCTGTACGGACAGCTGTGTCCAGGCGCTGTACGACTCGGGGCGCCTCGAGGTGCTAACCGGTGCGCGCCGGTGGCCTGTCGCACCGGAGAAGATGCGCCTACACAGCCTCAGGGCTGAACGAGTCATCCTGGCACCGGGGGCAGAGGAAAATGCTCTCGCTTTTTCGGGGTGGACCCAGGCCGGGGTGATGGGAGCCGGCGCAGTCCAGACCATGATCAATGTTCACCGCGTGCTGCCCGGCAGCCGAGCACTTATGGTGGGAGCGGGGAATGTCGGCCTGATCGTGGCCTACCAGCTGCTGCAGGCCGGAGCCCACGTTGCAGCCGTGCTGGATGCCGCCCCCAAAATCGGAGGTTACGGAGTGCACTCAGCCAAAATACAACGCCTGGGAGTACCCATACTGACCTCTCACACTGTGCAGAGGGCACACGGCGGTGATAACGGCGTCCGTGCAGCGACAGTCACGCGGGTGGATGAAGACTGGAGACCCCTCCCGGGGACCGAGAGACACCTGGAGGTTGATCTAATATGCATAGCCGCCGGTCTCCGGCCGAATCTGCAGCTCGCGGGGATGGCAAACTGCCGGATGGTATTTTCGAATGTGCTGGGTGGGTGGATCCCCTCGCACACTCCCCATCTGGCCACTGACCAGCCCCGGTTGTTCGTGGCGGGAGATGCGAGCGGAGTTGAGGAGGCCACATCCGCCATCGAGGAGGGAAGGCTGGCCGGGCTATCGGCCGCAAGATCACTCGGACGCATGACCCGGGAGCTGGCCAGGGTCCGGTGCAGACAGATTCACCTCCGCCTGGCAGGACTGCGCGCGGGTCCACTGGGAGTCGAAATCCGAAGGGCTAAGCATCGCCTGTGGCGCAGCCACTGGCTTGAAGCGGATGGTCTTCGGGCAGGACACCGGAGAAACTCGGGGGTGATTGATTCGTGAATGATGACACCATCGTGTGCCGCTGTGAGGAGATAATTCGCGGGGAAATTGTGGCCGCCGTCCGCAGCGGAGCCACCACCATATCTGGCCTGAAGCGCCGGACCAGGGCCGGCATGGGTCTGTGCCAGGGCAGAACATGCTCGGGGTTGATGACCCGCATACTGGCGGAGGAACTCGACCTCCCGCTCAGAACCTTCCGGCCGGACACCAGACGCCCCCCGGTCCTACCCATACCCTTTCGCGTACTGGCAGAGGAGCGGGAATGATGCGCGCAAGAGACGTTGTGATCGTTGGAGCAGGAGTCATAGGGTCATCCATCGCCTACCACCTCAGCCGGGTAGGAGCTGATGTGGCGCTGGTTGACCGCGACGATGTGGCGAGTGGAACTTCCAGTGCATGTGATGGCCACGTACTGTCGGTGGATAAGGAGCCAGGCTACGACAGTCACCTGGCTCGCCTCAGCGGATTCCTGCTGCGCAACCTGGTCCCGGACCTGCCATGCGACGTGCAATACCACAACTGGGGCAGCGTACTGGCGGTAGAACGCGATGAGGACATGCAGACCGCCCAACGATTTGTGCAGCGCAAGAGCAACGACGGCACATCTGTGCGGATAATGGACCGGGGCGAAATGCGAGCAGATGCCCCGAATCTGGCACCTGACCTCGCCGGGGGTGTACTCTGCCAGTCCGACTCTGTCGTAAATCCCATGGCTCTCGCCTTTGCCTTCGCGCAAGGAGCCCGACAACACGGGGCAAAACTCCTGCCCTTCACCCGGGTCACGGACATCGATCTACAGGACGGTGCAGTGTGTGGGGTCAGTACTGACCGGGGCCACATACCGACCGGCACAGCGGTATGTGCTGCCGGAGTGTGGACGGCAGATATCATTGAGAAGATGGGGGTTGATCTCCCAATAACCCCGCGCAAGGGGCACGTGCTGGTCGCCGAACAGGACCGCCTTCCCTACTGGCGCAACATGTTGGAGTTCGGATATCTCATGGCCAAGCGGGGACTGGAGCGTGACGTTGAACCGGCGATGGAAAAATACGGGGTGGCATTCGTCTACGAGCGAACTGCCTCCGGCAATTTCCTCATTGGATCAAGCCGGGAGTTTGCCGGATTTGACCCGCAAGTAGATCCGGACGTAATCCGGCTGATGGCCAGAAGGGCAGTGCGGTTCTTCCCCTGCATAGCCGACGCCCACATGATCCGCTCCTATACCGGTTTCCGGCCCTATACTCCGGATCACCGGCCGATAGTGTCAGGCGTAGACGGGGTGCCCGGCCTGTACATTGCCTCCGGACACGAGGGTAATGGGATCAGTCTGGCCGCCGCCACCGGCCACCTGGTAACCGATATGCTGCTGGGCAGAGAACCGGCAGTCGATATGTCCCCGCTCTCTCTGGCGAGATTCACGGCAGGTTAAGCGCCCCGGTGAGGGGGCGATTGCAACCGGGAAAGGAGTAACGAAAAATGCTGCGAGAAACTGGCCGGCTGCTGACTGCATTCGTCAACTCCCTGCGTGGATGGCGGTACCTGCTGGCCGCCGAGGCAAATATGCGCTACCTGCTGATCATGGTGGCGGTGACAATAGGCCTGAAACTGACAGACCTCCTGTCGATGGGCGAAATGGCAATCCTGTTGGTCACTATCTGTGCAGCCATCGGTCTGGAGATCTGCAACACAGCGTTCGAACAACTGCTGGATCTGCATATATCGGGTTATTCTGAACGGGTCAAAAGAATCAAGGACATGATGAGCGGTGCCGTCTTCTTCGCGCTCCTGATATATGCAGTCGTGCTGGCCGCGTTTCTCCTTTCATGAGTGAATTTTGCGGCGCACTAACCCCTCGTTTGTCAATTCTACAGGACACCTCAAAGAGATGACCAAGAATACTGGCGCAATGACACCTGTTCTGGACGAAATGTGGTTCAAGCAGATGAGAGCAATATTCAGGATGCTCATCAGTATTCAGTCGGCAGCATGCCCGACTCTGCTGGCCTGAAAGCAGTGTGAATCTGTGCTAACATTGGATTCGACATTGGAGGGATATGTGGAAGAACAGAGGTCACAGAGACGAAGAGGGGGTTCTTCTACAACCGACTATCCATCCGATCCTCGTAAATGTGCCTCTACATTGAGTGGAGGACACCGAAGACTCCCAGTTAATCAATGAACACAAATATCTTGAGGAGGGAAGTTATGTTTGCCAGAAGCTGGGCGAAAATACTCCTCGTCCTGGCGATTGCATTGTTCCCACTGGCCATGTACGGCTGTGGACCGGAAGAGGCCGCCGAAGACGATCCCATTGTCCTTCCGGACATGGGATGGGAAACGATATGGGTGGCCAATGCAATTGCTGAGTACATCATTGAAGAGGGCTATGAGGTACCGGTAGAGATCAAGACAATGGATACTCCGGTTACGCAGACCGCCATGGAAGACGGGGATGCACACATCATGATGGAGGTCTGGAAGGACCAGCTCCGCGACTGGTGGGAAGAGAAGACGGCCGATGGCACAATCCTTGATGTCGGCTATACCTTTTCCGAATCCGAGCAGGGATTCTACGTTCCAGAGTACCTCATCGAAGGAGATGAAGAGCGGGGCATAGAGGCCAAAGCACCCGATCTGGAAACGGTGTACGACCTGAAGGATTACTACCACCTTTTCCCCGATGAGGCGGACCCGGACGTTGGTCACCTGGTGATAGGTGTGTCCGGATGGGAAGCCACGGCCATCAATGAGGCCAAGGCCTCCATCTATGGCCTTGATGAGTACTACAACATCGAAGAAGTTGGTTCGACTGCTGCCCTGGAGGGCGCCATGGTGAGCGCCTACGAGGCGGGCGACCCGATCGTAATCTACTACTGGGGACCAGCCTGGATTCTCGGTGAGTACGACTTCGTTAAGCTGGAAGAGCCGGACCACGATCCGGATATCATGAACGACCTATCCGATTATGCCTCCGGCGAAAAGGATCTGGATGAGATCGACGAAGCCTGCGCATTCGAGCGCGTACCAGTTGCCCAGGCAGCCACTGCCGAGCTACAGGAGACGCATCCGGACATGGTGGAAATGTTGGAAAACATGTACATCGGCTACGACCCGATCAACGATGCCTGCTTCTGGATGGAAGAAAACGAGGCCGAAGCTGAGGATGCCGCAGTATGGTACCTGAAAAACTTCGAGGACCGCTGGCACGACTGGATCCCGGATGACCAGCAAGAAGTACAGGAGCGAATCGAAGACGCCCTGGAAGAAGAGGACATTGGCTGAATAGATTGGGACACGATTAATGATACCCCCTGCGGCGAGGTTCTCCCGGTACCACCAATCTCGCCGCAGGGTAAGTCCAGCTCGCCCGTCGTGCATAGTCTCTCCCGCGCCGTGCAATCGCGGAGAGCCTCATCCGACTACCGGGCTGCACAACGTCAGGAGCATGCTGAAGATATTTCGGTTCCTGCCGGCTGCACCAGTCTCCAATCAGTCGTCGGCCGGAGGAAGATGCACGGGATTGCGGAGACTGTTGCAGCCGGCTGAGGGCGGGCGGGCAGTCTGATATGGCGATCGCCGGAACTGAGAATGCAGCCAATTGACGGAGGGCAGAAGACCTGAGGAGGTTGCGCACCAAGTGAACGAATCTATTATCAGTTTCATATGGGAGTACCCGGAAGACTTGATGATACCTCTGGCCGGGTGGATAGACAGCGTCACAGATTGGTTGATCGAGGAAGGCGAGGCCCTGTGGGACATCATTTCAGTCGTCTTGCTGTGGGTCGTCGTACGAGTGGAAGAGCTCCTGTTCATGCTGCCCTGGCTGGGATGGGTAGTCATTTTCGCCGGAATTGGTGTTCTGGTGGGTGGACCCAAACTGGGCGTCGGTATCGGTCTGGGCTTTCTGTTCATCGCCGCTCTTGGCATGTGGGAGCTGGCCATGACCACGCTGGCGCTGATCATCGTCGCCACGGGGCTGTCAATCACGATCGGAATTCCGGTCGGGATCCTGATGGCCAAGCATGATACAGTCCATCAGCTGATCCGCCCCGTTCTGGACCTCATGCAGACCCTGCCGAGCTTCGTATATCTCATACCGGTGGTGATGATTTTCAGCATCGGACGCATACCTGCACTGTTGGCCACGTTTGTGTACTCCGTCCCGCCCATAATTCGCCTCACCAATCTGGGCATCCGTCAGGTTGCCTCGGATGTTGTGGAGGCCGGGCAATCACTGGGGTCGACACCGACGCAGCTGCTTCTCAAGATCCAGTTCCCCCTGGCGATGCCCACAATCATGGCCGGGATCAACCAGACAGTCATGATGGCGTTGGCCATGGTGGTCATTGCATCCATGATCGGTGCCGGAGGTCTGGGCACCGAGGTGCTGCGCGGCGTGGGGCGCCTGGAAGTTGGGCGCGGCTTCGTCGGAGGTATCAGCATCGTAATTCTGGCTGTCATTATCGATCGCCTCACACAAGAAGCGATAGAAACACCGGAAGAAGAATGAAGCGCGGCTGCACAACAACCTGGGGAGGTATGTGACAGGATGGACCCCGAGAGCAATGCCGCCAACGCAATTTCCGTGCAGAACCTGTACAAGATTTTTGGCTCCGATACGGATAAGTCCATGCAGATGGTCTCCGATGGCGCCGACAAGGAGGAAGTGCTGGAGACCACTGGCGACACGGTAGCAGTGAACAATGCGAACCTCGATATCAGGCCGCAGGAGACGTTCATTGTAATGGGGCTCTCTGGAAGCGGCAAATCGACGCTGGTGCGCTGTGCCATCCGGTTGATTGATCCCACACATGGATCAGTCCAGATCAACGGCAATGAAGTCACACAGATGGATGAAGAGGAGCTGCGTCAACTGCGCCGGAAAGAGATCGGCATGGTCTTCCAGCAGTTCGCCCTGTTCCCGCACCGCAAGGTCATAGACAACGTGGCCTACGGGATGGAGATACAGGGAATACCGCGTGGCGAGCGCTACGAAACGGCGGAGGAAGTGCTGGACATGGTCGGGCTGCAGGGATGGGAGGACTACCATCCAAGCAGCCTATCGGGCGGCATGCAGCAGAGAGTCGGACTGGCACGGGCTCTGGCCCACGACCCCAATATCCTGTTGATGGACGAACCTTTCTCTGCCCTTGACCCGCTGATCCGCCGCGATATGCAGCGGGAGCTGCTGGAGCTGCAGGAGCAGATGAACAAGACCATCCTCTTCATCACGCATAATCTGGACGAGGCTCTCCAGTTGGGCGACCGGATCGCCATAATGAACGAGGGTGAGGTCGTTCAGATCGGCGAACCCAAAGAGATCGTCACAGAGCCGGCGGATGACTACGTGGCCGATTTCGTGCGAGATGTCAACCGGCACAAGATACTGACCGCCGGCGACGTCACCACATCAGACATCCCGGTGTTCTCTGCGGATGCCCGGATTACGGACGCCTGGGAGGAAATTTCCGAGTCGGATGCCTACTGCATAATAGTGGCCGATGAAGACCACAGGCTGCGGGGTATGGCGTACTCGCATGATGTGCGGGCTCACCTGGAGAATCGCGACGCAAGACTCGAGAAGGTCCCGCTGCACGAAGTCGAAACTGCACAGCGAGGTCTTTCCGTGGAAGATCTGCTACCCAAGCTCAGCGCCGATTCTCACCCCGTGGTACTCACAGACCAAGACCAGATCATCGATGGAGTGGTGGATGCTTCATCACTGGTCGCCGGCCTGAGCAGCAAATCCGTACCATCAACGGAAGATGAACAGATAGAAATTACCGGCGGGTAACTGCCACGGCAAAGACGAAGAACCACCGATAAATGATGAATCGGGTGCCGTCCCGGTGAGGACCGAACTGGTCCGCCCCGGCGGGAGTAAACCCCACCGGGACGGCAGTATATTCACTTTCGGGCGAGATCCTGATGGTGTTGCGGGAAGGAGCAGAGCTCGCTTCTGCGCAGCATATAGCCCCATCCCCCAATCTTCACCTCACACCATCTCTATTGCATAGCGCTTCAGCCAGGCTTCCATCACGCGAAAGCGCTTGCGCCGATGCGATGGTTTTCCGATGCGGGAAAACACGTGGCTGCAACCCGGGAACCGCACCATCGCAGTGTCCACACCCCTGCGCTTGAGGCAGGCGAACACCTGCTCACCCTGTTCGATCGGACAGCGGTAGTCGTCTTCTCCGTGTATTACCAGGGTCGGAGTTGTGCAGTCTCCGATGTATTTAATGGGGGAGTGATCCCACAAATTCTCGGGATCCTCCCAGATCGATCCCGGGATCTCCGCCTCGAGGAAGTGAGTGCCGATGTCAGCGGTGCCGTAAAAGCTCAGCAGGTTACTCACGCACATTTCGGTGATCGCACAGGCAAAGCGGTCGGTGTGCGTAATGGTCCAGTTGGTCATGTATCCGCCGTAGCTTATTCCCGTAACGGCCATGCGCTCCGCGTCCACACCCCCCCGGCGGACCACCTCATCTACGCCACACATTATGTCCTGGTAGTCGAGTCCGCCCCAGTCTCCGACGCATGCGCGCATGAATTTTTGCCCGTAACCTCCACTGCCGCGCGGATTGGGCAGCACGATTATGCGACCCTGAGCAGCCCGGGCCTGAACTTCTACGCTGAAGGTATTTCCATATGCCCCGTGTGGCCCGCCGTGAATGTAAAGTACCAGCGGATATTTCTCCTCCGCATCGAAGTCGGGCGGATAACAGACGAATTCCTCAATTTCCAGGTCATCTGTCCCGCGGTAGGTAATGCGCTCATACGGCCGGGCATCCAGCTCATCCATCAAATCCGCATTAAAATCAGTGAGCCTCTCCGGTGATTGCTCGTACGAACCGTGCGGGAGAAAATGCATCTCGGGCGCAGCCGTGGGCTTTTCATAGGTGAAATACAGCCCATCAGGACCGGACACCAGAGCTCCGGCAGCCCCACAGATGCCGGGAAGGAGGTCGCGAGCCTCCCCTGACGCCCCCGCCTTCACATCCACGGCAAAAATGGGCACGTTACCGCGGTCCACGGCAGTGAAGAAAATGACATCACCCGCGGGACTCCACTGGGGCCGCATTGCCGGTTCCATGCTTCGCACATCACCCAGCAGCTGGCTCCCCACGGCTCGATCATAATCCTCGGTAAGATTCGTCACCTGCCCGGATTTGTCATCGTACAGCCAGAGATCATTCTGCGTCGCATGAAAATAGCGTCCATCATCCC
>PUMM01000189.1 GCA_003551365.1 Clostridia bacterium
CGGAAGGGTCGGCGCAGCCCTGGATCTGGTGCAGGAGTGTGTGCCGGAGATTCCCTACTGGCCGCAGCTGCCCCGTCTGGATGCGCGGGAAGATCTGCAGCGGCAGTTTTTGGAGGGGCTGCCCGGCGCGGTTGCGGAGGAGGATCTGGTCTTCTGTCAGGAGGCTGCGGTCCGGGAGGCAGCTGATCTTTACGCCGCTGCCATGGGGGACCGCGAATGGCTGCTGCCCTCGGCTGAGCGGGCCAGATGTTTGCACGCTTTCACTGACAGGCACTGGCAGAAGGCGCGAGCACTGAAGGGGCAGCTGGTGGGCCCCGTCACCCTGGCGATGTGCATGCGGGACGAGGATGGACTGTCGATGCTGCATTCCAGACAGATGCGGGAAATTCTGGTGCATCACCTGTCGTTGTCCGCCCGGATGCAGCACCGTCACCTGGCTGATGGACGGCGACCGGTGATGCTGTTCTTTGATGAACCATACATGAGCATCTACGGAACGGCGCAGTTTCCCCTGTCGCCGGAGGAAGTGGTGGAGCTGTGGCAGGATGTACGGGGCGATCTGGAGTGTCCTGTTGGAGTGCATTGCTGCGGTGCCACCGACTGGAGTACGGTGGCTCGGGGTCCGTTCGATATATTGTCCTTTGACGCCTTCGACTATTTTGCGTCTCTCGTTGCCCACTCGTCCCAGATAAACGAGTTTGTCTCCGGGGGCGGCATTTTGGCCTGGGGGATAGTTCCATCCAGCACCCGGGTAGCCGATTTCTCCAGTGAAGAACTGGCCCACAGATGGATGGAAGGGGCCCAGCAGCTGGTGCGGGGGAGTTCCCTGACAGTACAGGATCTGGCAGCGCGTTCCCTGCTCACTCCCGCCTGTGGCCTGGGCACACTGGATGTGGAAATTGCTGAGCAGGTCTTCCGCAGCTTGCGGGATGTGTCCCATCTCCTGCGCGACTGCCTCGACCTCGGCTCGGTGGTAGAGTAGCCGATCAGCTGGCTCCTCCACCCGATTCAGATGGGTGGCTGCCGGAGTCAGTCCGCCACAAAAATAAGGTGGGATCGGTCGGGGGGAGTTGATTTTTCTGCGCGGAAAATCCAGATTGCTACGCTGGACTTGTTATCTTCTTTTCGGCCTCTCACTGCTGCTGGTTGTCATTGCCGGGTACGTCACCTTTCGGCAGTACCGGACGGCCGCCGATATTGCCATCTCCACTGCAGAGGGGATAGAGAGCATGGAGATGGTCAGCCTCGGGGGCGTCGAACAGCAGATTTACGTGCGGGGAGAGGATCGCGACAATCCGGTACTTCTTTTCCTGCACGGAGGCCCCGGTTTTTCCGAAATGGTACCGGTTCGGCACTATAACCGCGAGCTGGAGGAGCACTTTGTGGTGGTAAACTGGGATCAGCGCGGATCCGGCAAGTCCTTTTCGCATCATGTCCCGCCGGAATCGATGAACCTCCAGCAGATTGTGGATGATGCCCTGGAGCTCACTCGCAAGCTGCGGAGACGCTTCAATGCCTCGCGCATCTACTTGGTGGGGCACTCCTGGGGCAGCATCGTCGGTGTACACGCCGTTGACCGGCATCCGGAGTACTACTGTGCGTACGTTGGAGTGGGTCAGGCAGTCAATTTTATTGAGGCGGAGAACATCTCTTACGAGTTCACCCTTCGCCGGGCGCGGGAGCTGGGCGAGCATGACGCCATGAGGGAGCTGCAGGAAATCGGACCTCCGCCGTATCCGTCTGCTGATTCGGGCGAGATGGGAGTTCAGCGCAAGTGGTTGTTCCGATTTGGGGGTGAGGTGTACGAAGAAAGCAATAACTTCCGCTATCTCCTCGACCTGCTGCGCCTTCATCTGTTTGCTCCGGAGTATTCGGTTGCTGACATCATCAACCTGGTGCGGGGCGGAAACCAGTCTTCCCGCCTCATGTGGGAAGATCTTCTGGCCGTCGACCTTCCGGAGCAGGTGCCGCAGCTGGAGGTTCCCGTCTATTTCTTCACCGGCCGCCATGACTATGTGACCGTGTACGAGAAGGTGCAGGAGTATTACGAGACCCTCAATGCTGCACACAAGGAGATCGTCTGGTTTGACTCTTCGGCCCACAGTCCCAATTTTGAGGAACCAGAGAAGTTCGTGGGCGAGATGCTCAGGGTTCGCTACCGTCATCCACCGGACTGAATGCGGGTTGCCCGCCCGGGGTCAGGGAGTTGAGGTTGTCGCCAACTGGGATGTGGGGCGGTGGAGACGCACACACCGCCCGATTGTGGCCCTTACTGCCGGTGGGTTTCTTCCATTTCGTCCACCAGGGAGCCCACATATTTGACGGCTTCGCGAATCGGTTCAGCCGCGCGCATGTCCACTCCCGCCATCTCGGCCAGCTCCAGCGGCTTCTTCGTACCGCCGGCGCGCAGCACGTCAGGCCAGCGTCGCGCGGCCCGTTCACCTTCGTCACGTACGGCCGATGCCACGGAGGTCCCAATGGTCAGACCAGCGGCGTAGCTGTAGGGGTAGAGCCCCCGATAATAGTGGGGCTGACGCATCCAGGTCAGCTGCGCTCCGTCATCGACGGTGAGCACATCGCCCCAGAACTCCTCCAGAATGCAGCCCTGCACCTGACTGAGAATTCCCGCATTGATCGGCTGCCCGTCTTCAGCCATTTCGTATATGCGGCGCTGCAGCTCTCCCTCTATCAGGTGGCGCACGAAGTTATGGTGATAGGTCATGAGCAGCTGCTCCGTCACCCAGCGTCTCATGCGCACGTCGTCACTCTGCTGCAGGATATAATCACCTACGAGCAGTTCATTGGCGGTGGAGGGTGCTTCAATGAAGAACATCGATGGTCGGGAGGCGGCCAGGCGCTGGTTTCGCTGACTCAACACGCCCTGTCCTGCGTGCCCCAGCTCATGGGCCAGGGTGAGTGCGCCCCGCATGCTGTCATTCCACGTTATCATCACGTAGGGATGCACGCCGTATACGGAATTGCAGAAGGCTCCGGTAGATTTTCCGATATTGTCGGCCCGGTCAACCCACCGGTCGGCCAGAGCAGCAGCAATGATCTCGTCGTATTCGGAGCCCAGGACCTGCAGCCCCTCCCGGATGACCGTTGAGGCATCCTCGAAGGTGATTTCGGGCCTATAATCGGGATCGAGAGGGGCCTCCAGGTCGCAGTACAGCATCTCTTGCAGGCCCACGACCTCTCTGCGAAGTCGGGCGTAGCGGCGCATATGCGGGGCGAGTTCGGATAGGATTATGTCGTGTATTCGGTCATATATGTCGCGGGGGACCTGCTGCCAGCTCAGCATCATGTCAATTGCAGACGGAAAGCCGCGCACCTCAGCCAGCACAACATTCTTTCTGACCTCTGTGCCCCACGTGGCCCCATACGTGTTCTCATAGTTCTGCAGTCCGGTGGTGAAGGACGCGAACGCATTGCGCCGTAGAACGGGATCCGGCGAGCGCTCATATTTTCCCTCATAGGCACTGAAGGACATGGGATGCTCCTGTCCTTCCCCATCCGCCACCGGGTCAAACGACATGTCGGAGGTCTTTGACTGGCGGTAGATCATGGCGGGGGCATCGAGCACCTCGTTCAAAGAGGCGAGAACGGACTCGGTGCCTGGGTGCAGCGTGTAAGGCTTCTCCTCGATCATCCGCTGCACGGCAGGACGGAAGGATTCCAATTCTGCATCCTCCTGCAGGTAATGCTGCAGTGTGCCCTCGGGCAGCGCCAGGGCTTCCGATCGCACGAAGGATGTGCTGCCCTCGATGCGCGATCTGAGAGAGAGTACCCGCCCCACTGCGGCCTGATTGCTGCGGCAGATCCCGTCGACAGCCATGCGCAGATAGGCGTATGATCCAACCCGCATCAGTCTTTGCATCAGCTCTTCCTGGGCTTCGAGGCAGGCGCGAAAGACCCGGGCCCCCTCACCCAGCCTGCCCTGATATGCGGTCACAGTTGCTATGTCAGCGTCCACTGCGCGCAGCTCTCTTTCCCACTCGTCCTCGGTTGCATACAGATCTGTCAGATCCCAGGTTTCCTCCTCCGGCACCTCAGAGCGTCTCACCTGATCATTCATCTATCTCATACCTTTCAGTGAATTGCCAGCTGACCCATAGCAGAGGCCAGCTATGGAAGTATTTCGGCAGATGACCTCCAATTCCTGTGACCCGAGTGCTGGGCTGCGGGTTCACTCAGATGAGAATTGACGACCCGTGTAGTTGAACCGGAAAGAGGAGGCAGAAGCAGTTGCCTCACGGGATGCCGCAGGATAATATTGACTCATAAGTGGGAGTGTGACAATGATTCGGCGAGGATCTGGGGACGAGCATCGCTACAGTGCTGCAGGCGTCTCAGTATCAGTGCCGATGGCCACTTCCGTCTTCGCTGTAGATCAATGTCTGGGGATTCGATCGGGCGGGTGACTTATCGGGTTGGCCATTTCGATTCCGCTGCGCCCGGCCGGGTGGGGATCTACCCTGGGACCTACCTGATCTGATGGATAGTGGGGTCGTTTGTGCGCGAGGGAGTGAGAATGATGCCCATGCCGGCCGACGTGGTGCGCCGGAAGTTGGAGAAGAAAATCAGGAGTATGTCGGCTGAGGAGAAGGCGGCAGTTCTGCGGGAAGCCCTGCAGGAGCTGCCTGGTTATACTTCTGGCCCATACGGGCGGCTCAGAAACTGGATTAAGGACGAGATAAGCGGGGCGGAGAAGCAGTCCCGGGTGATGAGCAGAGATTCATTCATGGTCCGAAAACAGGGGGATCGTACGGTGGCCCTGGCGGGACCCCCCAACTGCGGAAAGTCCTCGTTGCTGCGGGAACTCACCGGGCGGGAGGTCAGGGTGGGAGATTACCCCTTCACCACGGTGCGACCAGTGGCCGGAATGCTACTGCTGCACGGTGCTTCAGTGCAGCTGGTGGAGGTTCCGGGATTGCTTCCGGGAGCCGGACAGGGCGAGGGCAGCGGGCGCGCGCATTTGGCCGCAGTGCGGGCTGCCGATGCGGCTATCTATATGGGAGAACTGAGTCATCACGGTCTGCAACAGTTCCGCGGCATACATGAGGATCTGGAAGGAGCCGGGGTTGCGCTGCCGCGCCTGTTAGTGGGCACCAAGGCCGATCTGCCGGATGCCCAGCTCATTCTGGAACATTACCGGTGTCAGTTCAGCGATGAAGTGATCCCGGTGTCTGTGGTGGCGGAGGAGGGACTGGATCGGCTGCGGGAGGCCCTGTGGGATCTGGTGCAGCTCATTCGGGTGTACCCCCGGGTTTCGCGCGGGGAGAGGGAGAAGCCCATTATTCTGGCGCGCGGAGCCACTGTGCAGGATTTTGCCGCAGAAATCCACGGGGACCTCCGCCATCGCATCCGGGAAGTCCGGGTGTGGGGACCTTCCGAGAAGTTCCCCGGTGGTCCTGTGTCCTCCGACCACGTGCTGTGTGATGGAGACGAGGTTCATCTTCAGATCAGAAAATGAGGGCGCCCCCAGCGTTTTTGGCAGATGACTGATAATTTGCTTCCGGGGAGGGAGAAGACATGCCAGCCGGCCGGATCAGAGACTACCGGGAGACAGATGAGCCGAGCTGGTTGCGATGCTGGCTTCGGGCGGCAGGTGCCTCCAGCGCCTGGCTCTATGTGATACGGGACAAACCCGAATACGGGGGTGAGGCCCTTGAACTGGTATCGCTGGGTGAGGAAGGGGGAGTATCCGGCCTTCTGGACATCCAGGTGGAGCCCCAGCCGGGTGAGCTGTGCATGCGGGAGGAGTCGCGCGCCGCCATCGCCTGGGAATTTGCCGTCCTTCCCGAGCTGTGGGGCAGAGGAATTGGATCACAACTGTTGATCGAAGCAGAAGAGCGTTTGCGCAGCGATTGGGGAGTGCGGTACGTGGAGTGGTGGAGCATGGACCCGCGCGCCCAGAAGTGGTACCAGAGGCGGGGCATGGAGTGCATCAATGCGCACTGGCGGTTTCACGTGCGCGCCGATGAGTCCTTTCGCGCGACGTGTGCCTCCATCGGGGTGGAGCCGGTAAACCTACATCTTACCTGCAGCACTGCTGATTGGCCGGAGGTGCGCGAGCATCTGGACATAATACATGACCCTCCCCTGCAGCCGCGACTTTGCCGGGGTTACAGCCACCGCTTCTGAGGTCAGGCTACGGCATCAGGGGTGGACACCGGGGGCAGACTGCGGCTATAATGTGCACTCCAAAGGGGTTGGTCATTAATGAGATCTAACCGCCGCTATGTGATATGGGGCATCATCGGTCTCGTAGCAGCGGTACTACTGGTGTCGTCCCGTATTGCCTACTATTATACGGAGATACTCTGGTTTGCCGAACTGGATCTACAGAGCATATTCTTCACCGTGCTTTCCACCCGCTATATCGTGGGTTTGGTGGCGGGCCTGCTGTTCGGAGGCTTTGTGTATCTCAATCTTCGTATGGTCCGCGGTATCATCGCACAGCTGTCGGACTCGAGTTGAACAGTCCATAGAGACACATGCGGTTCCATGCCCCATTCCAAGGGGAATCGAGAAATGACAAAGTCGCAGTGTATATCTAGGTGCAGCTAACTTTTGGTGGTTTGGATATTTGTGACTCTCGGTGGTTCTTCAACTTCAAGTGCCTGAAAAATCCTCTTCTGATCAGAGGTCGTCTCCGTGCGCTGCGTCAGCGTACCTTGTGAGGTAACGATGTCTGCCATTATCATGCGCTGCAGAACTTTCCGTATCTGCGGCCAGGATTGCCCCACACTCCGCTCCGCCACGCGTATCAACAGCAATGCCAGCCAACAAAGAGTCACGTGAGCGCGAATCCGATCCTCCAGACGATGATAAACCGGGCGGATTTCCAGTGTTTGCTTCAGGGTACGAAAAGCATCCTCGATCTCCACCAGCTGCTTGTAACCCAATGCGACGTCCTCTGGGCTGAGCGTGTCGTCCGAGGTGCGCACGAGATACTTGCCGTCCAGACGTTGCTGCTCCTTTATCTTCGATCGATTAATTCGCAGCTGACCATTCTTCAGTTGCCGAAGATACTTGCCGTAGGTGGGATGACTGCGGAGCGCGCATGCGGCCTTCGTGTGCTGTCCCTTGGGGAGATAACGAAGGTTGCGCAATTCTTCCTGCAGCCGGGCTATGAGTTCCTCTCGTTTTTTGCGATCCCGCTCCGCCTCTTCCGGGTTTCGCACCAGAACGTAGCGGTTTCTCGCCTCACCGTTACCCACGATGATTTCTTTGATCTCAAGGTTGTCCCGAACCTTTCTATACCGCCCCCGACGAGACAGTGCTTCTTCCACCTCTGGCTTCTTTGACGACATCTTCTCTCCCACGATGTAGTGCCCACCTGCACGCTGTAACGTGCGGAGGTTCGCCTCCGAAGCAAACCCCCGATCCAGTACCGAAATCACCCGACCCAATTTCCAGCCCACCAGGTCGTCCTTGACCTCATCGATTACCGATACATCCGCGGTATTTCCGGGCCACACCCAACTGCGTACCGGAATCCCATCCCGGGTCACCGCCAAGCCAATGACTGCCTGCGGACGATCCGGCCTCCTGTCCTTCGAGTGTCCATATTGGCGGAAGGAGTCACCTTCAGCAGGTACTTCAACCTCGAAGTAGGTGGAGGTGGTATCGAAGTACAGTAGGTCAACCTCCAGGTTCAACAGATTGGCTACCGAACAGTAGACCTCACGCTGTATCTCCTCCGTGCTCTGTAGAAGAAAGTCCATGGCCCGGTACAACTGGTGCACCTCGACACCATTGAGGTCCTCTATGGCGGCATCTTCGGCCACCCACTCCTCCAGAGCCAGCTTGCTCATCGGCTCCAGGGCCCGGTTGGCCACCATGGCAAAGATCAAGCGCTCCACGGGGGTGCGAAACTCGCGATCCTTCAAAAGCTTTTCGAGTGCATCCTGGATCCCGAGGTTTCTCCACATCTGATCCAGTGCCCACGTACCGCCGAGTTTCTTGCGGTTCTGCAACCGCACATCCTGTCTGCCCTGCATAATGGCCTCGTATTTGAGCATTTTCTCCGGGCCGAGGTAGCGGCAGATGCTATTGACCAGACGCTCCAGTCCTTCTTCATCCACCTGGTCAGTGCGGCCGAGATTGCGGATGATTTTCGGTTTGGAATACCCCTTTTCGGAGTCCCATTCATTGTGGGCAAGGGAGAGGTAGCTGACTTTGGAGCCGTCTTTGTTTTTGCGTGTAGTCTTTCGCAGGTACATATCTATACTATAGTTCCTGAACTCTGTACTGTCAACAAGTTATCCACATATCGTGTTACTATGCCGATTCGGCATTTTGGGCAACCCAACCCTCAATAAACCCCGGCAGAATAGGCTTTTTGCTTTTGCACACCCCCGAATATACCTATTGGGTGTTCAAAACGGGTCGGAGCAGATGAATGAAACAGAGGGGACGGGGCACTGGTTCCTTCCGCACACCGTAAACAGGGCCATTCTGATAATGTCAACCTTCTTCGGTCTTCTCGTCGCCCTGTCAATGTCGACGGAATGGGAAACAGTTCTGCGCTATCTCAACCAGGTGCCCTTTGGCGTCGCCGACCCACTGTTTGGGCGCGACATCTCATTCTTCATGTTCAGTTTGCCATTTCAACGGGTGGTCTTCGATTAGGTCAGCTTTTTGCTGGTGTTGACCACTGTCATAATCGGTCTGGTCTATTTTCTGTCCGGCTCGATCAATTTCCTCGGGGGGCGTCTGAATGTTCACCCCCGCGCTCGCTGGCATCTCGGTTCATTGATTGCCGGGTACCTCTTCGTGAAGGCGTGGGGGTACTGGCTGGATGCCTACGAGTTGGTCTATTCGCCGCGCGGCGTGGCCTTTGGTGCGGGTTACACCGATATGCACGCTCACCTGCCGGTATTTCGCATAATGACGGTTCTGTCCATTTTTGCCGGCCTCATTGCCCTTTGGTACATCCGTTCTCGCGATGTGCGGTGGATGTATGCCGCGGTGGCAATCATGCTCATAGGCTCGGTTGGGCTGGGCACGGTCTATCCGGCGGCCATCCAGCGCCTGGTTGTGCAGCCAAATGAAATCGAGCTGGAGCGACCTTACATCGAGTACAATATTGAGTACACCCAGATGGGCTATGGCCTGGACGATGTGACGGAGGTGCCCTTTCCCGCCACAGACACGTTGAGCTGGGATGAGCTGGAGGACAATATGGAGACGGTGGACAATGTGCGTCTGTGGGACTGGGAGCCTCTTCTCGAGACCTACCGGCAGCTGCACACCATCCGGGCCTACTATGAGTTCCCTCGTGCCAACGTGGATCGTTACACACTGAACGGGGATTATCAACAGGTGCTGCTCGCTGCACGGGAGCTCGATTATGAACAGGTGCCCGGCGCGGAGACCTGGGTGAATAAGCGGCTGCAGTATACACATGGCCACGGAGTGGTAATGAGTCCGGCCGCTGAATTCACGGAAGAAGGGCTCCCCCACATGTACATGGAGGACATTCCTCCCACGAGCGAGGTGGATCTCGAGGTCGAGAACCCCGCCCTATACTACGGGGAGATGACCAATGACTATGTCATAGCCAACAGCCGCGAACCGGAACTGCACTATCCGGAGGGAGACACCAACGTATATAAGCACTATGGGGGAACGGGCGGGGTGGCCGCAGGTGGTTTGACCCGGCGGGGCGCCTTCTCCCTCCGCTTTGGTGACTACAACTTCCTGCTGAGCGGAGCGATTCACCCTGAGTCTCGCGTGATGTATCACCGGAATATCCGGGAGCGAGTTGCGCACGTGGCACCATTTTTGCGGCTCGATGGAGACCCGTACATTGTGGTTTGTGAGGAAAACGGTGATCTCTACTGGATGCAGGATGCCTACACGCACAGTACTCGCTATCCATATTCCGAGCAGCATTATGAGGGGCTGAACTACATTCGCAACTCGGTCAAAGTGATGATCGATGCCTACACGGGGGGACATGGACTTCTACGTCTTTGAGCCAGAGGATCCAGTGGTGCAGACCTATGCCAATATATTCCCCGATCTGTTCAGTCCCAAGGAGGACATGCCCGACTCACTGGCTGAGCACGTGCGGTACCCGATGGACCTGTTCGAGATACAGATGGAGAAGTACCGCACCTATCATATGGAAGACCCGGTGGTCTTCTACAACAAGGAGGACCTGTGGGCTTTCCCCGAGGAGCAGTTCCGCGGCCACACCCGGCGGATGCAGCCATACTACATCATGGCTAAGCTCCCCGAAGTGGGTGGAGGGCTGGAGTTTCTCACCATGATGCCGTTCACCCCTGAGCACCGCGATGTGATGATCTCCTGGGTGGCCGGTCGGGCCGATCTGGAAAACTACGGGGAGCTCGTGGTCTACGAGATGCCCAAGGGACGCACCGTGTTGGGGCCCTCGCAGATCGAGGCACGGATTGATCAGCATGACGAGATGTCTCAGCTGTTCACGTTGTGGGGGCAGGCCGGATCCACGGTTATACGCGGCAATTTGCTGGCCCTGCCCATTGAGGACTCCCTTTTGTATATTGAGCCAATATATCTCGAGGCAGAGGATCGAGGGCTGCCAGAGCTGCGCCGGGTGGTGGCTTCACACGGCGATAGGCTGGCCATGGGTCGCAGCGTGCACGAGGTGATGGAGATCATCTTTGGCAAGCGTGACCCCCTGGATCCGGAAGAGCTGCTGGATGAGGATGAGCTGGAAGATGAGCTGGTGGATGAGCCCGATCCAGACGTTGAAGATCCCCCCGATCCGGAGGACATCGATATTCCCGAGGCCGATGCAGAGCAGATTGAGAGGATCTATGAGCTCTTCCATGAAGCGCAGGATGCGGCGCGGGACGGTGACTGGGCCCGCTATGGGCAGCTGATAGATACCCTGGAAGAGATATTGGAGGAGCTGACCGGAGCACAGTAGAGTAGATGGACATATCGACAGGCGATGCGGGGCGTCGGGGCAGTCTGTCCATCGCCCCGCATTAGTGTGTGCGGTGCGCAGCACCGGTAACCGGACCGGGACGGCGACAACGGTGACACGCCTGGCTGGTGCTGCGCGGCTGGCGGACGGCAGGGAGAAGGGTAATCTCCGGCGAAGGGCTTTGCAGATAGGACTGCACGATTATGTAGTCTGCCAGTATTCCCTTTGCATCTGACGCAATGGAGAGGAGTGGGTCGTTTTGCCAGACCTGAATTACCGTATTTTGGGCACGGTCATGCCGATGCTCGAGGTGGATCTACGGCCGGATCAAACCCTGTACGCTCAATCGGGAGCCATGCAGTGGATGGACGATGGCGTGAAGATGGACACTGGTATGCAGGGTGGTGTGTTCGGGGCGCTCAAGAGAAAGATGTCGGGAGAGAACATATTCCTCAATTATTTCACGGGGCAGGGTGATGGCGGACGGGTTGCATTCGGACACACGTATCCGGGCGTCATCATACCTCTGGACATGTCCGAGGGGACCATGTTGTGCCAGCGCAGATCATTTCTGTGTGCGACGGAGGATGTGGACTATGACATTGCCGTGCAGCGCCGGCTCGGCACTGGTCTGTTCGGGGGCGAGGGCTTCATACTGCAGAAGTTCAGCGGTACCGGTACTGTCTTCATTGAGATCGACGGGGAATGTGTTGAAAAGGAACTCGGACCTGGAGAGAAGATCCGGGTGGAGACCAGCTCGGTGGGCGCCTTTCAGGAGGGCGTGGACATGAACATTGAGCGGGTGCGGGGTATCAAGAATATGTTCCTCGGAGGGGAGGGCTTCTTCCTGACCACCCTGACGGGTCCGGGCAAGGTCTGGCTGCAGACCATGCCAATTCAGAGCATGACTGGTGAGATTTCGGGCTACCTGTCGGTAGATGAATGAGATTCTGCGCTCTGGTGCGCGATTATGCATGCCACGATGCGATGACGTGGCTAGGATGCAGGAGCGTCAGCCGGGGACGCATCCCCCCTCTGGGTGTTTGCAGTCCCGCATGATGAATGGGGAGAAGCGGATTGGCACGGATGGTCGGGCCTGAGCGTGCCTCGATAAGAGGACATAGCTCTGGAGGGCGGAAAGACCCTGTCTGTGTCGTTAATCCCATCCGTCCAGATGTGCCCTCCACCCGTCCCGTCTTTCTGGTCGGGGGCACGACGGAGTAGATTGATTGCCACCAGAGGTTTCCATGCCGACAGTCCGATGATGTTGTGAGAGTGAGCGGAGCGTCATGATTCCGCGTCGATGATATGCAGGATTCGTCCCGGCTCTCAATCCGGGCGCCATACGGTGCTACCTGTTTTGCCGGGGCGGGTTGCCGCGCTATTGCGTTCCCTCCGAACCATTCCCGGTCTTTTGACTTTCTGCCGGATACGCGGCCCTCTGGATGGCAGCAAACTTGACACTGCATCCGCAAGTGAGTGAAAATCACAAGAAGACACACACCACTGATTATCCGTGGGGAGGAAATCTGGTGAACTACCTGCTCGTGCGCGAAATCGTTGAGCGCGCCCTGCGAGAGGATGTTGGTCGCGGCGACATCTCCACCGAGGCGGTCATCTCTCCGGCTGCTCGTGCGACCGGCGCAATACAATGTCGGTCTGAGGCGGTGGTGGCCGGTCTTGCTGTGGCGAGGGATGTTTTTTCCGTTCTGGATTCAGAACTGGCCTTCACACCGGAGGTGGCGGACGGATCACTTGTTTCCGGTGCAACGGAGATCGCCCGCCTGAAAGGTTCGACCTCGGCCATTCTAACCGGGGAAAGGACAGCACTGAATTTTCTGCAGCGAATGTCCGGCATTGCGTCGCAGACCCGGGAGATCGTAGAGGCAGTCGCCCCGTCAGGGGTCCGGGTGGTCGATACACGCAAGACCGCTCCCGGATTGCGGCTCCTTGACAAGTATGCGGTGCGATTGGGCGGTGGTGCAAATCACCGCTTTGGTCTGGACGATGCTGTGCTGCTCAAGGATAATCATCTTCGTGCTGCAGGCGGAGTAGCTGCTGCTGTGGCGAGGGTGCGGGAGCAATTGGGACACATGGTGGTGGTGGAAGTGGAAGTGACCAGCCTGCAGGAAACGCGCACCGCCGTGGAGGCGGGTGTCGATGTGATCATGTTGGACAATATGGATCCGGCAACCATGCGCGAAGCGGTGGGCATTGTGAATGGGGCGGCAACTGTCGAGGCTTCGGGTGGCATCACTGTGGAGACAGCTCAACAGGTAGCGGAGACCGGCGTGGATGTTATTTCTGTGGGTTCATTGACTCACTCCGTGCAGGCCCCTGACATAAGTTTGAACCTGGTTAGAGACGGCTGAGAGGAGAGCATGCGGATGCAATCTCAATCTGAACTTCCGGACAAGTATGCGAAGATGACGGGTGACGAGGTAGATGCAGCCATACGGAGTGCCAAAGATGAGTTGGGTTCGGATGCGGTAATCCTTGGCCATCACTACCAGCAGGACCAGGTACTGAAGTTTGTCGATCACACCGGGGACTCATTGCAGCTGGCCCGTCTGGCTGCAGAACAGTCGCAGGCCCGGTACGTCATATTCTGTGGTGTGCTGTTCATGGCGGAGACCGCCGACATTCTGACTGACGAGGAGCAGGCGGTCATTTTGCCGCACCTCGAGGCGGGCTGCCCCATGGCGGATATGGCCGAACTGGAGGACGTAGAACGGTGCTGGGAGATGCTCCGGCGGGAACTGAATGATGATGTTGTGCCGGTCGCCTACGTCAACTCATCGGCGGACATCAAGGCCTTTTGTGGAGCGCGCGGCGGCACGGTATGTACATCATCGTCTGCTGACGAAGTCATGTCCTGGGCACTGGAGCAGGCAAATACGGTTCTGTTTCTGCCCGACCGGCATCTGGGTCGAAACACCGGACACAAACTGGGCATATCTCGGACGGAAATGGCCTTGTGGAACAGGGAGAAGCAGGAGTTGTCGCCTCCGGGCGGCGCACCAAGATTGATACTTTGGGACGGGCACTGTCCCGTGCATGTGAAGTTTGATGAGGACGCGGTAGCGCGGATGAGGCAAAGGTATCCGGAGGGCAAGATCATCGTTCATCCCGAGTGCCCATCTGAGGTTGTGGAGATGGCTGCCGAACAGGGATCCACAGAACACATCCGAAAGACCATAGGTGCTGCGGGCGCCGGCTCGCAATGGTTGGTAGGAACGGAACTCAAGCTGGTCTCCCGACTGGCCCGCCAGCATCCGGACCAGACCATAGCCTGTCTCGATGATGACGGTGTGTGCGAGGATATGGATTTCGTCACACCGGCACACCTACTGTGGGTACTGGAGGAGCTGGTTGCCGGGCGAATAGTCAACAGGGTTCGGGTGAAAAGAGAGGTTATTCGGGATGCCCGAGCGGCGCTAGACCGCATGTTCTCCCTGCTTTGACAGGCGTATTCGATACGCAGATCGGAGCCTGCCGGGTGAGGGCGAACGTGACGCTGTGACCGGTTCGCCGACTGAAGCACTGCCCGTCAATGCGTTCTGCTTGCATCCATCACCGTGCGATGGGGCGCCAACATTCCTCGCAGTGCAGAGCCTGCGGGCGGGATGGAGATCTCACCGGTCGGAAAGGGGAGAGGCGGGCTTTCTTCCCTTTCTGGGCTCTTCTGAGTGGAGCATGTAGGGGGTTTGTGTACGCAATTGTTCCCGCAGTGCCTCCGCGGCCACATCGAACTGCGGCAGGCACAAGCGATATTGTGAAAGATGCCCGAGGGCGGGTCTGCTGTTGGGCGAGTTCAATAACCCCGTTCGGTGTCCACGATATTGAGGAAATCGTCTCTCCCGCGCGCTGCCCGCCGTATGTTTTCGATCACATCATTCCACCGATCCAGACTATCAAATGGCGATGCTGCGCGGTGCGGGCTCATTACCACGTTGCGCAACTCTTCGAAGGGATAATCATATGGGCGCTGCCCTCCGTCCGCTCGCTCCTGGGGATCGTGCTCTCGCCACCACACATCCAGAGCTGCGCCGCCGATTACCCCGTCGCGCAGCGCGTGGTACAGATCAGCTTCCACTATGACGCCGCCGCGCCCCACGTTGACCAGAAATCCATTTGGCCCCAGATCTGCAAGCGCGTCTGCGTCAATCATTCCTTCCGTTTGCTCGGTCAGCGGCAGGGTCACTACCAGTATGTCGCAGTCTCGCGCGAAGCCCGACAGGGAACATCCATGCTGGGCGTACAGAACAGTCACCTCCGGCACGTGATCGTCTTCCGGTGCCGGTCGATTCCTGTAGGCTGTGAGTTGTATGTCGAATCCGGTGAGGAAGCGGGCCACTTTCCTTCCCACATGTCCGTATCCCAGCACCCCCACCACGCAATTCCGGAGGGGGACCGATGCGGCTTCGGCCTCACCCGTGCGCCAGTGCCCGCTGCGCATCCACTGGTGGTGTAGGTGGGTGCGATTGAGTAATGTGAGAAGCAGAGCAACGGCGTGCTGCGCCGTGAAATAGGTGTTTCCATGCGAATTGGCCAGAGTTATGTGGGGGCGCGAGCGGAAGAGGGGCAACAGGTGAGTGACCCCCACGCCGGGGTTCTGCCACAGCCGGACCCGGCATGCATTCTGCAGCAGGCTCTCATCAGCCCGCCATCCCACCACGACCTCAGCCGAACCGATGTTTCGGTAGAGGAACTCATCTTCCTCACCCTCCGGGAAGAGCAGCCGGCATTCGTGGCCCAGCTCCTCAGCAAGGTGTTCGCGCAGGTGAGGTTCTGGATCAAAGGTGAACAGGACATGCGTCACAACACATCACCTCTCCTCAGTTGAAAACGGTAAGGGGAAGATCATCTGGCCGGCTCCTCGGTAGTGGGTTGCAGGCGGCGGGTCAGGACCAGGTCACAAAATAGGCCGCACTGAGCATGCCCAGCACCATCCCCGCGCACCCGAGGAAGGCCAGCGCCAGAATGTGCAGCACCAGGTGCTGGGAAACCCAGGATGCCATCATCACCATCATGGCTTGCCCCCCGTTGAACAGCAGTGTGGACAGGATAGTCCTTGCCGTGCCGTATATCAGCGGAGGCACGAGTACTATGACGGGTACCTTTACCAGACCCTCGACGGGATTCACGGAAAACCATCCCTGCAGAGCGCATACCACGAAACTCGCTGAGTAGAAGACAATGTGATTGGAGGGGATGGGGGAGAAGACACGGAATGTGTCGGAAGCACTCACCATGAGGTAAGTCATGACGGCTGTGGACGCTGCGCAAAGCCACCAGTTGAAGGCAACCTGTCGGCGTTGTCTTTTTTCTTCCAACTCTCGCTGCTGTCGCACCGATGTCATACTATTCAACCTCCCCGTCACCATATTCGCCCAGAACACGAACGCGCCGAACGGTGAAGGTATCGTCGCGTATGGGGTGCCGCAGGTAGGTCTCAATCCGAACCGACCACGCGTCATCCTCCTCTATGCACTCCTCAACATCTGGCAGGCGGTGTGCGGGAAATCCGGAACTCAGCGACACGGTCACGTCAATTGTGTCCCCGGGCTGTATGAGTCCATCCTCCGGTCTGTGTGTGGTGGAGGCGATTAAGTCACCCTCAAAATCCAAAAGCAGTGCGATATTGCGGACATCCGTCTCAGTTTCGCTGTCGTTGTCAAATCGTATCCGCACGTCAAAACTCGTCGGGTCGGGGCCGGGGCACAGTTCAGCGAAGCTTACCTCAAAGCCCCGTACCGCCTGGTGAGAGAGCATCCATCGGGCAAAAGTGGTGCCGGTGAGAGCAGATGCTGTAAGCAGTACTGCAAGGATTAAAATCAATGACGTCCTACGCAAGAATACATCCCCCACCTTCTAGCGAGCGTTCCGATTCCTGGGTCCGAAAAGCGAGGCTATCCGGCGAAGGAGGCGCGACAACGCGCTTCCGACATGTTCGCCCACCTCATCGATTTCATCTGCATCAATCGGAGACTCACCGCGCGTGGCTCTCATCCCCCTGCCCCGCAGGTCCAATTGCTGGGACAGCTGGGGTGCATCATGCCACCGGCCCATCGGGTGCCCGGCGGGGTCTCGATGGTGTGCCCCCCGCAAAAATGACATCATGGCGTCCACCGAGTCCTGGTCGTCCACCCGGTGCAGGCAGCTGGGCCTGCGTTGGATGAATGCTCGCGCAGCCTCGTCCGGATCATCGGCATGGACGGTGGTTTCCTGCAGCCATCGCTCGACCGTCTCGTCATCCCAGGGTGTCCAGGAATACTGGGTTTCTCCGCCGTCCAGAGTCAGCATTCGTTCGTGCGGAGAAACCCCGAATCCGGGTAGATGATGGAGGTGCCAGTGCATGGACCACACCACGCTTTCGGGAAATTTGCGACGAGTCCGCCGCCGTCGGTAGATCAGCCATTTCATATCCTGCCTGCCAGTATGTGTATAAATCGTGCCCGCCAATGAGCGAGCACTCGTGTACTCCTAGTAAACCAGCAATGTCCATTATGGTCAATTGTCAGCTGGGTGGATGCGCAGGTGCAACCGCGATTTACGGCTTTCAAATGCCCTGATCGCATGCTGCAGGATTCTGGGGTGCAGTGCGGACGACAGCCGCACCATTGTCTTTTTGTCCACCCGAAAGATCATCTTCCGGCTCATGAGGGTTATGCGATATTTTCATCAGGATCACGCTGGGTCGGATGGTCCGGGGTCAGCCATTCAGTTTGCCGCGCAGAATTCCCGTATGCCGCTCGCGGAGTCGTTTGGTCCCCCGGTCCTCAAGCCTCTGTGCAGGGGAATCTTCCGGCGAGGTCTGCCGGTGGCCCGCCCCTTACGTGGTAGCTGAATGGCGGAGTTTGCGGGCAGGGGAAAAAGTGTAACATCCTCGTAACCGGCAGCAGCTGCTTTCTGTCACAGGTGTGCGTTATGGTTGGCAGTGTGCTGAGCAGAAAGGAGGTCGAAAGAATTGATGCAAAGACTATGGATTTTGTGCGCGATTGCCCTGCTGTCACTACTCGTCGCAGGATGTGGAGTTCTTACTGAGGAGTCCCCGGAATCCGACGTGAGCGGCGGAGATGAGGATGCTGCACGCGATGATGAGGGCGGCGACAGCGAGATATCCGGTGACCAGGAAGAGGCATCTGTGCTCCTGCACATGCCCAATGACACGGGACTGTGGCTGGAGGAGAAGAGGCATGCAGTGGCGGTACGCGACCATGAGACGGAGGCTGAAACCGCGCTGCGGGCATGGATGGAATCGGCGGACTTCCTTCCAGCCGTCGAGGCCGAGGTATCCCGGCAGGGGGATAAGGCGGACATTTCCTTTACCTCTGCGATAAAGGACATGGAGGTCGAGTATGAGGGGTTGATAGTCCAGTCCCTGGTCAACTCCCTGACTGCAGTTGATGGAGTAGCATCTGTGCAGATCCTCGTGGATGGCGAGGAGACTCACACCCTCGCCGGCCGATCGTACATCGGGGAACCCCTGCAGCGCGATGAGTCTCTCCTTGCCCGGGAGGGATATCGCCCCATTGCCCCGGCCGATCCCCGACGCGGGGAGACATTTCTCGAGGGCATCGTTCGTTCAGTAGACGCCGATTCCGGCACCCTGGAAGTTGAGGTTATCCAGGAAAAGGGGGAGGGCGGTACCGCAAGATTTGGCCTGGCCGATGATGTCGTGCTGCATCAACAGATCATAGTCGACGGGGCAGAGAAGAATGAGGAAATTGACTGTGAAGACGTAAGTGCCGGTGATGCTGTGGCAATGATTCTCCGGGCCGATGATACTGCCCGAGCAGTCATAGTTCTTGAATGAGTCGGTTTCCAACTGAATGGGTGGGTGCGGCGCGCGGTCGTCGAACGTGTGTCGCGCCACCCGGACGGGACAGTTCTCGGTGATCAGCTCATCTGCTGCAGCACTTGGGGAGGGTAGTCCTCGAGCGCTTCCGCTATGTGCATCTCCTGCTCCTCACTCAGTGCGATCTCGACGGGTTCATCCAGAACCCTTTCCTCCCGGTCCACCACCACGCGTACCACGGGTTGAGAGGCGGAATTTTCGTCCTGGCTCACCACTACGGCCAGTTCATCAGTATTGAGCCGGACTATGGCGCCCCTCTCATAATGAGCTACCCTGCAGGTGAAGTAGTCGACCAGCTCTGCGTCGAGATGGGTGCCAGCCACCGAACGCAGGAGGTCGACAGCTTCTACTGGCTGCATTCTCTTGCGATAGGCCCTGTCGCTGGTGACTGCGTCATATACATCGGCTACAGCCGCGATTCTGCTAGCAGCTCCAATTTCTTCACCGCTAATGCCTTCAGGGTAGCCGGTGCCGTCAATCCGTTCGTGGTGCGAGAGCGCGACCCGGGGTGCAAGGGAGTCCGGTTCGAACTCATTGAGGATATTGTGACCTGCCGTGGGATGCCTCCTGACAATCTCAAATTCTTCCTCCGTCAGAGACCCGGGTTTCTGCAGGATCTCCCTGGGGATGACCAGCTTTCCTATGTCATGCAGCATGGCACCCTGCCCCAGTTCCAGATGGTCAAGTGCGGCGAAGGACGCTTGCTGCCGGGCGCTGTCGAGTATCACCAGGGACAGAATGCAGACATTGACGGAGTGTTCAAAGGTGTAGTTGTCGATGCTCTTGATGGATGTGAGATTCCGTATCAGGTCTTCCTGCTCCTGCAGCTCATCCAGTATGTGGGTGACCGCCTCGTTGATGGCGTGGGTGTCCGCTGCTTCTCCGTCGATGATCTTCTCGCTCAGGTCGCGTATTGTTGAGGTGGCTGTGCGCCTCGTCTCATTGCTGATCACCTGTTCGGGTTCGATGTCGGGAGCGAGCTCGTTCAGCACATATACACTCTTGAAGCCCTTGGATTGCAGGCGCTTCACGTAGCTCCTGGTCAGCTCAACCCCACGGCGTAGGAGAATCCTTCCCAATTCGTCATACAGATTCTCTCCGAGGATGCGCCCCACAGCTTCATCTGACAGGTCGATCAGGTGCATCCGGTACCTCTCCCCTTCCGCCTCAGCCCATTAAGACTCTTCCGCCAAGTGCAGCGAACCAGTACTTAGAATAACCCTATCCTGCCTGATTCGGCAATACCGTGGTTGGCGCAGCTGCGGTGGATGCGGCGGTAGCGCCCTTTTGGCGTGGAGGGCGGTACAGTCACCG
>PUMM01000087.1 GCA_003551365.1 Clostridia bacterium
ACAGGCCGTGACTGAAAGCTACCGGAACATATGCGCCGTGGGTGGCGAACCGCTGGCAGTGACCAACTGCCTCAATTTTGCAAACCCCGAGCACCCGGAGGTCATGCACGCCTTTCAAAGGGTTGTGCAGGGCATGGCCCGAGCCTGCCTGCAGCTGAACACGCCGGTGACCGGAGGCAACGTCAGCTTCTATAACCAGACTCTCGACCGGGGTATTGCTCCCACCCCGATCATCGGCATGGTGGGCTCTGTGGATGACGTTGGCAAGTGCCCAGGCAGGGGCTTTCGGAAGCCGGGCGACGCCGTCGTTATGGTGGGAGAGATCGATACTGCGAGACTGGCCGCCTCGCAATATTTAAACACAATGCACGGGCTGCAGCGGGGACCGGTACCAGAGGTGGACTACGACGCAGAACGGCGAGCCGGAGAACTGTGTAGGCGGGCAATCATGGAGGGCGCCGTCCACTCAGCCACCGACATCTCGGATGGAGGACTGATGATCGCAGTGAGTGAGTGCGGGGCAGCCTCGAATGAAGGGTTGGGATGCCGACTAGATCTGACTACCTCCCGGCGACCAGACGAGCTGCTGTTCGGCGAGGGGGGTCCCCGCTATCTGCTGAGTGTACCGGAGGATCAGATCGAGACCCTTGAGAATCTCGCCAGAGAGACACAGTACCCCGTCGAGCGCATAGGGACGGTGGGGGGAAGTGACGTGCAGGTACACGTCAACGGTGCACTCATCCTCAGTGCCTCAGTGGCAAGCCTCCGCCGCACCAGCGAGGAGGGACTGCCCTGACCGAGTATCTGAGGGAAGAATGTGGCGTCTGTGGGGTGGTGGGTCATCCGCACGCGGCAGCGCTTGTTCATCATGGGCTGCACGCACTACAGCACCGCGGGCAGGAGTCGGCGGGAATCACCGCCTGCAGCAAAGACGGAACTGAGCTGGTGACGCACAGGGGGACCGGATTGCTATCCGACGTCTTCAGCGGATACGACCTGAATCGTCTGGGAGGAGAGATGGCCATAGGCCATGTCAGGTACTCAACGACCGGGGAAAGTTCGCTGCTCAACGCTCAACCCCTGAGGGTTCAGATCGGCGGACATCCGGTGGCCCTTGGGCACAACGGAAATCTGGTCAATGCGGCAGCTCTTCGACGCAAGCTGGAAACAGAGGGCAGCATATTCCAGACCAGCTCCGACACGGAGGTAATCGCGCACCTGACGGCCAGAGCAGGGAAAGAGGGCGTCGGGAGAAGACTGCGTACCGCCCTGCGTCAGGTGCGCGGCTCGTACGGCCTGGTCTTGCTGACCCCTGGGGCACTCTACGCTGCCCGCGACCCACATGGGCTTCGACCCCTTTGCCTCGGCCACATACGAGGAGCATGGATGGTAGCATCGGAAACCTGCGCTCTGGATGCAGTTGGCGCGAAGTTCGAGCGCGAGGTCAAGCCGGGCGAACTCCTGTACATGGGGCCGGGCCCGATGCACACCTGCAGTCTCGGGGCCGAGTCATGTCGTGGCACACCGTGCATATTCGAACACATCTACTTTGCGCGGCCCGATAGCAAGATTGGGGCTCGGAATGCGCACCAGATTCGCAAGAAGATGGGACAGATACTCGCCCGCGAACACCCCATCGCAGCCGACCTGGTCTCCGGGGTGCCCGACTCAAGCCTCTCTGCCGCCTCGGGATACGCTGAAGAGGCAAGACTACCATACGAGATGTCGCTGGTTCGCAATCGCTACGTGGGGCGAACGTTCATCCAACCGGAGGATGAACTGCGTCGTCTGGCAGTACGACTGAAATTCAACCCCCTGAAAGAGGTGGTGCAGGGACGTCGTTTGATTCTCGTGGATGATTCGATTGTGCGCGGTACAACCTCCAGAGCCCTAATTCAACTGCTCAGAGAGGCCGGAGCTGAGCAAATCCATCTCCGCATAACATCTCCACCGTACAGACATCCATGCTACTACGGGATCAATACCAGCTGCCGCTCGCAGCTGGTAGCAGCGGGACGGTCGGTGAACGAGATCGAAACACTGCTCGGCGCAGACTCGCTGCGGTACCTCTCGATAGAGGGCACCGCCACAGCTGCGGGAGGTGCAGTGGACCAGTTCTGCACCGCTTGCTTCTCCGGCAAGTATCCCGTAGCGGTAGGGGAAACGGAGAGACCAGGTCATAGGCGGTGATCTGCACGGGTCAGACAGGCACCTGCAAACAATGAATAGTCCAGGATCAAACGCTGCAACCCCGCCGCAGCTGCCGGGGGCATGCGTACCAACTGCGCGCCCGCATGCCAGGCAAAGATCACAGAGAATGCAGATACCGGTCGACTTCCCAGGGCGTGACCTCAAGCCGCGCATCCGCCGTTTCCGTGCGCCTGGCCGCCAGGAATCTCTCGAGTATGTGGCTGCCCACAGATTCCGCCACAACTTCATCCTCCTGCAGAGCATCCAGTGCTTCGTCGAGGGACCGGGGCAGCACATCGATGGATCGACTGCTGAGTTCCTCTCGCGTCATGCTGTAGATATCCTCCTCCACCGGTTCCGGCGGCTCAATTTCCCGCCTTATTCCGTCCAGCCCGGATTGCAGGATGGCAGCAAATGCCAGGTAGGGATTGCAGGAGGGATCTGGCGAACGGAACTCGAGCCGGGTGGAAGTCGCCGGCGTTGCAGAGGAGGGAACGCGGATCAGGGCTGATCGATTGTGTCGCGCCCAGGATATATTGACCGGGGCCTCGTATCCGGGAACCAGTCGTTTGTAGGAGTTCACAGTGGGATTGGCCAACGCGGTGATTGCCCCGATGTGACGCACCAGGCCTCCCAGGAAATGCCGGGCGAGGCTGGACAGGTTATAGGGTTGGTCCGGATCATAAAACGCATTGACCCCATCGCGGAACAGCGACAGATGTAGATGCATGCCGGAGCCGCTCTGCCCCACAATTGGTTTGGGCATGAATGTGGCGTGCAGATCCCGAAAACCAGCCACGGTCTTCGTTACCAGCTTAAAGGTCACGATTTTGTCTGCCGTGTCCAGAATGTCACTGTACCGGAAGTTAATTTCGTGCTGCGCCGGAGCCACTTCATGGTGAGCTGCCTCGACATTGAACCCCATGGAGTCCAGTGCCAGGACAATGTCCTTGCGCACTTCCTCCCCCAGATCGAGGGGGGCCAGATCGAAATATCCACCGTAATCGTGCGTGTTGAGGGTGACGTCTCCATCTGAGCCCTTCCTGAGCAGGAAGAACTCGGGTTCGGGGCCAGCACATGCAGTGAACCCAAGATCGGCAGCCCGATCCACAGCCCGCCGCAGAGCATAACGCGGGTCACCCGCAAAAGACTCGCCACCGGGCGTCCTCACATCACAGATAATGCGAGCTGTGCGTCGATAGCCATTGCTGATGGGCGCGAGCGGCCCTTCCGTGACATCTTCTTTCCATGGATAGATCACAAAGGTCGCCGGGTCGGGCTGAAGATACATGTCTGATTCATAGATGCGGGCAAACCCTTCAATGGAGGATCCGTCAAAGGCTATGCCGTCGCGAAGTACCGCGGGCAGCATCCGCACAGGCACCTCTACATTCTTGGGTATGCCGGAAATGTCCGTGAACTGCAAACGCACAAAATGTACATCCTGTTCTGTGGCAAACTCGACTACATCATCGGCTGTAGCTGACTCGATCAATAACACCACTGCAACCACCTCCAGCAGATTGGCTGAACATTCTAAGACTAGTGTAATGTAATCTTCGCCTTATAGCAACCATTCTCCCGGCTTTGTGGGTTATTGTTCGGACTATGGGTGGTGAGGAGTGATGAGTAGGTGATCCCCCACGCGATTATGCGTGAGAGACAGCGATATATGTTACCCTCTTCCAACATTGGCACATACAGACCATCAAGGACGGGGTCGCCTCAACGATCTTGCCGGCAGACATCTGTAGCTACGGGAGACCGAACGGGCGCTGCGATCCTTACTGTATCTGCACGAAACACCAAAGCCATACGCCAAACGGACCCCCTTCACTGAAGTAGGAGAACGCCTGGGCGCCATCGATCTCTTCCCGCGGTGGGTTTGCAAATAACGGCACGGCGCCCCTCTCGCATGCGTTGAAGCACTGCTGACGCATCCTAACACCCCGACAAACCCCACTACATGCCGTCATCTCTCGGGCCACATAGGCAATGGTCAAGTCAAGGTTGTGCTGGATGCCTACAGCCACGTTATGCCCTCCATGCACAAAGAAGGAATCCGGGCCTCCTCGTGTAATCTGTTTAGTAGACCAACACCGAAAGGAAGCATAAGAAATGAGCAAACCAGCTCTCAGCATACGGATATTTGCTGTATACTTATTTGTCTTCGCAGTCGTTCTGATATTGATTCCGAACGAACTGTTTTCTGTTCTGCAGGTACCCGAAACCAATGAGGTCTGGATCCGCGTAGTCGGAGTACTGTTGGTGGTTCTCAGCTATTATTACTTCATGGCTTCTTACAGTGAAATGGCTGATTTCTTCAAATGGACCGTCCATGCTCGACTTTTCTTACTCTTCACCTTCCTTATCTTTGTGGTAGCTGGACTTGCCCCTCCAGTTCTAGCGCTATTTGGCGTTATCGACGGGCTAGCAGCTCTCTGGACCGCCAGTGGCCTCAGGAAACACTCCGACTCCAGCTGAAATCTTCGGCTATCACCCGCGAATGATGCGGTTGTGGAAACCACTTAAGCAATGAGGTGGATCGCTCCAACACACTTTTCGCACCCTGATTTGCACTAAGCCAGGACAAACTGATCGCTGATTGTCCAGGATTATCTAGCTTCTCTCCTTCATTTGTGCTATGGTCAGCTCAACGGGAGGAGGCGAGGCTTCTGACCACCGTCTTATTTGATGGTCCCGCACCTGTGATCAATGCTTTGTGTGAGCAATTGGGAGTGCGTCGGATCCTGGATGCGGCACTGAGATGGGACAAAGAACAATGCTTGTTGTCCCCGGGCCAGAGAATCATGGCGCTTTTGATCAATGTGCTTCTGAGTCGACAACCGCTGTACCGGGTGCAGGACATGTTCTGTCAGATGGATGCGGAG
>PUMM01000182.1 GCA_003551365.1 Clostridia bacterium
GATTTCGATCTGGCCGATGTACCTGACGGGGTATACCAGGGTGAGGGTGCCGGCTACGACGGAAGTCTAACAGTTGAAGTTGAGGTGCAGGATGGAGAGATGGTGCACATTGAGATCGTGGACCATTACGAAGTGCCCTCATATGTTCAGGATGTTCTGCAAGAAATCCCGTCAGATATGCTGAGTGAACAACAGATTGTAGTGGATGCCTACTCCGGCGCCACCGAGACGACTCTCGGAATTGTGGAGGCGGTAAAGAGCACTCTGGAGGAAGCCGTGCAGGGGGAAGACGGCGATATCGACTCTGCTGACGTCTCCGATGGAGTGTACACAGCCACCAGCGAAGGGTACGGGGGCGAGCTGGAAGTGGAAGTGAAATTCCGGGAAGGCAAGCTGCAGGATGTCACGGTTGTACAGCACGATGAGACTCCCGACGTGGCCGAGCCGGCCATGGACAGTATTATCGAGCAGATGGTGCAGGAACAGCGGGTCGATGTGGATGCCTACAGCGGTGCCACGGCAACCAGCGAAGCCCTGCTCCGGGCGGTCCGACAGGTGATTGAGGAGAAATCCGAAGAATGATACGGGGCACTCCGGGCAGGGGAGTGAGTACACCATCTCCTGTGCCAGTTCGGGAGTAGCTCCGCTGTCTCAGGCTGAGCTCTGTCGCTTCACCAGGTCCCGGTAGAGCGCGGAGCTGTGTATCAACTCCTCATGTGTACCCACGTCTAACAGCCGGCCATCCTCCATTATTCCTATGTGGTCTGCCCGTTCGAGAGTGGACAGGCGGTGAGCGATCATGAATGCCGTCCGGCCGCGCAGTATCTCTGGCATGGCCCGACGAATTAACATTTCGGAGTGCGGGTCAACGTGCGAGGTGGCTTCATCCAGTATGAGGATCTGTGCATCGAGTAGGGCGGCTCGGGACAGCGCTATCAGCTGCCGCTGTCCCCCGGACAGGCGCGATCCACCCTCGCCCACGGTAGTGTCAAAACCCTCCGGCATCTCCCTGATGAACTGATCTGCCCTGACCCGCGCAGCGGCTGCCTCCACCTGCTCGTCGTCGGCGTGTGGATCGGCGAAGCGTATGTTCTCCCTGATGGTGGTGTCAAAGAGGAATACATTCTGCGGTACTACGGCCATGACCTGTCGGAGATCGGCCGTACTGACATGACGAAGATCCACTCCGTCGAGCAGGATTTGTCCCGAGTCCGGATCGTAGAACCTGGTCAGCAAATTCACCATGGTGGTCTTTCCCGCGCCAGTCTGTCCCACCAGTGCGAAGTTTTCGCCGGGGGAAATTTGCAGGTCGATGTCCTGCAGGACCGGCTCCTCCTCGTAGGCGAATGAGACATCCTGAAATTGCAAGCCTCCACAAAATCCGCCGGGGGGAGTGAGTGGCTGCTCCGGTTCCTTCACCTCCGGGGATTCCGACAGGATCTCCATGGTACGGTTCAGAGAGGCTCCAGCACTCTGCAGGGTATTATATATCTGGCTGATTTCTGCCAGGGGAGCGAAGAAGCGACGGACGTAGCTGAGAAAGGCCATGACCACGCCCAGCGTCATGGTTCCGGCGATAACGCTCAAACCGCCATACCATAACACGAGTGCTTCCCCTACCACGCGACTCAGAGTCATCGTGGGGAAAAGCAGTGCAAACAGTGAGGCTGCCTGCAGATTGGCGCGAAGATTGTCCAGGCTAAGCCTGCTGAACGAACCGCTCTTTGCTTCCTCCCGGTTCAGAGCCTGGACCACACGCATCCCGGCAATGCTTTCTTCCACGTCTACGTTCAGATCAGCTAACCTTTCTCTGACGGCGGCGTAGGCGCGTCTCATCCTCCTGCCGAGCTGATGCATGACTATCGCGATCGGCGGTAGGACCAGAAAGCTCACCAGAGCGAGTCGGGTATCGAGAAGAACCAGCACGACCGCTATACCTACCAGCGTAAATACGTCATTGAGCAGGTGCACGAAGCCGGAAGTCACAAGTTCAGAGACGGCCTCCAGGTCATTGGTTATGCGCGAGACCAGATCTCCGGTGCGTCGGCGGTGGAAGAATTCGATGGACATGTCCTGCATGTGGTTGTACAGCCTGGTTCGCAGATCCCCTATGAATCTCTGCGCCACCCAGCTGGAAAGATACGCCTGCCAGTAGGACGAGAACCAGAATATTGCGTAGCTGAGTAGCATGGCGAAAGAGACCCAGGCGAGGCCATGCAGGTTTCCGGTCAGTATATGGTCATCAATAGCCACCTTGGCCAGATAAGGGCCCGCCAAACTCATCAGCGTAACTACCAACATGGCTGTGAGGGCCAGGAGCAGGGTGGATAGATGGGGACGCACCAGATCCCAGACCAGCCTGGCTGCCCGGCGGTCCAGATGGGATAGCGCGAAGTCTTCCTCGCGACCCGAGGTCATGCGGCGTCCAAATCCGCCTCTCATCGCTCATCTCCCTCCTCGTACGATGCATCGTCGGGGCTTTTTGCCGACAATGAAGCCTGCAGCGTGGAGTACAAACCACCGGCGTTGACCAGCTGTTCATGTTTCCCAATTTCCTCGATCCGCCCCCCATCCAGGACAATGATCTGGTCGGCGTTCTGTACTGTCCAGAGGCGATGGGCGATGACGAAAGTGGTCCGTTCCCTCATTACATTGGCCAGGGCTTTCTGCATCAGTTCTTCTGTGCGAGTATCGACGCTGGAGGTGGGCTCATCCAGTATGAGTATGGCGGGGTCTGTCAGGAGCACCCGGGCCAGAGCCAGTCTCTGCTTCTGTCCACCCGAGAGAGTCACGCCCCTTTCTCCCACTGGAGTTTCGTACCCCACCGGGAGACCTTCTATGAAGTCATGAATCTGCGCCAGTCGGGCGCAGTGGACGATTTCAGAATCACTGGCATCCGGTCGACCGTATGATATGTTCTCTCGCATGGAGGCTGCGAACAGGAATGGTTCCTGCATCACTATTCCTACCTGCTGTCGCAGACTCTGAACCTGCACGCCGGCTATATCATGACCGTCGATTAGTATCCGCCCGTGATCGGTGTCATAAAAGCGAGGAATGAGGTGCACCAGGGTAGTCTTGCCCGCACCTGTGGGTCCGACGATGGCCACCGTCTGACCCGGTTCAGCAGTGAAATCTATGTCTCGCAGTGCCCAGTTTTCGTCATCATAGGAGAAGTACACTCTATCAAAGCGAATCTCACCCTGCGGTGGCGGAAGCTCGTAGGCGTCGGGGGCATCCTTTACCTCTGGTTCAGTATCCAGCACATCAAAGATGCGTCTGGCCGAGGCAACGGCCTGGGATCCGAAACCGATCATCATTCCGGTCTGCCGGATGGGGCGCATGAGCATGCCGGCATAACCGACAAATCCCACCACTACGCCGATGGATATCTCCCCGGTTACCGTAAGGTATCCGCCGTACCAGACCGCGGCGACGGTTATGCATCCCAACAGGAAATGGACGTAGGGCATCCACATGGCAGATATCTTTGCCGCCGTCACATTAGCATCGACGTAGGCCTCGCTGTGTTGCGCGAATTCGCACTTCTTCTGTGATTCGCGCCCGAATAACTTGATGACCTCTATACCCAGCAGGTCCTCCCGCAGGACGGCCGTGAGTTCGGCGAGCGTGCGTCTCACCCAGCCGAATGCTGGGCGCACTTTCCCACCGTATGTGCTCATGGCATGCACCATCAACGGCAGAAAAAGCAGATACAGCAAACCCAGTCGAATGTCCCAGTAACTGACGACGGCGCCAACACCCACTATGGTGAAGAGGTTGGCGATTATGAATGCAAAGGCATTCCCCACAAATCTCCGCAGCGAGTCTGCGTCTGCCGTCACTCTTGACATCAGATCTCCAGTCCGGGCTGTGTCATAAAAGGAGAAGGAAAGGCGGGTGAGGTGGCGGTATACTTCGCTACGGATGTCGTGGATCACACCCTGGGCCAGATATTCACTGGCGTAGCGCTTGGCAAAGTCAGCGACTCCCTTCAGCACGGCTGTGGTGACCATGGCGAGGGCGACGGCAGAAAGATAGCGGGGCTGCTCGCCCACCACAAAGTTGTCGATGCCGAACTGCAGCAGCCAGGGAGGGGCGAGCCCGAGGGCCGTTGATATGATCACCGTGGAAACACAGGTGAGCACCAGCCGGGGGTGACCGAGAACATAATCCAACAATCGGCGTATAGTGGCGGAAGTCTGCGGATCCGGGTCAATCCTTCGTCCCTGCGGCTGCATCGAGTACACCTCCGACCCCAATCTGAGACCGATGCTCAAGCATCGGTCTCAGATTAGCTGGGCCACAATGTTGTCACTCAGCCGTGCATTCTTCTCCGGATTCTTCTGGTGATTCCTCCCCGCGGCAGCACCGGTGCTCTTCATCCTCATGGCGACGGCATTCTTCCTTGGGCTCTGATTCTTCGCAGCAGCAATGGTGAGTATGCGCATGATGATCGCATTCACAATGGCAGCGGCAGTGATAATGAGTGTGACACCCGCAGCCGTTTGTGGGGCGGCAGTGATGCATTCTGGGGTGCGCGGTGCAGCAGCATGAGTGTTGCGGGATGCACTGCTGCATCATGGGTCCACCATACATGCCGGGATGTGTATATCCGCATGGATGGGGCGGCGGCGGGATGTGACACATGCCCGGATGCGGTTGCGGACCGGCTTCCGGAGTGCAGCAGCATGCATGTTGTTGATGTCCACCTGCGTACATGGGTCTTCGATATCCGCACATCAGCGAATCGCTCCCTTCTATCAGGCTCCACCTATATGACACTAACATATAGCAGTGTTAATCTTATACGGGCAAATCGCTGTTGTCAAGGTTGAGTCTTCGAGATGCTGGACTCGAATGCCTCCAGTAGATGGGATGCGATACCGTCCCCGCAGGATCTCATTGTTTCAGGCTCACACGCAGGGCGCGACTGAGCAGGCGGGCGGCTTCTGCTCGTGAGGCGGGTTCGCGTGGACGGAATACCGATTCGTCCTGCGGGCATCCATCGACGATGCCCAGATCGTGCAGAGCGGCTACGGCTCCACGCCCCCAGGCGGGAATGCTGATTGC
>PUMM01000081.1 GCA_003551365.1 Clostridia bacterium
ACAAAAGAGATGGCTACTACACCGATCGCGTCCGCATTGCCCGTGAACTGAAGGACACCTTCACGGCGGAGGACGTGCGCGATCGGGCGAAGAGGCTTTTCCAGATGGCCGTGGCCCGGGGCACCACCACCCTGCGCACGCAGGTGGAGTTGGATCCCATCGTGGATATGGCCACTGCCGGGGGGGTCCTGGCAGCTATGGAGGACTGCGCATCGATCATCGATGTGCAGACGGTTTCCTTCCCGCAGGAGGGGTGGACGGACAACGAGTTGGAAATGGACTGCCGTCCCTATGTGCGGAAGGGACTGGAGATGGGGCTGGACTACGTCGGGGGCAACATGAATCCCAACTGGCCCTCCGACGTGCGGGATCAGATCGATGACATCTTCGCCCTGGCGGATGAGTTCGGGGTGGGGTTGGACATTCACCTGGACAACATCGACAACGGAGCCGGATACAATCTTCCCTACGTGGCACGGCTGACGGAGGAGCGGGATCTGGGTGGTAAGGTCATCGTGAGCCATCTGACTTCCATGCCGTTTCTGGCCCCCAACCTGCGCGAAAGATCCATGCAGCGGGCTGCGGAGGCCGGCGTGATCGCCTGTTGTCCCGGGAACAAGCACACTCCCATCAGTGATCTGATGGATCATGGGGTGCAGGTGGTCATTGGTACGGACAACATCCGCGACATATTCACGGGTCTGGGGAACGCGGATGTGCTGGGCATGGCACAGTTTCTCGCCCGCATCAACGGCATAAACCGCCCCGCCCCACTGGAGAGGCTTTACACCACATTCACCTCGGCCGCTGCCGAGGCCATGGAGCTGGGAGACAGTCTGGGTCTGGCGGAGGGCAAGCAGGCGGACCTGGTGGTGCTCGATGCCGACTCGCCGGCTGCGGCGATCCGCGACGTGGCCACCCGCCTGTTCGTGATCAAGCGGGGCAGGGTCGTGGCGGAGAGAGGCGAGCTGGTCGGGTGAGTTTCGGCTGCCGCGTGCAATGACAATCGGATGAAAGATGAGAGGTGACAGAGTTGCCGGACTACAAGAAACGCTGGAGCAAGATGCGCAGCATACTGCGGGACAGAGAACTGGACGCCATTTTGGTGATGGACATGCCCTCGGTGTTTTACTTCACCGGAGCGTGCCCCAGCCGACCCCCGGGTCTGATTATCTCTGCAGACGAGGGTGACACCCCACTGCTTATGACCAGGGCCATGGAGGCGGCGGAAATGGGTGCGTTGACGGACGCGGATACCGTGGGCGTTGAAGAGGGAGCAGCCGATGAGTTCATCGCCGAACAGCTCGCCGGATTGGGTGACGGTTCGGACCTGCGGGTTGGGTTCGAGGAGCGGCTTCTCAGTGCGGAATCCTTCCTGGCGCTGCAGTCGGCCCTGGCCGACTACGAGCTGGTGCCCGCCTCGCAGCTGCTGTCGGAGGTACGGCTAATCAAGGAGCCGGAAGAGATCGAGCACATGCGCGATGCCACCGAAGTGACCAATGAAGCCATGACCCGGGCGGTAGAGGCCATAAAGGCCGGCCAACCGGAGTGTATGGCAGCTTCGGCCGCCGAACAGGTGATGCGCAAAAATGCCATGTCGCCCGGTTATGAGATACTGATCGGTTCGGGAGTGCGGTCGGGGCACCTGCGTCGTTACCCCGGGGACATAGTCCCGGCGGATGACGACATGGTGCGTCTCGACCTCGGGGCCGGCAAGTTTTTCGCCGCGTCCTTTGGCTACTACTCGGACGTCACCCGAACCCTGACGCCGAAGGCTCCCAGGGGCAGGGATCTGGCGCAGCTGGAAGCCAATCTGGCCGTGCACCGGGCCACCCTGGCTGCCCTGCGGCCGGGCGTCACCGTAGCGGAGGCCAGCAGGCAGGGTCTGGCGGAAGTGGAGGGCAGCGAGTTTGCCGAGTTCACCAGGATGGCCGGACACGGCATCGGACTGTTTGTGCACGAGTGGCCCTCCTTCAATGAAAAGACTGAGGTAACCCTGGAGCCGGGCATGGCCTTCGCCATAGAACCCATGATCATCCTTCCCGGCGAGCAGGCGACCTGCATAGAGGACACCGTCGTCATCACTGAGACGGGGCACGAGCGGCTGAGCACGCTGCCGCAGGATATATGGGATTGATGTCTCCGGCGGCACGTGCCGCGTGATCCGGAGTCGTCGAGACGGGATGGGAGGTGCTGAACCGGATGGAGAACGGGCATCAGCTCGATCGCAAAAGAGGACATATGGATCGTTCGGAGTTCATGAAGAACCTGCGGCGGTACAAAAAGAGCACCTCGGCAATGGTCGGACTGGCCATGCTGCTGGTCGTGGTGATCGTCGCTGCATTTGCTCCCCAGATTGCCCCGCACGATCCCATTCAGCAGAATATCCGCTCCTCATTCCAGCCGCCCAGTGCAGAACACTGGCTCGGCACTGATCAGTACGGCAGAGACATACTCAGCAGGCTGATCTTTGGGACGAGGATATCGTTGACGGTCGGGATCCTGGTGGTAGTCATCGGAGCGGGCAGCGGGACTGTGATCGGGCTAATCGCGGGATGGTACGGGGGCAAAGTGGATGTGATCATCTCGCGAGGATTTGACATCCTGCTGTCGTTCCCGGGCATTTTACTTGCCCTGGTCATTCTGACCGTGCTCGGTCCGTCGCTGTTCAACGCCCTGCTGGCGCTGGCGATATCGAGCATTCCGCGTTTTGGCCGAGTTGCAAGGGGTCAGACACTGTCGGTGAGAGAGAACGAGTACGTACTGGCGTCCACCGCGTCGGGGGCATCTAACTGGCGGATCATGATCAGGCACCTGCTGCCGAACATCGCAGCCCCGCTCATAGTGCTGTCGACGCTGCAGGTGGGTGGCACGATTCTCCAGGCAGCGACTCTGAGCTTCCTGGGGTTGGGAGCGCAGCCGCCCACACCCGAATGGGGAATGATGCTGTCCTCCGGCCGGGACTACATGCGCGAGGCGCCCTGGTTAACGACCTACCCGGGCATCGCCATTATGTTTTCCGTGCTGGCGATCAATCTCTTTGGAGATGGGTTGCGGGACATCCTCGATCCCCGTTTGCGGGGTGAACGCTGAGGCTGCAGGAGTGGGAGAAGCGGGTGATTCCTTCCCGATAGCGGCGGAGGAGAGACAATGGGCAGAACCAGTCATGTCGGACGGTTCCGTACTATCGGTCAGATAGATACTCCCAGAGGAGGGGTACAGGAATGATGAAGCACAGTTTCGGTCGAAGAGGACTCGGAATACTGGTATTGGTGTTGATCCTGGGAATGCTGCTGGCGGTGGGGTGTGTGCAGGATACAGAAGGCGATGAACCGGAGGAGCCGGAAGAGACGGAAGAGCCCGAGGAGACGGAAGAGCCCGAGGAGGCGACCGATCCGGATGAACCGCGGCAGGGTGGACATCTGCGCGCTGCCTTGAACAATGTGGGCGAGGGGACGCTGGCGCCCTGGCACCTGCGGCACACCAAGAACCGGGTGTTCAACAAGCTGATCTCGGATCCGCTCGTCTATCTCGACTATGACGGAAATATCGTGGACGGCCTGGCAGAAGCGTGGGAGGCCAATGATGATGCGACGGAATATACCTTCACCCTGAAGCAGGGTGTCACCTTCCACGACGGCGGCGAAGTCACTTCCGATGACGTGGTATTCAACGTGGAATACGCTGTCGAGAACGAGGCGCCTATGTACCACACCCGTCTGCAGGGCGAAAACTTCAAGAGCGTGGAAGCCCTGGACAGCCACCGGGTGAAGTTCAGCTTCCACGAGCCGGTGGGAGATTTCTTCGCCCAGGCGGGCGCCATCTTCACTCACTCGCCGGCGGCGATCGAGGAGTTTGGCGATGATTACGGTTATGATGACATGGCTGTCTCCACTGGGCCGTTCAAGCTGGTGGAATACGTGGAAGAGGGGCACGTCAAACTGGAGCGCAACCCCGATTACAACTGGGGCAGCGAGGGCCTCTTCGGAGAGACCGGACCGGCCTATCTGGATGAGCTGACCATCATCGGCCCGCGCGAACCGGGAACACGCCGGGCGGCCTTTGAAGCCGGGGAAATCGACTGGGTGCAGGGAGAGGCGGACTGGTATCCGGTTTTCCAGGATCAGGACGAGTTCGAGGTCGAGCTGGTTCCCAGAACCTTCACCGGACGCCACTTGATCATGAACAACGACCGCTTCCCGCTGGATGATCTTCTGGTCAGACAGGCCATCTCGCACGCCATCGATCGCTCCATCCTGGTGGATGGTCCGGCCTACCGGGGAGCGGCCGAGATACTGTATGCGCACATAGGCGCGGCCAACTGGCCCGGCGGAAAGGACGCGCAGAAGGAGACCTTCGGCGATCTCAACTACCTATATGATCCGGACAGGTCCATGGAACTACTGGAGGAAGCGGGCTGGGAGCTGGACAATGGCGTACGGGTCAAGGACGGCGAGGAACTGGTGCTGCAGTGCGTCATCCCCGAGCAATTTGTCGTCGAGGCAGAGCCGATTCAGGGAATGCTGGCAGAAGTCGGCATCGACATGGAGTTGGAAGTCGTCTCGGGTGGTGCCTGGACGGAGGCCCGCGACACCGGGGAATTTCACACCACTCTACTGAGCTTCTCCGGGACCGGCCTGGATCTTATCTATCGCTGGTTCAGCACCGGCCACACCAACAACTACACCCGTTACTCGGATCCCGAAGTGGACGACCTGCTCAACGAACTGATGGTCACCTCGGATACCGATGAGCGCTTCGCGCTGGCCGAGGAGGCCCAGAAGATCATCCTGCAGGATGTCCCGGCCGTTCCGATGGTCGATGAGTATCACCTGTGGGTGTACCGTCCCTTTGTACGGAACGTACATGGTCCGGAGACCTGGGCTGACTTCCACTACGCGTGGCTGGCCGAAGAGTAATCGACCGGAAGCCGCAGCCGTCGCGGGTCGCGGTGCTTCACTCCGTCCCGCGGCGGCCATCGAAAGACCATACAGGACGCGGGATGCGGCTCTGGCCCTTGAGGATGCCCGGGCCGGAGTCCCCC
>PUMM01000013.1 GCA_003551365.1 Clostridia bacterium
AGGCGAGTGCGACGCAGACTTAAGGCTGTGCCATCAGCCCTCCTGAGATACGGATATACCGACCCAGGCACCTGCACTGTTTACCGTGCAGGCAGATCGTTTGTTGCTTGTTCACTGTCTGTAATACAGATTATACCTTAACAGCCCCAGGCTGCATGTTTGCACAGCAATACGATCCAATGCAGTATCAGCTACACCCTAAATATTTTACATTGCAGGGGATTACCTGCAACAACCATCCAAATATTCACATGTGCTTTGATTATGGCACATACGTTTTATGTGTTCAACAGCGATTCATCCCCGCCCGTTTCACGGGCGAGGCTTTCTCGCTAAAAATCGGTAAACAGGAGCGTTTCCCGTAGCAGGCTTCATGACAAGAGCGAATTCAGCCCGGTCATCATCTGCCGGTATGTTGGTTGCGCCACGCTGACAAATGCTTTAGGAAAAAATAGCAATAATCTCAACCCTGTCTTATGTGGGATAGTGAGATCTTGCAGGAATGAGACTGCGTGTACTGGAAACACCCCCACGGCGGGAGTCGCGTTAACCACAATGAGGAACTGCGGAGGTAGAACATGTACCCCGAGGAATCCCTGCAGGAGATACATGAGGCGGACGATATTGATCATCACCTCATCCAAGAGCAAAGAGAGCAGGGTGGTCCCTATGTTGATGCGCATATGGCAAAGTTCTTCCTCCGTGCAGCTTGCCATCCCTGGGAGCAGCATGAGCGGGACTATAGTCACACACTGATACAGATGATCAAGGCTGACCGCAAAAGTAACACTGGTTGGTGGATTCGCTCTGGGGGCGTATTCAGGGGAACAATACAATAACTTCATTTAGTTTGGTCCCATCTGCAAACAGCAGGTTTATGCAACGCAGGGTAGCTCGGGACGGAGTAGTCGGAGGGGAGGTGAGATCATGCATCTTACGGTTGACGGTGACTTCAAACCCATATGCCCGCACTGCGAAAAACAATTCGGAGATGTCATAAGCATGCTGCTGAGAAGTGAGGAGCAGGCACTAGCTGCAAGCGGTCACGAGACGCATATTTTGCTCTGCCCCCATTGCTCCAAAGTTCTGGGTTCACATCGTGGTTACTCCTGGTGATTGGGGTCAGCCAGTGAGTCGAGGATGAGGGGAGTGGATTCAGCTTTGTTGGTGAGTCTGCTTATTGTCATCTTAGCGATGGGCGGAGTCTACCTCTTACTCACCTGCAGAAAATTGAAATGTGGTTTTGTTATGGGGCGGGTTGAGGGTGGAGCGCCGAAACGGCGCCTGACAACGGATCGGGGACCACAATATCTTTGGTCAACACCCCACGCGTACCGTTCATTTTTTCCGTGGCAGAGTGGAGGGAGCATTGGGCAGCACAGCAATGCGCGGACTGCACCCGTGACTGTTCTTTCTGGCCAGTCCGCTGAAGGACACCGGTACAGTCACTCGCTGGTCATCGGCTATGGACACGGGATGCAGAAAGGCTGACCGGACATACTCCTCTGGAAGCGACGAGGCCATGCCGATTGTGTGGGCGGATGCCGAGCGAGCAAGTGCAAAGGCCTTGTGCCCGCCCAGCTCAAACTTTGTCATAAGACGCTGGGCAATGTCGGATGGCGAATCACCTTGTTGCAGCCAAGAGGCGAAAACATCATTTCCGTATCCCTCGCTGCACTCACCGACACACAACACCGGAGCTCCGGCAGCGGCAAATTGACACGCAAAGTCGATGGCCTTTTGTGTCTGGTAGAGGTTGATATCCTTGGGGTGACCTCCGGCGGAAGCGAGAACAAGATCGGCACTGTTGGCCCGACCACTGCGGTGGGTACGATCCACGTGTGCACATACCTTCCGGTGAGCGGCAATGGGATCTCCCGCCGCAGCATAGGTGATGCGGCCCTGATCGCTAACTGCGACGTTCACAATGAAGTCGATGGGCCGCAGATCCAGCACGGAGTCAATGTCCTCCCGCACCGGATTTCCCGCCAGCTTTCCCGCGGCGGCCTCATCCGCCACCATCGCACCGTGATTATGCGTCACCGTCCGGGCATCACACACTCCCGGCAGAATAGCCTTGCCCCCTCCGGAGTAACCCGCAAAATAGTGAAATTCTACGTTCCCCAGGCAGATGAGGCGGTCAGCCTCGGCCACCGGTCGATACATGTGCACCGGAGTGCCGAAGCGGGTCCGTCCCAAAAACGTGGTGTCCTCTGGATCGCTGTCCACACATAAAACATCGCCCTCAACAGCAGGTCCAAGCAGTTCCCGTCTTTCCTCATCGCTCTGTTGCCGGTGAATCCCCAGGGCAAACACCACCAGGATATCCCGCGCACGAACCCCTCCCTTGTTCAGCTCATCCAGCACGAGCGGGAGCACCTGTGGTGTGGGCATGGGTCTGGTATTGTCGCTGGTGACTATGCAGACGCGCTCCCCCCGCTTCACCAGGTGAGACAGGCGGGAGGATTGCACCGGCCGATGCAGAGCAGACAGAACAATTTCTTTCTCATCTGCCTGAGTGGTAGCCCGTTGCACATTCCGGCACACCTCGACTTCTGCATCCGGCAGGTCCGGCCACTCCACCCGCAGCTGTTGCCGCCCGTATTTCAGCTCATAATGGTGCACATTCTCCCTCTTTCTTTTGCGGCAGCGGACAGGGCTCCGGCGAGTTTGTTCATTCCACCAGGTTCTGCAGACTGCGGATGCGTAGGCGCAATTCCTGGGCATCCTTTGTCGTCATGTTGTCCTTTTCGTCGGCGTAACGTGAGCTGACCCATTCGAACAGATCCTTTATCTCTCGAAGCAGTGCTGTCTTCTTCACCACAGCTGACCACCTCACCTCTCGGAATAGATGCTCCGGATGTCCTGTTTTCCACCGGACAGGGCCGTACGATAGACTTCTGCCCCGCAGCTCCCATTACGGTGGGTGCATGACGTACAGGTTCTGTTCCCTGAGCATCTTCAATGCTATCGTCACCCGTCTCCACTGTCAATTTTCTCCGTCATCATTTCTCACAATGAGCGCGTGCAATCCGTGTGCCGTCAGGCCACCGAGAAATCCGACTCCCAGATTAACACTCACCCCGAGCGCCACCGTAACCGCAGCAGCCGGCCATTCGCGAGGCTGTAGACGTCGGGAGAAATTCCCGAGCTCGACACCTACCATGACCAGCATTGCACCGATGACGGACATGGGAAAAGCGGCAAAAATGGATAGCAAAGCAGTACCGAGGACCACCCCCAGCAGAATCTCCAGAATGCCCTCGAGAACATTGGCGCCGCCGGTTCTGGCCCCGAAGTAGTAATGACTGGCCAGTCCGCCAGCGCCGTGGCACATGGGAAATCCACCCCACAGGGAAGCAACTACGTTCATGACCCCCATGTTGAGCATAAGCTGGCGTTCGGCGACTCTCTTGTGCGGGAAGTACTCCTGCAGCAGGGCGCAACATGCAATGACTGCATTGGCCAGCGTGAGAGGGATTTGTGCCAGGCCACCGCGCACGAACCCTTCCCAGGCCAGTGAGAGCTCGGGCAGAACGAACGAGGGAAAGGTGAGACCGGTCAAAGCTACTGCCAGATCGCCCTCATACAGCATGATGAGCAGGCCGACGGCCACCACTATGACTGCCGTGGGAGCCCGGCCGCCACCCCGGTTCAGCACCAGAATGAGCGCCAGCATGAGCAGACCCAGCCACCATCGGTCGTCGACAATCATGGTGATTCCAGACCATCCCAGGGTTATGCCCAGAGACACCTGGATGCCCCGGATGACCGAATTGGGCACCCTGGAGAGATAGTCACTGATGCCCCCGGAAAAACTGAGAAGCATCCAGAATATCCCCATCGAAAGAGCAGTTGCGGTTATCAGATCTGCGCTCCACTGTCCAGCAATTGCGACTGCTGCGATGGCCTTCATGGGCTGCAGGGGCATGGGAACCCGGTACACCAGACCCGTCACGATATTGGTGGCTCCGAACACCACCATGAAGTTGGTTGGGTGCATCTCGTTTATGACCATGAAGCTGATGGCGATCGGCAGAAGGGTACCCCAATCGCCCATGGCACCCGACAGCTCCTTGAGGCTGTACTCCATTCTGTCCTCGCGCGTCCTCACGGATCGGCCTCCCACTCATCTGGGTCCCAAGGACAGAAGCGAGCCCACCCGAAATGAAAGAGAGGGCTCGCCCCGAATTGCAGGTTTGTGTGATTGGCGGTGCGCGATAATCAGTCTACCTCGGATCCCGCGCGGACGGTCGCCTCACTTAGCGCTTCATCGATCATTTTCTCTGCCTCTTCCAGATCCAAATTAAGGGAAAGAGCTACCTCACTGCAGAGAATTTCCCGCGTCTCATCCAGCATCTTGCGTTCTGAAGTGGCCAGACCGCGCTGCTCATCCCGTACGGTCAGGTTGCGCACTACTTCCGCAACCTCAAATATATCGCCGGTCTTAACCTTTTCCGTATTGGCACGAAATCGGCGATTCCAGTTGGACGACATATCAGTCGTCTTGGCGCGCAACAGGTGGAGACACTTGTTCACCGACTCCTCATCAACCACTTTCCGCAGCCCCACGGTCTCGGCCTCATCAACGGGAATCATGACCTTCATGTCACTCGCCTTAAGGCTGACCTCCAGATACTCACATTCCGAATCCAGTACCGTCTTGTTCTCAATACTTTCAATGGTACCGGACCCGTGACTGGGATATACCACTCTATCTCCGACTCTGAAATCCAACTCAGAACCCCCATCCTAATACCGCGAAGGTTGAGATGTCACAGACACTGATCCTCTAATGTAGACCAGTATTGCTTACCATTATAGCACACAATCTGTTATGGGGACAGAATGCGCAATACCTCACCTAAAATCTTACCCAGAGGCCCCCGGCTAACCCATGTAGAAATCTTACCGAGGGGAGATCAGTGAAAATGTCAATGGTTAGTCGAAAAGAGTATCTGCAGACCATG
>PUMM01000062.1 GCA_003551365.1 Clostridia bacterium
CCGTATGCCCCCGAATCGGCAGCACCGGAGAAGGTCAGGCGCGAGGAGGCGCTGCAGGAATATGCTCGCAGACTGCGGGAAGAAGCCGAGGCGGTGGAAGAGGAAATAGATGCAATGAGGGCGGACGACAGCGAGCAGGAACAGTGATCAGCATCAGTTTTAGCGGGAGATCGCCGGTGTGCGGTCTCCCGCTACCGTCGCCCGCCTGACTCATTGTACCATGCCGGCGACCGGCATAGAAGTCAGGTTCAGTGCCCCTGTCCCGGCTGTGGCCGCCAGGGCCGCTGAAAGGCCACTACCGCGGGGTCACCGCCAGATACCTGCTCTTGATCCACAGAGAATATTCCCGGGGATCCTCGCCCTCGACGGGCGTTTTGATCTTTCGCAAATCTGCAGCCAATCCTTCTCCCCCAGTCTTCGCACGCACAGGATTATGGTGTGGCGTGGCACTGATCCATCGTAACTGACCGACCCCGGGTACCATCCGCGGTTGCTTCTCAGATCGAACATCTCTCACCTGTGAATGACATCATTGCACTTCCCTGCTTCCCCGGGGATGTCAACGGCCATCTAGGGATCGCCGTTTTCGGTCATTTAGTTTCGCCACCTGGTCGCTGGTGTCGGTGAGGGGTTTCGGTGTCATTATCCTGGGTTGGGGTGCTCACCCCCCTGGGCCCAGGGGGGGTCGAATTTGTCCTTGAGTCGGTAGCTTTGTCCCTTGAGGTTGAACAGGTGGGCGTGGTGCAGGAGGCGATCCAGTATGGCCGAAACCACCACTGCATCATCAAACAGCGCAGCCCATTCCTGAAATGGCCGGTTGCTGGTGAGGATAACCGATTGCTGCTCGTAGGCCTGGTTGATGACCTGGAAGAAATGGTTCGAGGCGGTCCGATCCAGATCGAGAAATCCCAACTCATCGATGATCAAAAGATCATGTTTGCCGTAGCGTCCCAGTACCCGCTTGAAGGTTCCATCGGCCAGGGACGCATACAGGTCATCGACGAGCTCTTCCGCCCGACAGAAGAGCACATCGTGACCACGATCGGCGGCGGCCACTCCCAGAGCGATGGCCAGATGAGTTTTGCCCACTCCCGGCGGCCCGAGAAACACCACATTCTCTGCCCGGTCAATGAAGTCCAGCTGGGCCAACTCCTGCAGCGTCGACTCCTCGACCGATTTCTGCACTGAGAAGTCGAAATCATCCAGGGTCTTGATGTCTGGAAACCGCGCGCGATGAAACCGCCTCTGCCGCTGCGTCTCCTCTCGGGCGAGCACCTCTCTTTGCGCCACCTGAAAGATCAACTCCACCGGATCAGAATAGCCGGAAAAGACCTCTTCTTCACCCGACTCCAGAATCTCGCGGATCCTGCGCAGCTTGAGCCGCTTCAAATAGGCGTAGAGCCTCCCACGATCAACACTCATGCTCATTCACCCCCGTCATCGCTTGGGAGTAGTAACTGGGGTCGCGTCTTTCGACTTCTATGTACAATTCACAAGATCGCTCGTCCTTCTGCCGGTCCCGCGGATCATCGGGCAGTGAGTCCGGATGTACGGTCCGCTTCTGAGCAATCCGCTTGATCGCGTCGTATCCATATCTATCGAAGCTGGCAGAACGCAACATGGCCTCGTAGACGGCATCCGAACCATATTCATCGCAAAGATCCAGGATCTTTTTGGTCTGCTCTTTCAGGCCTCCCCGCCGCTGACGGGCTAATTTCCGAAGATAATCCCCTGCTTCAGGCCCCAGATCCTCGAAGTCCGCCTGCAGCAGACTTTTTCTCTTGCGGCGACCGGTGGGACGACCTTCGTAGTGTTCATCATCGAGAATCAACTGACCCCGCTCCGATGAACGCCTGTGAACGCATTGCAGTTCATCGCCCGCATATACCTCCAGGCGATCAGAAAACACGTGAAGCAGAACTGAACCCCGGCTGAGGTGATGCGGCACCGAATACTGGTTGGTTTCGAACGAAAATGTGGCGTCCTTGCTCACACTGCGCTCGGTTTGAGAAAATATCTCCACCTGGCGCTCTGGCAACGGGGCCAGTGCCTCCCGTTCGTCATTGAGCCGATCGGAGGGCACCTCCCGCGTCGCAGAGTGCTTCTTCTCGTTGGCCACCTCATCACACCAACGCAGAGCCTCCCGATTGAGGGTATCGATGTCGCTTATGGGACGGGCGTAGAAGAAATCTCGCCGTACATACTTGAGAGAGCTTTCCACCTTACCCTTTGACTCCGGATCCCTGATCCAGCACGCCTCCGGCCGGAATCTGTACTCGGCCGCAAACCGCTGCAGATCCCGGTTGAACTGCACCACTGACCCCACCCGATCCAAAACTACGGTCTTGCAGTTGTCGTACAAAATTTGCTCCGGCGCCCCTCCAATGTACTGAAGTGCCCGCTGATGACAGCCGAGAAATGTCGGCATGTTCTGCGATGTGGTATACTCCACGTAACGCATGCGGCTGTAACTGAGCACAAAAGAGAATCCGTACAGAGGCATCTTTTCACCGTCGACGTAGATGTAACCGAAATGACCCCAGTCAACCTGAGCCTGTTCACCAGGAAGCGTCTCAATCGGTTTGTACACCCGCTTGGGTTTCGGGCGCATCTCGGCCACGTGACGACGTACAGTACGGACCGAGCCCCGGTACGGCTCAGCCGGCAGAAGATCTGCCGCTGGAGTGGGAGAATCCCGTCCAGAGATCTCCCGATGCAGACGAACGGCCGAAAGGTCCGGGTACTCCTCCAGGCGGGTTTTGAGGTAAGATTTGAAAGGATCGATAATCGATTCTCTCTTCCTCTTTTTGCCCGCAACGTGAGGATCGTTGAGGTACTTGCGAACCGTGTGACGATGCAAACCGAGGCGTTTACCAATAGCAGTCTTCGATAGACCCTGACGGGCCAAAAAACGAATTTCAACCATTACAGCTTCGCCAACTTTCACTCTGGCTCGCCCCTTTCTTGGTACTGTCCTAAGCACCAAGTTCTATATCAAAAGGGGCGAGCCTTTTTTGCCCGGAAGTGGCGAATCTTATTGTCCGAAAACGGAACCGCGTACTGTCCGAATGTGTACATTATAAAATGGCCGCTTACACCCGGAGGCGGCTACAGCCGGCGCCTGCAAGAGATCTGCTGATGTGCCGCACAAACGAACTATTTTTGTCACCAACATGTAGTGTTTTTCGCCCTCTTATAGCTTTCTTGTCAGTGTGTTGATGCGATATAGTCCGAACAGGATGTACCTGTAACCAGAAGTAGTCTGAACCACCGCTTCCAATCATGAGTGGGGGTGCCCGGCGACGAACTGTCCGGATATACGCTGCACGATCTGCCCCGGAGCAGGTTGTGCAACGGATAACAGCGACTTCCTGTGTGATTGGTCATGGGGTGTTTTATCTTGAGGGATTGGGGCATCGTGCGGAGTCGGGCCCGGGCAGGGGGCGCGGCGATGCAGTGCCAGTAGGTCCACATGAATGGGGGAGGATCGGGGTGACTCATCTTCACCGGCCGTTGGTACCATTCTTGGTGCTCGCCTTGTCTATCAGCCTCATTTTCGCGCCCACTGCGGCAGCCCACAGCGTAAGTTTTCGCCTCGTAGATCACGAAATCATCGGAGAGGGTGCCCGACTGTCGCACTACGACCTGGTAGTGCAGGGCAGCACTCTGCCCATGAAGAAGCTCACTGTCGACCTGGAGAATCCACACGTAGAGATTGCAGCCATGCATCCGGATGAGGGATTCAATGAAAGGAAGACCGTGCGGCAGATGGCGGCGGATGAGGAAGCCGTTGCAGCAGTGAATGCGGATTTCTTCAATCTAACCCGTCCTGCGGCTCCCCTGGGACTGCACGTGGAACACGGCCAGATTCTCTCATCTCCATCTCCCGGAAATACCTGGTTCGGTTTCGGTGTTGATCAGGACCGTGTGGCCCACATTGCCAATTGGGCCCTGCAGGGAGAGGTCATACTCGGAGGTGTGCACCGCCGCAGTCTTGCCGGTTACAATCAGCCGTTTCGGGCTGAAAGCGGCATATACCTGTATGACAGCACCTGGGGATCCGAGGTGTCATCTGTCTTCTTTTCTGATCCAGTATTGCGGGTCACCGTGCGGGATGGCACAGTTGTGAGAATGACCCGGGATGACGGTTCGGTTCCCATACCTCGCGATGGCTCGGTGGTCATTGCTGATGGTTCGGGAGCCGAGTTTCTCGAGGGGCATTTGCGGACCGGAAGTAGTTTAACCTTTGACCTCAAGGTTGACCCGGATGTCGCTCTGGAGAACGCGGTTGGGGGGCATCAACTGCTGGTGGAGGATGGCCGCCCGGTGGATCCTGAGAAACTGAGTTCGCCGGGTGCGATACGCGCTTCTCGCACCGCCATCGGTGTGGATGAGGCCGGACGCGAGGTCCACTTCGTGACGGTTGATGGCACGCCAGCTCTGGGAGGAATAACCATGCAGGAGCTTTCGCAGCTCATGAGTCGTCTCGGGGCAGACCGGGCGTTAAATCTGGACGGCGGCGGGTCATCCAGCATGGCAGCGCGAAGTCTGGGGGAGTTTGATCCCACATTGGTCTCTCGGCCACGTCACGGTCTGGAGCGCGCCGTGCCCAATGCGCTTGGCGTGTTCAACCGGGCCCCGGAATCGAAGGCATCCACCCTTTTCTTGCGGGGAACCGATGGCCTGTTGATAGGCACTGAGGCCAGCTACGGGGTCACCGGACACGATGAGCACTATCACCCCCTGCAGATTGACTCCGATGAGCTGCAATGGACCGTTTCTCAACCTGAGCGCGCTGAGGTTAGCCAGGGTGTTCTCCGGGCAAAAGATGCGGGTGAGGTGGATTTGCGGGTATCCTTCGCTGGAGTGACCGAGGAGAAGACGGTGAGAATCTTCGGCGGGGATGACATCGTCGATTTCGCAGTGAATCCTTCGGAGATCAGATTGCTCCCCGGCCAGCAGGTGTCCCTGGACACCGCTGTGGAGACCGTGACCGGTCAGACCCTCGATGCGGGGCCGGAGACTGTGGTTTGGGAGGCGGAGATCGGTGAAGTGCGGGATAATGTTTATCGGGCTCCCGAACGGGATGGTCTGGGTGTGCTAACCGCCGAAATTGACGGGCATGTTCGGGAAATTGTCGTCCGAATCGGCGGAAAGAGAGAGCCCTTCTTCACCTTTACTGAGCGGCAGGAGGCGAGCTTCCGCAGTCATCCGGACGGGTTGGAGGGCAGCTTCGCTGTGCAGGAGGATGCCGACTATGTCTACAGCGGCGAACGCTCGGGCCGTCTGGACTACGATTTCAGCCAGGATGTCGACGGGATAATGATTGCCTATGGTCAGTTGGGCTCCGGACAGATATCGATGGGCACAAATAACCTGGGAGTGTCGGCTCAGGTCTACGGAGATGCCAGCGGTTACTGGCTCCGCGCGGAGATATTTGATTCGGAGGGACAGAGACGTTATGTGGATCTCGCCCGGGAGATTGACTGGGAGGGCTGGCGACGGGTGCAGGGCGAAATTGATCCCGAATGGCCGCAGCCACTGATACTCAGCAGCCTGTATCTGGTCCGGGAGTCCGATGATGTCGCGGGTCCGGATCACGGCACAATCTATGTGGATGATGTGGAGATGATCAAGGGGCTGGCGGCGGAAGATGACGAAAGCCTGGTTGCAGATATGAAGATGTGGGTAGGATCCAACGAATACATTCTGCACGGCGAGTCAAAAGAGATGGACGCCACTCCCTTTATTGACGCTGGGCGTACGTTTGTCCCGGTGCGCTATCTCGGCAAGGCCTTTGCTGCGGAAGCGGACTGGACTGCTCATCCTGAGACCGGTTCCACCGATGAGGTTATACTCGAGAGCGAGGACATGCGCATCGAGATGGTCATAGGAGATCGATCGCTCCGGGTGATTAATCGGGAGACGGATCAGATGCGTACGGTGGAACTCGACGTTGCCCCGCTGGTTCGTCAGGGGCGCACCTATCTGCCGTTCCGGGCCATTGCTGAGGATGGATTTGGTGCGCGGGTGGACTATTCCAGTCATCCCGAGACGGGCGGGGTGGATGCTGTGTGGGTTTCGCGCTGATTTCCTTCGGGGATGGACCCCCTGAGATGGCGGATGCCCCGGGAGATCTGGGGCGGATCTGTGTGGCTGCAGTTGGAGAGTTTGTGGTGGCTGCCGACTTCGGCAGCGCCCCCGGAGTTACAATGGATGAACAGGAGAATCGCGGTGCCCGGTGCGCCAATTATGCATGTGCCTTGCTCTTTATGGAGAGACATCCATTCTGTCGGCCGGGTCTGCTCCGGTGAGACGCAGCTCAGATACAGATTTTCGGTTGGCCAGCCTACCTGGGGCAGGAGGCTGGTCCACCACACGTATCCGCGTCGTCCAGGCCAGGTTCACTTCAGCCCGAGGTCCAGGGTGTCAATCATCAGCGATCTCGCTTCAGTTCATAGAGCATTTTATCCAGGTACCAGGCGTCAGAGCGTCCGGGATACCGTTTTCGTAGTCGTGACAGGTTCTCTTCTGTCACCGTTTCGGCAAGATCCTCCGGCATGTTCAGCTTGCGCTTGTACTGGCGCCGCAGGACTGCTGCCTGCCACCTTCCGCTTCGCAGGTAGAATATGAGGGCAACGACGCCCGCTGCGCCGGCGGTAAGAAGCAGTATTGTGATCCATGCATCCATCTGCTGCCCACCTCCGTCTCTCTTCGTCGGGAAGTGTCCGTGGTGATCGAGAGCATTCCTGGCTTCGATGTCTGTAGAGTGTGCACTGTGCTTCTCATGAACACTCCTCATTCAGTGTATCAGTAAGTGCCGTGGCTGATCATGCGATGCTGGTTGACAGCTCGCTGGATTTGGGTCCGGAAGGACACCTGGTGCGGAGGTGCCAGCCCGGTGGGGCCGGATTCTCATCGCTCTGTCAGCTCTCGTGCCACTTCGTTCCAGGAGAAATGTCGGGCGGCCAGCTGGTGTGCCCGTTCCCGGGTAGCACTTCTCTGATCTTCCGACATCCCATCATAAATCCGCAGCAGGGCATCCACATTATTGGCCAGCGTGAACAGGTAGTTTTCATTGTGATGGAGGGGAGCAATCTGATCATGCGGATCAATGTCGGCGAACTCTTGTGCGTAAAAATCTATGGTGTCCCGGAAACCGGAATGCCGGTTCAACAGGGGTATGATGCCGCTGGCGAGAGCCTCAACTGCTACCAAACCGAAAGCCTCGGAGTTTATGGAGGGGGCTACCACGACATCAGCGCAGGGGACCAGCAGCTGGAGTTGGCTGTGATTCATGATGCCGGTGAAGGTGGTGCGCGCGGCGAGGCGGTGTCGGGCGGCGCCAAAGTATCGTTCGGAAAAGTCATCTGAGTCCAGGCGATGTAGCAGATCTTGCAACGCCGGGCCCGTGCTGCCTCCACCGTCTGGATCCAGTTTCTCGGCATAGGCGATGAGGTTACGGAAGGGTCGCCGCCTGTCTTCGTCCAGGCAGTGTACCATTGCTTCCAGGATTTCGCGCGAGCTGCCGAATCCCACCAAAACAAATCGCGCGCGCGGCCGTCTCTCGAGTATGAGAGGTGCGGCTGCCACCAGCAGCTGGACTCCCTTTCCCCAGAGATACTTTCCGAAATAGACCACTATGTCGTCGCGTGCCCAATCGATGGCCGGCAGACGCACCGCCGCATCCTCATCCGGTGCCCAGTTTGTGAAGCTGGATCTGGCCTGCAGTGCGAGATCGCGAAAGCAGTGCGGCCGAGGATCCTGTTGGTCAATGACTTTGATCATCTGCTGTAGGTATTGCTGTCTGGATTCTGCGCTGCGAACCCGTTCTGTCCGATCGCGCAGCTGTTCCGTCAGATCTCGAGACAGGCGGTCGATCATGCGCGAGCGGGATGCATGTGTGGGGAGTGGACGGAATCCTTCTGCATCCACGCCGGGAGGGATGACCCGGCAGGCGCGGCGCAGGCCGGAGATGCCGGGAAACTGTTCCAGAAATTCCTCCCGGCTATGTGAGCTGACGAATATGAGTTCATCTGACCCGTCGATCGCATCGAGGGCGTAATCCCGCAGTGAGTCACTCTTGCGAACGGCGAAATTGAGGGCGCTTCCGTGCACTATTGTGCGGTGTAGGGGATCGCCGCCCTGGTGCGTGGCTTCCGTGAGAGCTCGCCGGACGCACACCGGCTGCATGATCAGATGATTGCTGATTATCAGGTCGAAAGGCCGGGCACTGAGACAGGTGGCCAGAGCGCGAGCGTTTCGCTGCACATAAGCCTCCAGCTCCTCGGTGGACATGTCTGTGATCAGGCGGGCCGTGAGGTTTTCGTATTCGTCATGTACGTAGACCGGGAGCTCACCCGCTATGTGGGGGCGGAGCAATCTCACCTCACCGGCACAATCGGTATCCCGATGGAACACTGTATCACTGTGCATGTTGTCGTGGTGCATTTGCTCGAACCGGCTCACGAAGCTGAACCTCTCCGGGTGCTGTTCCTGACAGAGCAAAAAGACTGTGTGGCCCTCAAAAGCCAGCGCTCGGCAAAGATTGGCCACGTACAGGTTGCTCCCTGTTCCGGCGAGAAGGTAGCCGTGCACGACGATTATATTCATACTGATCCTCCGTCCCTGCCATTTTCTCCGCCCGTGTCGCCGGTGAGGCTTGTTCGATAGTGAGCGAGCATTACTGCAGATTTCTGCATTGCATCAGATGGTACCTGCTGCGAGAGTCGGAGTGATCTGCTCTCATTCCGGCGCATATCCGGAGAGCGAGCGGGCAACCCAGACTCTGACTTGGGCAGGGAATTGGCCCGCAGAGTAGAATACCCAATTGCGGGTAATCCATATCCAAACCCACATGATATGGGGGCTGAGAAGGGAGATGGGAGTATGCCTTTCGTAATCCATCATAAGCTGGCGGACGAGGAGGTCTTCGAGGAACTGAAGACCAGGGGAGACCAGATCATGGAGGAGTCTGGTTTGCAGGATTATACCATAGAAGTCCGCCCGGCCACCGATCTGGAGGAAAAGTCAATGGCCGGAGAGGGTCTGGCGCCGGTTGAGGATTCGGGTGACAACTTTGTCAGCGATACGGCTCGCATGGTCGTCTATCGCACCACGAGAGCGGAGAACCCTCTCCTGCATGAGCTGGATTCTGATCCGCAGGACTGTGCCCGTAGGCTGGTCAGTCGTCTCTCCGAGCATCTGGAACACTACGACGCGAGTGTGTGAATTAGGCCTTTGTGCTGGGTGGATTCTCGGATCGGGATGGCATCACGGCGTGTCGGAGTCGGTGTTTCAAGGGGTAGCGTGTGCCCGGATATACTAAAGATGGAGGTGAATCGAAGATGCGCGATACCGGTCAGTTCATGACGGGAGTTTTGATCGGAGGACTGCTCGGGTTTGCTGCCAGCATAATGGTGGCTCCCGAGAGTGGTGAGGAGATGCGTGAGCGGGTGAGGCAGCGGGCAGGCCAGGTAGTGGACGATGCCCGGGCCGAGGCAGAACAGGCTGCAGTTCAGTGGAGACACAGAGCCAGCCAGGTGGTTGACCAGACCCGTGAAATGGTCGACAGGAGTTCGAGCGTCATGGAGCAGCTGGAACAGCAGTTGGAGAAAGCGGATGAGAGACTGGCCGAGTTACATGAAAAGCTGCAGGAATCGGAGGAGGAAACGACCTGATCGCTCTGGACTACGCTGAGTCGGGCGAATGATGGTGTCGGTCTGGATGGTCGGGGGCAAACCCGTAACGGGCCGACCCGCCGCATGGATCTCCCGGGAGATCGTGCGACGGGTCGGCCCATCATCGTTGCGGTCGGCCGCCAGTTCAGCTGATCGTCATATGCAGTGCGGGGGATAGATCGACCGCTGAGATTTGCTGCCAGCAGATGCGCGGATACTGAGGAGGTCACATCTTGTGGACTCAGTAGATGTACAGGAGCAGTATGTCCAGATGGTACTCGACTATAACCGGTGTCAGTGGGAAAATTACGTTTGCGATGCTTCTCACTCGCTCACAGAGTTGGATGATGCTATCTACAATTTGGTGCTGCAGAACCGGGAGAACCCCACATTTTCGGGCCGACGTGCGCAGGTGTGGCAGTCAGTATCTCGCCGGGATCTGGTGGACAGACATCCGGAGGTGGCAGGTCTGCGCGACCGTCTCGATCTGCACAATCGCGGTCAATATCGGGATGGACCTCATTCTTCCGACCGTGAGATTGCCGTTGGCATGACTCCGGACGTGCTGAGGCTAATGCGGCTGCGGGATCATTACAGTCAACAGCAGGGATTTCGTTCATATGTCGACCTGGTCTTCACCTGCGAAGAACTGTCGGCGCAGCGAGTGAAGAGTCAGGTGGAGCGCTTTGTGACCGATAACTTGCCCACCGCTCGTTGCCTGGCCGACCGTCATGATGTGCGGCAGTCGACATGGTTCTCAGATCTGCGCTCCCTTGGGTCGGGATATTCGATTGGAGATCTCGATGTCCAGGGAGGACGGTTTCTGCAGGCCCTCAATCTGGATGAGTTGCGGGACAGCATACATCTCCATATTGTGGATGGTGGGTTCGGGTTCTGCCGCCCTCTCGGTATACCCGGGGATGTGCGGGTAATGGTCGACGCACGGGCGAATATCGCCAATCTGGCTACGCTGTATCACGAGATGGGACATGCAGTGGGCCATGCTGCCAATCGCACCTCGGGCCTCTATCTTACCTGTACCGCCTCTCATGATGAGGCGATGGCCGTAGTGGGCGAGCTGGTCGGCCTTCGCATCGGCTGGTCGGGCGAAATACTGCAGCGTGCAGAGGAAATATCTCTTATGGAAGATGTGCGTTGTGGTGTCAGCTGCCTGTTTGAGTTCGATCTGTGGGAAGATCCCTCCCGGGCGGAAGAACTCTACGCGAATCACTATGCGCAGCTGGGCTTCACCATAGAACAGCCAGAGATCTGGGCACTGGACACCTTTCGCAGTCTGGATCCGTTATACAACCATAACTACGTTCTCGGCAGAATTCTGGCGGAGAAAACATATGGGTACCTGTGTGCGACGTACGGCCATGATCCCGTGCGCTGGGGGCGGTGGCTGGTCGACAACTACTATGCTTCTGGCAGGCGGCTGTCGCTGGCCGAGAAGGTGGCCCCGGTGTGCGGTTATGCGTAGGGGTCCTGCCCCACCCGCCATCTGTACTCATGCATGCGTACGCGAGAGTGTGGCTGCGAACCCAGTCTCTACCCCGCACTTCGCCGCGTGAGGCGGTAGCAGTAATAGGTGAGGCAGGCCACCAGCGCCGTGAGTAGAGGGTCTTCGCCGGTCATATTGACATCATGTCCCGCGACGTCGCCGCCGAGCCGACCGGTCAGGTTCCCGTCCTCCCAGGTGAGGCGGCAGTCGAATCCAACATAGCCGCCCCCTATTCGACCGGAGATTTCCTGGTCACCCGCCAGGCGTAGGTCCTGTCCATCTGCCGCTCCGCCGAGCCGCCCCTCGATTTTTCCATCTCTGCGCTGCAGCTGGATAGTCTTACCATCAACTCTCCCTCCGAGCCGCCCGTTGATCTCCGTCTCAGTAATATCCAGCTGCAGATCTGCTCCGTAGATCCTTCCACCGATTCGGCCGCTGATGTGGTCGGACTCGGCTTTACAGTGAACAGAGAACCCGCTGATTGGCCCGCCCGCGCGTCCACTTATCTCGCTCATGGCTGTCACTTTGCACCCCCGTTGCAATTCTGTCGCAGCTCTCTGTCGAATCTATTCTCTAAATCTGCACTTTTCCCTCTCAGATATTGCTGCCTCCGGCCCGCATTGCAGCTTCTGTGGGTTCCCGGATCTTCCGACGCAAAAAGAGGTAGTTGGCCATCATTCCCGCGATGAAAGCCAGAGGGCCGGCATTGGGCCCCAGTGCGGGAAACGCCGTGGATAGAATGATGATGACGGTGAGCAGCACCATCATATCGATGCTCTTGGCTACGGCGAGCAGGACCGTTTGCTGGCGCCGCATGGCCAATCCCATCCGCAGCTCCACCAGCCCTCCCAGCAGAGGTGCCGCTGACATTACCAGGAGCACCGAGCGCGTGGGGGGAACGAGGTGCGCCTCCACGCCAATTATATTCAGCAGTATCCAGTCCGACAGCCCCGACAAAACCAGTAATAGCATGGCTGCTGAGTCCAGGCCCGCCAACCACAGTCCGGTTCGCTTGAGAGAGCGCCACCAGGCCAGGTCCTCCAGCAAGACCACAATGGCCTGACTGAGGTTCACATAGATGAATGCAATGAAGAGGAAGGCAATGCTCCAGGCAACCTGGAATACTGCGAGATTGCGTTCCGGAGTCGCAGTGCGGGCCAGGCCAGAGTTGATTGCGGGCAGCGCAAATGTCAGGAGGATGCCCTGGATGATCAGTGGCCACAGGAATCTGATGCAGTCCCACCCCGTGGCGGGATCCTCTTTTTCAGACGGAGTAGAATCATATACCTCATCCCGCATGGGCAGGGCAAAGGTGATGCAGAATATGGACTCAACTGCCATGCCCATAATCCATATGGCTGCTCCGACTGCTGCACCCTGTACGAGATTGAACCCAGGCAGATACACTGCCAGTGCTGCCATGGCAGCCAGGCGGGCGATCATGGCCCAGGTCATGAGTGAGGTTTTTCTCTGCCGCATGAGTATAGCCTGGGACCAGACGCGAGCGAAATGGACGAACGGCAAAGCCAGGCAGAGCCGGACGACTGAGAGCACTTCAGGGAAGATTTCTTCGCCAGCGCCGAATATGCGGACGTATACCAGGTGACCGGCCGGAGTGAATGCGAGTACTGCCAGCCACGCAAGAACCAGTCCGGCAATGCCCACAGTCACCCGCACTGCCGCCCGCATGCTCTGCCCGTCGGAACTGAAAGCCACGAGCAGTTGGCGGGCTATCCAGACCGGGGATGCGAACATGTTGGTCACGGTCTGGCCCAGGGCAAACGCGGCCAGAGCAACTTCTGGATGGTCCGTCCGGGCCAGCCCGGTGTTCATAATGCTGAAGCTGCTCGCCATGAGAACGGCGGTGGCGCCCAGGGGCAGTTGGAAGCGAAGAATGGCCGAGGTGCGCTCCATTTCATCCTGTCCCCACCGGTTAGCGAGCATCTCCTGCAATATGCGCATGTGGTTGTCTCCTTAATCCGGTCTCCCGTTCATTCATGTCATCAACAGGACGGCTATGCGATTCGAAGCCAGCGGTTTATTGCTGGACATGGCGCAGGACTGTGCCCAGTAAGTGTCAGACAGTGTCCAGTGGTCAACGGCCCCTGTGCTTTTCACATTATCACTTTCAGACGGTCTCCAGCACGCAGCACCGCGGAGAGATGTGATCGGTCGATTCGCCCCCGCATCCATGCGAGCGCCCTTACGGACTGTGATACAATAATGCCGACAGTCCCTGCAGGAAGGAGCTGGTCCGATTTGCTGTCTGGCGGAAGCATCAATATCGGGATTGCGACCGCCATTGCGGGGGTAATTGCCGCATGTTTGCCCATCGCGGGCATTTCTGGCCCTTCGATTGAGGCTGTTTCCGTGGACGAGCTGCACCACGAGGCCATAGTTGTCGACGGACACAATGATTTGCTGAGCTCACTCATCCCCCCGTACGACCGCTTCCCCTGGGACAATGGCTGGGAAGGGGATTTTCTGCCCGTCCTGAACATGAATCGGGATCTCCGCTCTGTGACTTGCTACGGCCACATTGATCTCCCCAGACTGCGCGAGGGTAACCTCAATGTCCCGTACTTCGCTGTGTTTTCCAGTGAGCGATTCTGGGGGGATCGGGCCCTGGAACAGGCACTGGGGCAGATCTATGCACTTCACCACAATGCGAGGATAAACGAAGATGAGCTGACATTCGCCCGTACCACTGAAGATATCAGAGAGGTCACCGCTGCGGGTGGTATTGCCGCGGTGCTTACGGTGGAAGGGGCGGATTATATTACTGAGTCGAACGGAAAGCAACTACTGAGCCAGTTTGCTGACCTGGGGGTTCGGGTCATGAGTCTGACCTGGAATGATTCCAACCAGCTGGCTGAGGGACTCCATTCCACCTACCCGGATCGCTACCCGTCGGAACCTGACATGGGACTGACGGACTTCGGTGCAGACATAGTCCGTGAGATGAACGAGCTGGGAATAGTCGTCGACGTATCTCATCTGCATGAGAACAGCTTCTGGGATGTTATGGAGGTTGCGGATGCGCCGGTCATCGCCAGTCATTCATCGGCAGCAGCGATCCGGGATCACCCCCGCAATCTCACTGATCGGCAATTGGAAGCTCTGGCGGACAGCGGGGGAATGGTGCACATAACCTTCGTTCCGTCCTTTCTTGCCGCAGAGCCGGCAGATGCTTCTGTGGAGAAGGTGGTCGATCACATAGACCATGTTGTGGGCCTTGTTGGAGTTGAGCACGTGGGGTTGGGTTCAGATTTTGATGGGGCGCCGATGCCATCTGATATTCCCGATGCATCTCATATGCCGCGGATAACCGAGAAGCTGTTTGAGCGAGGTTATGGGGAGGATGAAGTGCGCAAAATCCTGGGAGAGAACGCTATGCGGGTTCTCTCTGCAGCTGGGTCCGACCGCGGGCGGTTGTGCGAACTGCCCGGAGTTCGCGTTTATCCCGGTTTCTCCGTGTCGACTGATGCACATTCTGGCGGGAATCTATCTGCCTCTGTGCAGGTTGGCCGGGGCGCAGCATTCTCTCCCCGAGCATCCAGGATAATCGTGGACGGAGAGGTTATCCCACACCGGATAGAGAGCGAACACTATGCTCTGTGTAGCGAGGAGCGGGGAGTCACCGTGCGGGCGGATGCGGGGGAGCAGCTCAGCAGGGGGTTTCACGTGGTGACCGTTGAAGTGGGCGATGGGGCGGGTGCGGTGAGTAGAGAGACGCGGATCATTCACGTGAAAGAGTGACCGGTGCAGTTTTTTGGTTTTCAGTCTTCCTCCCGTCACGAGAACACCTCTGGCGGCCGGGACCGGCGATCATGGCCTGCTTCTTCCTTCGTTCCCTCACTGATAAACTCCGTGCGACCGGGCCAAACTGAAAAGCGGAAAGGTAGGTCTTGAGACGGAGGCGGTCGGTGTGCGGGTGAGAGAAGGCTGGAAGGTAGCAGCCCTGAGTGCCACGGTCTTTGTCATGGTGACCGCCAACACCATGCTATTTCCCGTCTTCCCGCACATGCGCAGAGCTCTGGGTTTGGACCTGCGGGACATATCCCTGTTGGTGTTAGCCGTTGCTCTGCCCGCGGCTCTTCTCAGTCCGCTGACCGGGTATCTGGCTGATCTGTGGGGTCGCAGGAGGGTCATGATTCCTTCGCTGCTCCTCTACGGGATTGGTGGGGCCATGGCTGGCTCATTCGCAGTAGTTCTTGCTCATCCCTTCCTGCCGATGCTTCTTGCGCGGCTTCTCCAGGGAGTTGGCTCTGCAGCGCCCATGTATCTGGCCGTAGTATTGGCCGGTGACATGTTTCAGGATGATGGAGAGCGGAGTCGATCCATGGGGATTATCGAGACGGCAAATGGACTGGGTAAGGTCCTGAGTCCGTTGATTGGCGGGATGCTCGGACTGATCAGCTGGCAGGCCCCCTTCTTTTTCTATCCGGCCATATCGTTGCCGGTTGCCGTTGGACTGTGGTTTGCCATTGATGAGCCGCCTACTGCTGGGTCGGGCGAATCGCCTCTGCAGGCAGCTGGCGTGCTGTGGGGGCTTCTGAGTCGATCGCACATGATTGCTCTGGGCGCGGGCTTTCTCGCCATCTTGAGCCTCTATGGCGTGATGTTTTGGGTTGGCGAGTATGTGCAGGAAAGCTTCGCCGGGAGCACTCTCCTGCAGGGTATGATCATGAGTGTACCGGTTGCAGCATTGATCGCTACTGCTCTGGCGGCCCGCTGGTTCCTGAACTATGCTGGCTTCAGACTGATTCTGGCTGCCGGTCAGCTGGTGGCTGGTGTATGTGTGGGAGTGCTGCCCTTCGTGGCTGGCGGGGTGCTGCTCTGGCCCGCTATAGTCGGATTGGGAGTGGGAGCGGGGATGCTTCTGCCTGCGGTCGATACAGTGGCCACAGCGGTAACTGCCCGCGGTCATCGCGGCATCGTTACTACCACCTTCGGCAGCCTGCGCTGTATGGGAGCCGCTGTGGCTCCGTATTTGGTGGGTGCTCTCCTGCCCGGAGGGTTGATCATCACCTTCGCACCCGTGGCCACAACCACACTATTTGCGGGATGTCTGACCCTGATTCTGGCCCGCGAGGAGGATCTCGTTCCCAACGGAATACCGAGAGGGGTTTCCGGTTGAGCGCCGGTCAGCCCACGCTATTGTCGACACAATGGTCTTTCAGGTGAGTGATGCCCTCGTCCGTCACCAGTGCCCGTATCAGTTGCGGCGGTAAAATCCGTGTCTCGCCGATGCAGAAGGCACTGCGGACGCGATCTATCAGCTGTGGGGGGATCCGGGCATCTGCTGTGCTGCCGCGGTGCAGTGTAGCAAGGAGCTCATTGCACTGCACCTCATCTGCAATTTTCTTCTGTAGGACGATGCCGGCTGCCGGGTCCCGCACCTGACCGCTCGCATCTCTGCCCGCAGACAGCTTCTGAGCGGCGGCGCCGATTTCGGATGTGCGGATCCCGCAGACGCACCCACATTTTCGAGAGCGCACCTCCACCATCTCCTCTGCCTGCGGGAGCAGCGAGGTGTCTTCCGTGATCCGTGGGTCACCGCCCTGATTCTCGATGAACTCGGAGAACTTGTCCAGGGCCTCTCCCCCCGAGAGCAGACTCGCAAGATTTCTGTAGTTTTCTTCCGGTTCTGTATCGTCATCACACAAGGCCAGTACATGACTGCCGAGGAAGAGGCACAGGTGTCGCAGTTGGGAAGAACCCCTCCCGCGCAGGGTGTCTATGGCTTCAGTTACTTCCAGAGCGTTTCCGATGGTGCATCCCAGGGGCTGATTCATGTCCGTAATTGCAGCTCTGGTTCGCTGACCGGCAGAGTTGCCGATTTCGACCATCATGGAGGCCAGTTCCTGTGCATCAGCAATTTCCGGAAGCAGGGCACCCTCCCCCACCTTGACATCCAGCAGCAGGGTGTCGGCACTGCAGGCCAACTTCTTGCTCATGATGCTCGATGCTATCAGTGGGAGGCTGTCCACTGTTGCCGTTGCATCGCGCAGGGTGTACAATTTCTGGTCCGCTGGCACCAGATTTTCCGTCTGGATGCCCACCGCCAGCCCTATGCTCCCCGCTTTGCTGACCAGTTCCTCCAGGCTCAGGTGAACGCTCAAACCCGGTATGGATTCCAGCTTGTCGATGGTGCCCCCCGTGTGCCCCAGACTGCGGCCGGACATCTTGGCCACAATCACGCCGGCTGCGGCCAGCAGCGGTCCCAGAACCAGCGTGGTCTTATCACCCACGCCGCCCGTGCTGTGTTTGTCAGCGCTACTGCACGGCAAAAAGGAGCCGGGGGGAATGGAGTCACCCGATTCTGCCATGGCCCGGGTGAACTCGATGGTTTCACGCCGGCTCAGGCCGTTAAACCATACAGCCATGATCAATGCTGCCATTTGATGTTCGGGTACACATCCCCGCGCATATCCTCTCAACAGAGAATGTATCTGCTCTTCACTCAGCTGCCCGCCCACCTTTTTGCTCTGAATCATCTCGGTGATTCTCACCTGTCGCGACACCCCCTGGACGTACTATTGGCCATTTGCCGATCAAGTCCCCCAGATTCGGGAGCGCAAGTGTGAGATGTGAGCTGATGATAGGGGCATGTCCAGTGAATTCAACGCACCAATGCCTGGGCAGAGCCCATGTCCTCGGAGATCCGATTCGGGTACGAAGTGTCGGTGCGGAGAATAAGAATGAATGAAGGGACCCGAGCTGCGTCTTCTGACCCCCCCCGATAGCTCGCCTTGCGAAATAATGATATGCAGGATGGAAGAGACGATGATATCGCAGCATAATCTACAAACAAGAGGGCTGTTCATCAATAATGAGGGGAGCAATGCAGGAATTCGTGAAAGTATCGAGAAGTGATTGGGTAGCGAAACTGAGCCCGTTCATCCGGACGTGCTCGTTTTGCAGTTTGAGGGGGGATTATAATGTGCGGCAGGACGTGGGTAATGGCGGCCCTGGCAGTATTGCTGGCCATGACGCTGCTGATGGCGTGTGCGCCGGACGAGGTCATTGATGAGCCAGAGCCTGAGCCTGACCCGGAGGAGGAACCGGAGCCGGAAGAGCCCGATGAGCCGGTGGAGTTGAGAATGGGACTGGCAGCGGATGCGACGAACCTCGATCCGCGAATGGCCACGGATGTTTACTCGGCCAACATCAACAATCTGGTCTATGCTGGGCTTCTCACCTGGGACGATGAGACCATGGAAATTGAACCCTACGTAGCCGAGGACATCGAGATTCCCGACGACACAACCTATGTTTTTCATCTGCACGAGGGAATCAAGTTTCACGATGGAGAGGAACTGACGGCGGAGGACGTCAAATATACGTATGACTGTTTCCGGGATCCGGATTTTGGTGCTAGGAACCTGGCATTCTACGAGCCCATCGAGGAAATTGAGGTCATCGATGACTACACGGTCGAGTTCAGGCTCTCCGAACCCAATGCTCCGTTTCTCTACTATCTGGCGCCGGGGATCATCCCGAAGCATCATGCGCAGGAGTACGGTGATGAGTCACTGGAGATGGAGCCCATGGGGGCGGGACCCTACGTGTTCCAGGAATGGGTCCCAAATGATCGCATAGTCGTGGAAGCATTCGATGATTTCTTTCTGGAGCGTCCGGAGATTGACACCATAATCTTCCGTCCCATCCCCGAGGTTAGCACAAAACTCATCGAGCTGGAGACGGGCGGGGTCCATGTGGTGGATGGAATTCCCCCGGAAGAGGTGGAGCGTTTGCGCGAGGAACCCGAGGTTGAGGTGACCACCCGGCCGGGAACTGGGTTCAACTATTACATGTACCACCACCAGCAGGAGCCCTTTGATGACATGCGCATGCGGCAGGCCATGGCCTACGGCATTGATATGGAGTCCCTCGTCGACCACATCTACTACGGGATCCGTGATGTGGCGTACTCACCCATAATCCCCACCTCCTGGGCGCACAATCCGGATGTGCGCAGGTTTGGGCATGAGCCGGAGCGAGCCGAGGAGCTGATGACAGAGGCAGGTTATGGGGATGGCATCGAAGTTCAGTTCAAGCACTCCGAGGGCGAAGTCACCCGGGAGATGGTGGAGATTACCCAGCATCAGCTGGCCGAACTTGATGTCTCACTCGATGTGCACGAGCAGGAATGGGGAGCTTTTCTCGATGACGTCCTGGAGAGTGACTTCGAGATGAGCACTCTCGGGTGGTCCGGCCAGACAGACCCGGATCGGGGAGTCTATCGCCAGTTCCACAGCCGCAACTGGGCGCCCGACGGAAGCAATAACCAGCTGTATGCCAATGAGAGGGTTGACGAACTACTGGATGCAGCTCGCACCACGGTGGATCAGGATGAGCGTGAGGCGATGTATTTTGAGATTCAGGAGATTTTGGCTGAGGAACAGTCCTACACGTACATTTCCTATTACGTGACAAAGGCTGCTCATCGGCCGGAGCTGCAGAACTACGATGGCCGCTGCGGGTACTTCTACACCTTCCCACTCAAGGATGCTACCCTGGCC